>LFTP01000044.1 GCA_001513395.1 Clostridia bacterium DTU080
GGAGCGTTTACTGCTTGGGCGATACGGGTTGCTCTTGGATCATCTTTGTCGCCGGATTTGTGCTTGCAGGCCATGCCTACGAGCCGATCGATAAAAGGGCGCTCGACGAGTTCATATTCGTATCCGCCGGCCATACCAAAGCACAATCACTCCCCGCGGATAGCTTTGACTCTAGGAGCCAGGGCGCGGTACAGTCGATTCATAGCCTCTACGGCAGAATCTATGGCGTTAGGCCACGTAGACTCGTCGGCCCAGCCGCCGGGAACAGTGAAGCTTATCCTACACGCTCGCTTGTCATCCAACCTTTGCCAAGTCAACGATTCGCCGAAGTCGGTTTCGATCTCTTCCTTACGAGCTAAAAGGGCGTCAAATAACGCCTTGTTATCCTCCGCAACGGGCGAGTCTATGTAAAGCTCGACCCGAGTTTCGTCTTGGAGTACATTGTAGTTCCACCATTGGCCGTGCCGTCGTGAGCCGATCCAATTAAAGCGGTTCGGTGAGATGTTGGCATGGAGGCCTGAATGTGTCTTGGCATGCTCCAACAGCTCCGTCCAGAAGCGAAGCCGGGCCTCGCCGCGCATCGGTTTGTCGGCCCCGTCGGCGGAAATCTCTTCAGGATCATTGATTGGCTCGGGCACCGGTGGCTTTTCGCCGTCTAAGTCGAGTCGGGATGGATTCCACACCCACTCGGCCATTCGGATGTACAACTCCTGCCGCTCGGCTTGCTCATCGGGACCGAAGCGCTCATAGGGCCTGAAAGGCAGTCCCGTTACGTCAATCAGTTTGAGGAAGGCCGGGTTATTCTCGTAAGCCAGCGGATGCAGGCTGCGGGCCAGTAAGTTCTGCCCGTGACTGACGTAGGCGTTACGCTTTTGCTCGTACGGCGCGTCGCTCAAGCTTTGGTTTAGTCCTCGCTGAAGGAGCAGCAAACCGCCGATGCGATTGCGGGCCTCGTCAAAGTCGCTCGGATGGGGATAGAGATCCGCAAACCGATCGTATCGATCCGCCCAGATGTGCTCGATCTCAAATGGTCGCGCTCTGCCCTCGGATACCAGATCATCGAAGTGCGAAGCCAGACCGCATTGCACATCAAGCCAATGGGTGATTCGGGCCAAGATATGCCGGATTTGTCGATAGTTTTGCTGATGCAGTCGCAGACGCGGTTGCCGAGCGAATCTCTCGAGTTGCTCGTCCAGTTGTCGGCGCAAGTACATTGACAGCTCCGCCACGCTGAGATCTCGGATGTCGCGGGTCCACGCGAATATGATGCGCCGGACAGACGAATGGGCGATGGAGCGGAAATTCCACACCCGCCGCGCCAGCCATATGTCGATGAAATCGGCGACTAAAGCGATTTTCTTGCGCACGTCTTCGGGTGAATCATCGGGTGATAGGGGGGCTAGTATCAGCTGGGTCTGCAGTGTAAAACCCCGGTCTTCGTTGTACCGGATGGACTCCCATCCCGGTGTCATCTCGCGAGCCGCCCTTCTGACGGCGGCAAATTGACGCGCATAGAAGTCCACATCACGCTGGACGAAACGGATGAAGGATTCGGAGCTGCTTAAACCGAGCAAGTCCTTTCGATCGCGGATCCACCTGTGGAATTCCGATCCAATCCGCTCATAGTCTCGGCTGGTTTGAGCATGACGCGCTCGCAGCCAGTCTTTGAAGAAGTCGACGTCTTCGCTCGGACCCAGTTGCTTTAGTCGTTGCATGGCGGATTGCCAAATGGCGTTGGCTGCGCGTTGGTTCTGTTCGCCGTGAATGCTGGCCAGCACGTAACCTTTCAACATGTCCGGCAGGCTCAAAGAAAGGCCTCGATCGTTCATCGTCTCAAAGATGGTGTAGGCGTCTTCGTCCGAGTACGCCTCGATCTCAACAAAGTGTACGTTTTCAATGAGCCAGTCGATGAAGTAGGGCAGTGCGTGTCCCGCGATCTCCTCCGGGAAGTGGTCAGCTATGTTGTTGTAGCGGGCGACGATGTTTTGCACCGACTCGGGCTGATCGTCGACGTCAACCCGTTCGCCGTTAAGTAGCGCGTGCATGACTGGCACTCGCTCTTCTATATCTAAGTTGAAGCTCTTGGTGCCGAATTTCTCGGAGTATATGAGACTGCGAAGATCGCGTCCTTGGGCTCCCTCTGGCTGCTGAGATTGGAGATGGTGTAGGTGAATGAGAAGTAATGTCAACGTGGTCAGCCGCTGCTGGCCGTCGACGATATACCTGCGGCCACGCTTGTTGCTGATGACGATGGAGCCCAAGAAGTAGTGTCCGTACTGTTCAACTCGCGACCGTTCGTGGCTGGGCTCGTAGAAATCGAGAAATTTGCTCGTTAAGTCTTCGACTAGTTCTCGGGTCTGCCGCTCTTGCCAAGCGTATTCGCGCTGATAGTAGTCGATGGTATATCTGGCATTATCCAAGAGTTCTCGTGCGCAGCGAGCGCTGCCCTCTATGCGCCAACCATGTTCACTGTTCATGACATCTCCTCCTCCGGAACGGGAACACGCGCTTTTCCTGTGAGAAGATCCTCCATGAGACCTTGTTTGAGGGGCGGAGTGTTCGATCACGCTCTCCACGCAACGTGTTACTTCAAGGTTTAGGGGTAAAAACCTGTAGGATGCGTCTTCGCAGCCTGGTCGTTTGTTTGTGTTCTGAGCCGAAGATGTGCAAAACGGATGGCCTCGTGAGACTGCCTGTACCAGCTGCTCATCCGAGGAATGGAGGCAAATCCCGGAAAGGTATCTAATAGTATACACAGGGTTCGCTGAAAGGCTGGAAGACGTTGCGAGATCGAGTTGTGGGATGAGTGGCCTATGAGCGATTACTTCGGAGGAAACGGCACCCGCATAGTGGTTCAGTCGCATGCTAAACCGGTGTGGTGGGCCAGGGTCTTGGCGGATCTGCTGACGCTCTCCCGCCTTATCGGAGCCATTCTCCTGGCGCTGATGTCCTGGGAGAAGACAGCCGATTCTCTTGGGAAGCTGGTCCGATACAGCCTGCTTTTGTGGAGTACGGACACTATCGACGGTCGGATCGCCCGTCGATCGCATGCGCCTCCCTCTTGGCTCGGGGAACACGATATTTTAGCCGATTCTGTCCTGGCATTGGGTGTGGTCATCGCTCTTGCCAGGCTGGGCTATGTATCCGGAACGCTTATCGTAGCCTGGCTTGGTTTGTGCCTCGCTATATATGCCATTCGACCGGTCGATACGGTGATACTGGTCTTTATGTTGCCCTTCCATCTGGCTTTGCCTGTCGCAGCGTTTGCTCACGGATTGCCTGAGTTCAAGCTCTATCTTGTCTGGGTGGGGGCTATGGCGGTTGCCAATCGTTCGAGACTGAAATGGAATATCGAGGTCTTCATTAACGGACTCCCCCACGGAATGCGCCGATGGATTTCGTCTTGGTTACCGGTTTGGTTGCGGTTGACCTCCGATGAGAGAGAGGCTTTCCGGGCACGACGCCGCCTGTGATACTGCTGCGCGCTTTTTCTCCGGTAGGGGGATTGCGGATTGGCCTCAGCGTAGCTTTCGGTCATGTCTGATGCTCAGTAGCCGGTGACTGGAGGCGCGTACAGGCATTGGTTGTCAGGAGTCGCAGCGGCCAAATCCGTTGTGAGGCTATGCAGGAAAAAGCCTGTGGCTTTGTTCAAGGAGGTTGCGTTCCGAGGGAGAACGACGTGTCACCGACAACCTTTCCGGGTCCGAGATTATCCGGTGTGTCGGCGCCGCGGAGATGGTGTCAGAGTGGTAGCTTTTCTTCCTGTGAGACGATAGTAGCCGAGCGAACAGCTTACCGCATTCAGGCGCGCCGCGAGACTCCTATCCGCGGACTCGGTAGATCGGCGGCATGGCATTTCCGGAGTTGCCGCCGGGAGGGGAACATGCATGAAAACAGCACCTAAGTTCCTGCTTGACAACGTCGAATGGCATCTTGATGCTGCCGCAGAGGACCCCATACCGACCTGTTATCTGCATTCCTACACGAAGGCGGCACTCACCGCCATCCAAGCTCAGGAGGGGCAAGTCGATCCGGTCTGGGTAGTGGGTGCATCCGGTATGGCCTTTCGAATCTGGGCTCACTGCGAGCTATGCCCCAGTGCTACGAGCGTGTTCGATCGGTCACTATTGCCGCAAGGTGTCAAAAACGCCGGTTGGCA
The DNA here is from genome assembly GCA_001513395.1 of Clostridia bacterium DTU080. Classification (GTDB taxonomy): domain Bacteria; phylum Bacillota; class Limnochordia; order DTU080; family DTU080; genus DTU080. The sequence goes on from LFTP01000044.1 coordinate 4,160, forward strand.
CTGCGATTACCATAGCCGGGTGTGGCACGAAGAGACTGTGGCAAGGCAACGACAAGAAGTGGCGCACAAGGCTATAGTAGAGGCCCTTCAGGAGGGGAAGGTCCCGATCTGTTGGGATATTGGCATTCCCGAGTGGGGGGTCATCGTTGGCTATGACGATGAGGTCCGGGAGTACTCTGCGATCAGCGCCCTTGGACAACCTGCACAACTGAAGTACGAACAGCTTGGACAAAGAGACATACCGATATTGTCGGTCACGATCATCGAAGGGTCCAGTAACGCCGACCGACGGCAAGCCGCACTAAACTCCCTGAAGACGGCAGTCAGTCATGCTGAACAAGGTGAGTGGCTGAAGCGTCCGGCGTACCAGGACGGTCCGGCCGCATATGAGACGTGGGCAGTTGCTCTGGAGAGACTTGCTCACGGCGGTGAGCAGAGGATGCTCCGGTACTATGCCGGGACCTATCTGGCTGCCAGGTACTACGCCAGGCGTTACATGGATCTGGTTACAGGTATACTGGGTAATACTGAGCCATTGGAGGACGCAACTCGCGCCTACGATGAGGTCGTTGATCACCTCAGTGACGTGTGGAGAACACTGTCCAAGGACGGGCGACGTTTACCAGATGAACTGCGAGAAGCCGCAGGGCTTCTTCGCCAGGCGAAGATCGCAGAGGAGACAGCCATCGAGCACATCAAGGCATACCTCGATGGATAAAAGAGCTCCGTGTGCGGCCATGATTCGACATTGATCGCTAGAAAGCACGGCTGTCATGTCTCTAAGCCCCTGACAATCAGCACTGAGCTATCCTCTTTTATCGGCGGTTAGTCTTGGCTGGACCGCCCTATCCTTACGGAAAAGAGGATGGCCGTTGCCGGTCTCTTCATCATCTCTATTCCGGAATTCACGTCTTCATCATAAAAAGTGCCAATTGCGTATAGGAAACCCTGCTTAATACGGCGAACAGATTTTATACTAAACTCAGAATGTGGGGGGATCCGAAGTGCGAAAGCGCCTAGCTCTCTTCTTGGCCGTGCTGCTGATGTGGGTGTGTGTGATCGGTCCTGTCGGAGCCCAAAAAACCAAGATCATGTGGACGACGTGTTGTGGTCAACCGGATCGCATGGAGCTGTTTAACAAGTTGGCCAGCCAGTACATGGCTGCCAACCCTGACGTAGAGATCGAACATGTCTACCCGTCCGGTAATTACGCGCAGACATTGCTCACTTGGATCGCCGGGGGCGCGGGTGCCGATGTTATGTGGATAGGCGGCGCTCTCTGGTCCTTTGTTGATCTGCTGTTGCCTCTTAATGATCTTGTGGTCAAAGACAAGAATGTGGCTGCCATTCACCCGAGTGTTCTCAGGAATTTTCTTTGGGAGGGAAGGCAGATCGCGCTTCCATATGGAGTCAATCCCAACGCCCTGGCCTATAACAGAGATCAGTTCAGTGCCGCCGGTGTGCCTTTTCCCACCGGTACATGGGTCTTGGAAGATATCGTGACGCTGGGAAAACGGCTCACCAAAGATGAAGACGGTGACGGCACTCCTGAGACGTGGGCCATCACTCCGTTTCCAGGGTTTCATCACACTTGGACGCAAGCGGGGGACTTCTACTCGGAAGATCTTAGACAGGTGGCCTTTGTCAATCCTGTGTCAATCGAAGCTACCCAGTTCGCCGTCGACCTCCAAAACGGTGTTTTCGGCGTCTGTGCTCCGCAAAGCTCGGCTCAGATGTTTTATGATCAGAAAGTGACCATGTATCAGATCGGAGTCTTTTTCTTGCCCAGCGGTCGGCTCAACTGTCGTTTCGATTGGGACGTGGTGGAGTATCCCGGCTTGGTCAAAAACGGTGTGCGCTATGACTCCGCGTGGGTAGGCTTTGAGTCTTGGATGATCAACAAGGACTCGAAGAATCCGGAGATTGCCAAGGATTTTGTGTGCTGGCTGTTTACGCCCGATGTCATGGAACAGATTGCCAGTCTTGGTCAAGTGATCCCTTCACAAATCCGGCAGGCCAAAGCGTTTCTGAATCAGGTGACCCCACCCTATAGCCTCAATGCTCTGGTGAGATCCATGGACTTCGTGAAACGTTTCCATCTGGACCATCCGGCCGCGCCGTATATCACCTCCGCTTATCTGAGCGGAGCCAATCCGATCTATGTCGACATGGTGGCCGGAAGGGTACCGGTCGCCACGGCGCTTCCCGAGATTGCAAGACAAATCAATGCCTATTTGGTCGAGTGGTGGGCTCAGCGATAAATCACCGACCGGCGTATGTGTTACCGGGTATGACTCTCCGCCCATTCAGACGTGATCCGCGTGATGATCGTTTTTTCGTCAGCCGACCTTTCGCTTGCAGTTGCTTGATGGATTGCTTGGTCGCAGTCGCGTCACATAGCTGTTCAGCTCGGCCCGGCGCCTGATCTTACCTCTTTGTGTTTGGGTGGGTAGCAGGTGTCTTATATGCTTTGGCCAAATAATAGATGAGCGGAACACGACCGTAGAAGAAGGTACTCGACAACTGAGCGGAGGGATTGACGCCAATGAAGAAGCGTTCGTTGTTCGCCGGTCTCATATCGTTCATAGCTGTACTGACTCTGGTTGCGACTCCTCTCCAAGCCAGTCAACAGATTGTCGTGATTGATGCTACGTCCAGTATTACAGGGACGGTTCAGGCCGCGGAGGAGTTCACGAAGAAGACGGGTATCAAGGTCGAGGTGCTGGCAACTACCTGGGCTGAGTTCGAGACGCGCCTGCGCACCATGATCGCCGGCGGATTACCCTTTGACGTGTTCAGAGTTGACCAGGCACGAGGCTATTTGGCCATGGCGTTGGGGTTCTCCATGCCGCTCAATCAATTCATTGAACGAGACGGATTTGATGTTTCTGCCTTTCCGGATCCGGTGATCAATTACTGGTTGTACGAGCCCACGGGGGATCGCTACTCCATTCCGTACGAGGTATCCAGTACCGTGCTATGGTACAGCGCCAACGCCTTTCGTGAGGCGGGTCTGGATCTTTTGCCGACGCAGTGGAATCATCCGGATCTGCAATGGGATAGTTTCGTCGAGATCGCCAAGAGGTTGACGAGAGACATTAATGGCGACGGTCAGATCGATCGCTATGGATTGGCCTCTCCTACGTGGCATGGTGGATTGTACATGGGCATCTGGGGCCAGCGATGGGTTGATCCTTTCACCAACCGTTTCCTCGGTACTTCGCCAGAGGTGGTCGATGCCTTCACGAAATGGGCCGATTTAGCTTTGGTTCATGGTGTGATTCCGAGGGTCGGAGCACCCCAAGGTGAACAGCCGGCCATGGTTATCGGTCAGACACCGGGTCGGTTCGCAGTCGATCCCCAGATGTACGGATTGGCCGTTGCCCCGATGCCGTGGGGAACTCAATCCGCTATGCAGGGGGGCATCAATGGTTGGGCGATCAGCAGGACTTCCCAGAATCCGGATGCAGCCTGGGAGTTCATCAAGTACTTCACGGCTGACGAAGGAGTTATGCATTGGTCCAATCTTCGATCCGGAAACTCACCTGTGGTGCATCGCGCCTACACGAGCAAGTGGGTTGAGATGATCAGTAATCGCCTGTCTTTGCGTCCGGCGAATGTGCAAACAACGATTCTGGGCGGCAGTGCATACTTCTGGGATGTACCGATCTTGGTATCTCCGGCCTGGCCTAACATCCAACCTCTGTTCATGGGAGCTCTCAGATCCATCGCTGCCGGCGAGAAAGAGGCAAGGCAAGCCATGGCTGAGATTGAGGGTGCAATAAATGGCTATCTCAGGGAGGCTCCTTTCGTCTGGTGACCGATGACGCAGTGTCTAGCCGGGATCTGACAGAGCAGACTCTGAAGCGAGCTGCTTGGCTTTCCCGGATTCTTGTGGCTGCTGTTCCGGGAACCTCTTGGTATGACGGGTACTGGCGGACCTGCTGAAAACGCTGCCAGGGTACAACAGTGTAAACCCGTAGCCTCTCGGGGCGAGCCTCAACCGATGATCAGATGCGTCAAACAGCCCCCATCCGTCACACATGCAAGTGACGGGTGGGGCTGTCTTTTTAGGAACAAGTTGTGATTGACAGGGCTAGAATCACACAGCGGTCTACAAGTCTTACCGCGGGGGCCGGAGTCTGTCTTTCCGATCTAAGCTTTATTCTTGGTGAGACTTCTGATCGTCATCCCGGATCCACGTCCACTTCACTCTGGGGGTAGCCCGCGGGTCGGGAGGCCGAGGAAACCTGATGCTTTCCCCCACTGGATCCATCTATGCCGATGTTTTCATGTTTTCCCACAAACCAACGTTCGGGTATCAGGCCGGAGGATGTTAGAATGCAGACAAAGGGGGCTACGATTTGAAGAGATTCTCATCGTTGATTCTCATTGTCTTGCTGATCATTGGGTCTTCTCTGCTGTTCTATGCCGCTGCCGCCGATCGGGGCAACATGCTGATCATCAGTACTACGAATGAGCGATTCCGGACTTGGAAGTGGGAAGGCAAGGGCGGTGCCGGCGCAGACTATCGGATGATCTGGTCTGACAAGACTGCTGAGGCTTTCCTGGATAGAGTCGCCGCCTCCGTTAAAGATGAAATGAAGGCGCAACTGGACAAGATCGATTTTGCCAAGAATGTGGCTATAGTCGCCTATCTCGGAGAGGTGCCGACCACCGGATATCGTGTAAAGATCGGCCAGGTGAGCATAGTCGGACAGACCATACTGATTGACATCGGCATGCTCAACCCACATGTTGACAAGACTGACCGGATTACCGCTCCCATGCTGGATTACCCGTTCGACATAGTGGTATTGCCGCGCCCGGACATTCCCGAGGGTGAGATCAACTACCAGGTCATCAACCAGCACGGTACGGTGTTGGTTAATCGCTGGACAACGATTAACAAAGCTTCGTCAGCGCCTGCTACGCCATCGAAGAAAGAAGAGAGCAACAAGCAGGGGGACAAGAAAAAGGAGAAAGAAACCGACGATTTCCATACGGTGAGAACCGGCGAGACTCTGTGGACTCTGGCTCAGCGTTTCAACACCACTATTGAAACACTGTTGAAGCTCAATCCCGGTTTGGACCCGAATAAACTGTACGTAGGGCAAAGAATCCGGGTCAAGGGAGTCGTTTTGCTGCCGGCTCCTGTGGCCACGAAAGGCGTGCATGTCGTTCAGACCGGTGAGAGTTTGTGGAGCATCGCCAACGACTATGATGTAACCGTTGAACAGTTGATCAAGTGGAATAGACTGCTTGACTACGACATCTGGGCCGGGCAACGTCTCAAGGTCCAAGCGTAGGCACCCTGAACTAACAAGCTCGTCGCTCATCTGTGGCGGCGAGCTTTTCTTGGTGTTCGTGTCGGGTCCGCAGGGTGTATATTAAAACCAGTCGGTCAACAGTGAGGGGAACCGGGCTATGGACGTCTCAACACTGAAGTCTTATTATCACCGCTTGCGCGGGAGATCTCGGCGGCGGATCGTGGTCATCGGCGATGTACACGGCTGTCTGGACGGCTTGTGCCGGGTGTTGCGGATGACCGAGTTAATCGACGAACGACAGCGGTGGCGGGCCGGTTCGGATGTGCAATTGGTTTTGTGCGGAGACATGGTGGACGAAGGGGCCGCTTCATGTGGTGTTGTCAAGCTCGTACAATCCTTGCAACGTGAGGCCGGTGCCAACGTCACAGCTTTGATGGGCAACCACGAGTTGCTGTTGCTGCGAACCTTGGCGGATGAAGACGCCGAACTACAGTGGGAGACGGCGTGGAGTTGGGCTGATGAAAATCCGGTCTTGAAGCGATTCTTGACGGAAGAAGCCATCCCTCGGCTGACTACATCACAAATCCGACGCAGCTTCCAAGACAGCTACATAAGCTCGGGCAGCGTTGAATACCCATCGGATTATGTCGCCAAATGTGAGGCCATAAATCAGAGGACAACGCTGACCGCGATCAGGCTGCTTCGCGCGGCTTTGGAGCGGGACGGCACTCTGGCTTGGTTAGAAGCCCTGCCAGTGGCAAAGAGAATAGGCGGGTGGGGATTCTTTCACGGTGGTCCGCCTTGCGGTTTTTCCGGCGGGATAGATGAGCTGAACGAGGCCTTTAGCACGCTCTTACGGAGACGGGAATGGAACCATCCTTTGTTGGTGCCGCATGTTAGACTGGAAAGCCCGATCTCGACACGGGGCTGGATGAATCAGGGCGAAGCTGCAGTCGATCGTTTGTTGGCCAGTTTCGGCCTCACCAGGGTGGCATTTGGACACTCCCCCGGGGCCATCGACGGTGTCTTTGGCCGTCTGTCTCATTGCTGGGGCAAGGTCTTCAAAGCGGACACGTACTTCTCTTTAGGCATCGAAGGGTGTCTGGAAATCCTCGACGACAGTGTGTGGGCTTTTTATACTCCCGAAAGCCGGCAGATCTATGCTCAGCTGCATCCGCAAAGAGCATCGCTGCCTGAGCTGGAGATGTTGTGGCCCTCTGCATCAGAGCTTCGGTAGGCGTGCGGAGAGTGATCTGCGACAAAAGCCAGATACCCCGGACATTCGCCCGGGGTATCTTGTGGGAAGGCTGTCAGCCAATCACTCTCGTGCCGAGTCTTACTCACCG
>LFTP01000050.1 GCA_001513395.1 Clostridia bacterium DTU080
AGATGTGTATAAGAGACAGTTGCCAAAGGGCGCGAGTTGCTGCGCTGAGACTTATCGGGCAGGGTGAGGCTCGTGGCGGGCGTCACCCTGCTCGAGGAGCGGCGTGCGAAGCTGCCTGTGGTTTGCGAAAGAGTCGGAAGCGGATACCGGGTCTTCGTAGTTCGGCGAAGCCGTCGCCTTCGGTTAATGTCGTGTTCTCCTAATCCATCGGCGCTTGGGATCAGACAAATCCATGGTCTGTGCATTCACTGCCAGGCAGTTTTGGATTTCAGGTCACGCCAGTGCAGACTCCGGTTCCGGTGCTTTTATGTTCTCTCCTTTCCAGGCGCTACCGGTGTTGCTTTTTGTAAGTTGACGATGAGCTTTCTTGGTCTTTGGGGTCCGACACGAAGTGAGGGGCTGCCCCCTTTGGGGACAGCCCCTCTTAATACCTACGGAGCGTTAATCCTTAGGTAATTCGCCAGTCCACGGCGCAGATTGTCAGCCCAGATATTGGCCAGCTCCTGAGGAGAAGCGTGATTGAGACGAGGATGAATGTCGTCAATGGTTACGATCAGATGATCTCCGATGAAAATGCACACGTCATTTTTGATGTTGCCGACCCGTATCTGATCAATAAGATCGATCCGCTTTTCCGGAGCCGTCGTATCAAGTACATGCCAGAGGCGACGGTAGATAATGCTCGCTCGCTCGTGAGGCGAGATGCCCTTGTATGGTTCCACAAAGCGAAAAACGGTGACTCCGCCCAATTCAACGATTGCACTGTGTGCCGACACGGCATCGCCGCTTGCTGGCGGTGCTTCTGTAGCGGTTATCGTATGACAGAGTATGACGAAGAGCATGAACAGCATCATCGTTGTCTTTGTCCATGGTTTGCACATCGTTCTCTTTTCCATACCTTCACGTCTCCCACCTTGTGCGATTTTTCCATGCTCCTGATTCATTTCGTCACGAGCGTGATGAACCCTGTTTTCGCATGAGTCGTCGTATAATCCCCAGGAACCAATCGCGCCCAAGAACATACGAATGAGGTGAGAAGCTCGAAAGGAGCCATGACGTCGTGCAAAACACTCCGAAGACCAAACGAGCACGCCGCTCTACCCGCAATAGGGTTCAAAACGGCGGGTTTGAGAAGGAGCTCACCGGCTGGCATGCGGAGGGAGTCACTGTCGTGTCCGCCGAAGAAGGTGATTTGGTTCACTCGGGCACTCGCGCTGCCATGTTGTCAGGAATGAACGCTTTCTTGGCCCAAACCGTCCCTGCCACCCGAGGAAGCAGGTTGCAGTTTATCGCCCATGTGCGGGGGGCCGTTCACCTGGGAAACGGCCCGGTACTCATTCGCCTGCGTTGGGTCAACGCCAGCGGCAGCTTTCTCGGCATGGCTCTCGAGATATTCATCGCTCCGAGGCAGTTGCCCGGCAGTTCATGGAACGTGCTATTGGACGTAACCAATGTGGCCCCCAGTGGCACTGACGGGTTGAACCTGCGAATCGATGCTCCGCAATCAGAGGATGACGCCGGAGTGGTGATCGACGACATAATCCTGCGTTAGCCTCTACCGGCGCATCGCCTCCCAGCAACCGATCGCTATCTCAGAATCGTCAGTTGAGACGCAGCCGGCTTGTCGACGACCACAAGTACCGAAGGATGTGTTTGCAGCGCTGAAGCAGGAACTTCAGGTGTTGTTTGTCCTTCGAGGCTCAAGCGTATGGCTTCAGCCTTCTTGATCCCCTGGGCCAAAAGCATCACGTGCCGCGCTTCGAGAATGCTGGCTATCCCCATCGTGATGGCTTGGCGCGGCACTTCATCACGGGAGGCAAAGAAGCGGGAGTTCGCCTCAATGGTGGATTCAGTCAGATCCACGACATGGGTTCTGCTGGAGAAGGGAGTGCCCGGTTCGTTGAAGGCGATATGCGCGTTTTCGCCGATACCTAGGATTTGCAGATCAATGGGGCCCAACTCCTTGAGCAAGGCGTCATAGCGCGCCGCTTCCGCCCAAAGGTCAGTGGCCGTGCCTGAAGGCAGATGGGTGTTCTCAGGCCTTAGATTGACCTTATCGAAAAGATGCTGCCGCATGTATTGGCGATATGACTGAGGATGATCCCCGTCTAGACCGACATACTCATCGAGGTTAAACGTGCGCACTTGTGAAAAATCAACGAGCCCTGCTTCATAGCGTTTTACCAGCTCGGCATACAAGCCCAATGGGGTGCTCCCGGTGGCCAGTCCCAAAACAGCATCCGGCTTTTCTTGCACCAGTTGGCATACCTGGTCAGCGGCAAAGGATGCGAATCCCGCATCGTCCTCCACCACGACTACATCCAAGCCCTCTCTTATTCTGAATCTCTGCACTACTAGCGCTACCTCCGTTCCTATGGATTAATCATCCCGTTCACATGCCCATGATGTGATACCCGCAATCGACGTAGATAACCTCTCCCGTTATCCCCGAAGCCATGTCGGATAACAGGAAAAGAGCTGTGTTGGCCACTTCGGCCACTTCTACATGGCGTTGTAAGGGAGCCCTCTCCGCAGCCAAGCTGCGCATCTTCGTGAAGCCGGGAATGCTGCGCGCTGCCAATGTGTTCAAAGGACCGGCAGACACGGCATTCACCCGTACACCCCGAGGACCCATATCGTGCGCCAGGTAACGTACAGTGGCCTCTAAGGTGGCCTTTGCCACACCCATCACATTGTAGCCTGGCACCACTTTCTCCGCACCGTAATAGGTCATAGTCGCTATGCTGCCGCCTGCGGTCATAAGATCGGCAGCCTGTCTGGTTACCGCCACCAAGGAGTAAGCGCTGATCTCCAAGGCTTTAAGGTAGGCCTCCCGAGAGGTGGCGACAACGGGCGGATCAAGATCACCGTAGGCTATGCTGTGCATGACGAAATCCAAGTGTCCGAATTCGGATTTCACCGCAGCCATCGCGGCCTCGATCTCGGCGTCTTTGGTTACATCGCATCTCAAAATCAGAGGATCTTGGAGTTCTTGCGCCAGTTGTCGCACATAATCTTCCACACGCTCGCCCTGATATGTAAGAGCCAGCCTCGCACCCTGTGATGCGAGTGCTTGAGCGATCGCCCAGGCAATGCTGCGCTTGTTGGCGACTCCGAGTACTATCCCCTGCTTGCCTTTCATCAGCTCTCCTGCGACCATGCGCACACCTCTCAGTCGTTGTTATGTGCCAAAGAAGCTTCGACACAGTTTAGGCTGCCCCTTTTTTGTCCTCTCAGTAGGAGACTCCTCCTCCTCTGGGGAAATACGCCCGTATTGAGAGGGGGACGGGAGGATTGCCGCTGTTTTTTGTCGTCAATCCCAAGGCAGGCAGAGGAAAAGCGCTGCAAACCTGGCGGGTGTTGCAAGGTGTGTTGCAGCGCAACGGGGTTGATTTTCAGCACGTTTTTACTGAGTATCCGGGGCACGCCACGCTGCTAGCTGGCCAGGCGGTAGCCTCGGGCTTCGAGACCTGTGTGGGTGTCGGAGGCGACGGTACCTTGCATGAGCTGCTTCCGGCGCTGATTGGTACCTCGACTGCATTGGCTTGTGTGCCCGCCGGAACGGGTAATGACTTCGCCCGGGGTCTGGGATGGCCTCGTTCACCGGATGTTCAGGTGTCACTTCTGACTTCGGCCGAACGCCGACGCATCGACGTGCTACGCGTCAATGAACATCCATATTTGAATGTCGCCAGCGCCGGCTTTGATGCCATTGTGGCCGATGCGGTCAATCGTCAGCTTCGTATGGGGCACGGCATGCTGCCGTATCTGCTCGGCTTTTTTAAGACTCTGCTGACTTACCGCAATGCGCCTCTCACCATACGCTTTGACGATGAAGTTCCATTGGAGTGCCAGGCCCTGTTGGTAGCCGCGGGAAACCTAAACTACTACGGAGGCGGCATGAAGATCTGTCCGGGTGCTTCGCCGCACGACGGTCTTATTGATTTTTGTGTGGCCGGTGACGTGACAAAGGCGGAAGCCTTGCTGGCGTTTCCCAGGATATTCACAGGGTCTCATCTGACTCATCCGAAGGTCATCTACCGGAGAGCTCGGGTGGTGCGGATTGACGGACCCCCTCTGCCCATCCAAGCAGTCGGGCAGATCGTCGGTACCTTGCCGGCGACCTTTTCAGTGGAACGTCAGGCTTTGTGGACACTTATGCCTTCTCAGGG
>LFTP01000301.1 GCA_001513395.1 Clostridia bacterium DTU080
CGCCATTGCCCACTATGCCGCCGAGCGTCATCCGAAACTGAACGTCGTATACGTCACGTCTGAGCGCTTTACGAACGAATTGATCAACTCAATCATGAGAAAATCCACGGCGCAGTTTCGCAGTCTCTATCGACAAGCGGATATCTTGTTAATCGACGATATCCAATTTGTAGCCGGCAAAGAACAGACGCAAGAAGAGATCTTTCATACCTTTAACGCACTATACGAAGCGGGTAAACAAGTCGTCATCTCCAGTGACCGTCCGCCACGGGAGATACCTACCCTTGAAGACCGTTTGCGTTCCCGTTTCGAATGGGGGCTTACGGCAGACATCCAGCCGCCTGATCTGGAAACGCGCATTGCTATCTTGCGCCAAAAGGCTCTAGCGGAGAATTACTCTCCTCCCAGTGAGGTACTGGCGTTTATTGCCAAGCACATACGTTCGAACATCCGTGAACTTGAAGGAGCTTTGATCCGAGTCATGGCCTTTGCCGACCTCCACGGCGGCGAGATCACCCTGGATATCGCTCAAGAGGCCCTGAAAGAGGTCGTCGACACCGCCTCACCGCGGATTATCACTATTCAGATGATCCAAGAGAAGGTAGCCGAGCACTTCAACCTCAAAGTGAGCGACATGCATTCCAAAAAGCGTAGCCGCCACGTGGCCTTTCCCCGACAGATCGCCATGTATTTGGCCCGGGAGCTTACGGATTCTTCGCTGCCGCGAATAGGAGAGGAGTTCGGTGGCCGTGATCACACTACCGTCATGCATGCCTGTGAGAAGATAAAAAGTGAGAGTGCGACGGACCCAAATCTGGCTGCCATCCTGCGCGAACTACGCGAGAAGCTCGAAGCTGAGTAAAACCTGTGGATAACCCCAAGGAAAGATGGGGATAAGCCTGTAATTATGCTGTGTGGCGCTTGTGGAAGATTTGTGGACAAATACGCAGGAAAAAGGCAGCTTGCTAACCTTGGGGATGCCGAGGACAGTCGAGACAAAGAGCCCACACGAAATCTACACTGTTAAAGCAGCTCAATAACAGTGGTTGTTTCGGGTTTTCCACAGGGCCCACAGCCCTTACTACTACGGTAACGAGAATCAATCATCAATTAAAAACATCGATTGATTGATTATAGGAAGACGTAGTAGTCGTGATAAGACCTAGGACGGGGCGGGAATATATGTTCGGGAGGCTCTCATTCAATGCAGTTCGTATGCCTGCATCAAGCCCTGCTGAAGGGGATAAGCACCGTAGAACGAGCGGTTTCCGCGCGCGATGTGATGCCGGTGTTAAAGGGTATCTTGCTGGAGGCTCAAGACAGCCATCTTCGCTTAGTGGCCACCGATCTTGAATTAGGCGTGGAGTGCATTGTACCGGCACAAGTGGCTACAACCGGAAGAATGGTTTTAGATGGTAAAGTATTCACCCAAATCGTGCGGAAACTCGACGGAGATCAGGTTTCCTTTTCGCTCAGTGAAGCATCCATGGTATCCATTGAGGGAGGTCAGGCTCGTTATAACTTGCACGCCCTGCCTCATGAGGAGTTCCCCGATCTGCCTGGGGTGGGAGGAAGAACCCTCTCGCGCATGCCTCAGAAAGAATTGAAGCGTATGATTCGTGAGACGATCTTCGCCACAGCAAGTGAAGAATCTAGGCCTGCGTTGACGGGAGCGTTGTTTGAGGTGACTGACGACGAGGTCAGGATGATTGCCACGGACATCAGCCGATTGGCCTATAGGTCGTATCGATTCCCGTCAAAAGAGGCCGAGACGGACGATTCTCAGGGAACGCCGCTGCAAAGTGCCATTGTGCCGGCGCGGACGATGCAAGAACTCATGCGTCTGTTGAGTACAGATGATGAGAGTATAGTGGAGTTTGTCATTGCGGATAATCAAGTTGTCTTTCGTCTGCCCAGCGTGACCATCGTCTCCAGTCTGATTGAGGGGAGCTTCCCCGACTACAGACGGGCATTTCCGGGCGAACAACCGACACGGATGCGTCTTTCGCGAAGCACGTTCCTTGCCGCGGTCGAAAGAGCGGCCCTTATTGCTCGTCACAGCATGCCACCGATTGTGACTCTGACAGCCACTGAAGAGTATCTGGCTATCAGTTCGAGGGAACCTGATGTTGGCGAGGTCTACGAGGAACTGCCCACCACGCTCGAGGGTGTGCCGGCCACAGCTTCCTATCAGGCATACTTTCTGACTGAGGTTTTGCGCGCCCTTGACGCCGATGAAGTGATTGTGGAGTTGGGGCAGGGGCTAAAACAGGGCAGCATACGGGTGGTCAACGACGATGACTTCCTGTACATACTCATGCCCGTGCGTGTGGGGTGAAAACAATCAAAGACGTGATCGTAGAGCGAGTTCCTATTACCTTGGGTCAGTTCGTGAAAGTGGCCACCGCCATATCGGGCGGTGAGGCGAAGAGACTGATCCAAGGGGGGAGCGTCCTGGTCAACGGGGTTGTCGAGGTGCGCCGAAGCAGAAAACTTGCGGACGGTGATGAGGTACGAATCGAGGGATTTGAAAACTATCGCCTGGTCACGAGCCCCCGGGGTGAGTAATACTTGCGCGTCTGCCATTTGCATTTGAATTCATATAGAAATTATGACCACCTCGATTTAAAAGTAACGTCGCAGCTCTGCGTCATAGTGGGCGCCAACGCTCAAGGAAAGACCAATCTGTTGGAGGCTGTTTACTACCTGGCCACGGCGCGCTCGTTTCGGGCTCACAAAGATGATGAGTTGATTAAACACGGTGTTGACGAAGCGTTCTTGGGCTGCACTGTAGACCGTGAGGTAAACCCTTCCGAAATACGCATTCGTTTGACCCGAAACAGACCCAAGCAGATCACTGTCAACGCCCGCCCTTTGCGTCGTCATCTGGATCTTTTCGGCCACCTGAACGTCGTCACTTTCTCGCCGGACGATCTTCAACTGGTCAAGGGTGGCCCGGGCGAGCGCAGGAGATTCTTGGACATGGAGCTCTCCCAAGTCAGCGGGGCCTACCGCCATGACATAGCGACCTACCAGAGGGTTTTGCGTCAGCGCAACAATCTGTTGAAGGAGATATCAGAACGGCGCGCCGATCCGGAGTTGCTTCAGGCATGGGATCTGCAACTGCTTGATACCGGATGTCGAATCATGGCTCGCAGAGCGACGGCCGTAAAACAGCTGGCTCATTTTGCCCGTTTGGTACATCACGAGATCACTCGAGGGGGCGAGCGACTAACCATTCGCTATCGTCCGTTTTTCGGTTCGACGGATGAGGTCGGTGAAGGTGAATGGGAGGATTCGGAGTCTTTGCGGGCTCGTTTCGCCAAAGAGATAAAACGTCTGCGCCAATTCGAGATGCGGCGCGGTCTCACTTTGGTGGGACCTCAGCGAGACGATCTGGAGTTCTTAATCAATGATCAGGATGTGCGCTCCTTCGGATCACAGGGCCAACAAAGAACGTGTGTCTTGGCCACTAAACTGGCTGAGATTGAATTCATGCGCGCCCAAACCGGCATGTACCCGGTCTTGCTTCTCGACGATGTGATGTCAGAGCTTGACGAAAACAGACGTCATTACTTTTTGGGAACCGTGAGCGGTCGGGTACAGACGTTTATCACTGCGACCGGTCTGGAAACCTTTCCGCAAGAGTTTTTGTCACAGTCACAGGTGATTCGCATCGTTAGGGGAAAGCTTAGTTAGTGTGCAAAGGGGTAAGCATTTGTTTGTTCATATCGGTGGAGACATAGTCATAGCCCTTAGCGATCTGGTGGCTATCATTGATGCCGAGAGTATGGAGAAAGGCTCCCTAAATGCCCAAGCCATTCGACTATGGAACGAGAAGGGTCTTCTGCACAAAACGGCCGACGGCCCGGTCAATGCTTGGGTGGTTACAACCCATAGGGTATACGCTTCTCCGATCTCGGCCGCAACACTTCGCAAGCGGGCGGAGAACTTCGTCAAGGCCCTGGGTGGCGAGCTGCCGGAAGGGTCGGTTGAGCAGTTAAACTGACCGGCTTTTTTGCTTAATCCCAGATTTCCACTATGGATCTTTAGAAGCTATTGAAGAAGTCATTGCCGATGTTCGACGGCTTGGCCGGGCATTTCGGATCTCTGATCGAAACATCCGGACCGATCTCAGGTGTCACGTAGTGTGGCGTTTTGACTGTGTTCATTGGTCAGGGAAGAATACCGACTGGACTGGGGCTGTCCCCAAAAGGTCAGCCCTGCGTCGTTACCGGCTCGCGTCGTGGCTCAGTAACTGGTCGCATCAGGTTGTGAAGGTCATGGTAATGGTAGACTGAGACTATGAAAACGAAGAGAAAGCATAGCAGAGGCTCGTAGGGGGGCAGTGCGCGTCAAAGACCTCTTCCTGCTTGGAAAGTCATGCCGAAGCGAGTCTGTTGGGAGATGACTCTTGGCTCATACTCGGACCGGCCACTATCCGAAACCTGATGTGGAGCCCTTTGGCTTTTCTGCCAGGTGGACGGAATAAGCCAAAAGAGATATACTTTATTGATGGACCCTATGTGACATAGCAAAGACAATAACTCCGTCTTGCCGAGGCATTACCGCCTATGCCGGCCTGTTTCCCCGTTGATGATGAGGATGGGCTGAATGAGGCCATTCATGGTAATGCTATGCAATAGGGCTGCCTATGTCGTCAGGGCCTCTCGTCCAATTCGTACAAGGAGGGTTTTCTGCTCATGGCTGAAAAAGGCACAGAGACAACCTATGGAGCTGAGCAGATCCAGGTGCTCGAAGGCCTTGAGGCTGTACGCAGGCGCCCCGGTATGTACATCGGCAGTACGGATAGCCGAGGATTGCACCAGTTGGTCAAAGAGCTGGTGGATAACAGCATTGACGAAGTTCTCAATGGCTATGCTGATACTGTATGGGTGACATTGCACACCGACGGTTCTCTTGAGGTACGGGACAACGGTCGCGGAATTCCTGTAGATACGCATGCCAAGACAGGCAAATCGGCGTTAGAGACCGTGATGACAGTACTTCACGCCGGCGGAAAGTTCGGGGCTGCAGACAGTGGTTATAAGGTTTCCGGCGGGCTTCACGGAGTAGGCCTGTCGGTTGTCAATGCTTTGTCCGAGTGGTTCGTGTCAGAGATACACGTCAATGGAAAAATATACCGTCAAGAGTACCGGCGTGGGGTTCCGGTCACGGAGGTCCAACAGGTCGGAACCACTGACAAACAAGGTACGATTCAGCGTTTCGCTCCTGATCCCGAGATATTTGAGACTCTGGAGTTCAGCCCGGAGCTCATTTTGACGCGTCTGCGCGAACTGGCCTTTTTGAACAAAGGCGTTCGGATTGTCTTTTATGATGCACGAACGGATAAAGAGGTTGTCTATCAATACGAAGGAGGTATTAGGTCCTTCGTAGAGCACCTCAACAAGACCAAAGAAGTCATACATCCTTCGATCATCTATATAGATAGTAGTGCTGACGGGATCTTGGTAGAGTTGGCCATGCAATACAACGATGGCTACAACGAGAGTATTTTCACTTTCGTTAATAATGTGAACACAGTAGAGGGAGGTACCCATCTCAGCGGTTTGCGGGCCGCTCTGACCAGGACGATTAACGATTACGCGCGCAAGAACAACCTGCTAAAAGAGAACGAGGAAAACTTGTTAGGCGAAGACGTGCGCGAGGGCTGTACGGCCGTCTTGAGCATCAAGATACGAAATCCGCAGTTTGAAGGACAGACAAAGACGAAGCTGGGTAACAGCGAGGTTAGGGGAGCGGTTGAAACGGTAGTCGGCGAGGGTTTGAGCCGTTTCTTCGAAGAGAATCCTTCCGAGGCCCGGCGCATTGTCGAAAAATGCCTTCAGGCGGCGCGAGCGCGCGAAGCAGCCAGAAAGGCGAGAGAGCTTACCCGGCGAAAGAACGCTCTTGATATCAGTGCTTTACCGGGTAAGCTGGTCGATTGTACTTCAACGGATACGGAATACACTGAGCTATATCTAGTCGAGGGCGATTCGGCCGGAGGAACGGCCAAGCAAGGACGGGACCCTCGTTTTCAGGCCATCATGCCGTTGCGGGGTAAAATACTGAACACCGAGAGAGCTCGCCTGGATCGTATCCTGTCCAACAATGAAATCAGAGCTATGATTGCCGCGCTGGGCACGGGCATCGGTGAGGATTTTGATCTGTCAAGGCTCCGTTACGGGCGCGTGATTATAATGACTGACGCCGACCACGACGGATTGCATATTCGCACGCTTTTGTTGACCTTCTTTTACCGGCTGATGCGACCCCTATTGGAACACGAGCGGATATATATCGCTATGCCGCCTCTTTATAGGATCTCCAAAAAGGGTATAGCCCGTTACTGTCACACCGATGAAGAACTTGACGCGATACTGGAAGAGATGGGCCGTCAAGGAGTCGAGATTCAACGCTACAAGGGTCTGGGGGAGATGGACCACGAGCAACTGTGGGAGACTACCATGAATCCCGAGACGAGAACGATAAAAAAGGTTTCGATCGATGACGCGGCCTCGGCTGAGGAAGTCTTTTCCATGCTCATGGGAGAGAAGGTGGAACCCCGGCGGGAGTTCATTGAGACCTATGCCAAACAAGTGAGCAATCTGGATGTCTAGTGAGCCCCAGCAACAGACTGTGTGCTTGATAGGTTTGATGGGATTTATCGGCATGAGCCCAAGTAAGTCCCACCAGTAAGATCCTCAGGGAGCGTGATGACATGGCAGTAGATTTTCCGATCGGCAGGGTCGTACCTGTGGTCTTGGAAGAAGAGATGCGCCAATCATACTTGGATTACGCCATGAACGTGATCGTCGATCGCGCGCTTCCGGATGTTCGCGACGGGCTCAAGCCTGTGCAACGGCGCATTTTGTACTCGCTCTATGAGTTGGGTATGCGCCCCGACCGTCCCTACAAGAAGTCTGCTCGCCTCGTCGGAGAAGTGATGGGTAAGTACCATCCCCATGGTGACAGTGCAATCTACGACGCCATGGTCCGCATGGGACAAGACTTCTCGTATCGCTATATGTTGGTTGATGGCCACGGCAACTACGGCAGCATCGACGGCGATCCACCGGCAGCTATGCGCTATACGGAATGCCGGATGTCGAATCTGGCTATGGAGATGCTCAGAGACATCGACAAGGATACGGTGGATTTCTACCCAAACTTTGACGAGACTCTGGAACAACCCACCGTGTTGCCGAGCCGGTTTCCGAATCTTTTGGTCAACGGGGCAATGGGCATTGCGGTTGGGATGTCGACGAATATCCCTCCGCACAACCTCGGGGAAGTCATCGATGCCCTCATTATGCTCATTGATCGGCCTGAGGCCACTGTTGAGCAACTGATGACCAAGATCAAAGGCCCGGATTTTCCGACTGGTGGAGTGATTGTCGGATACGACGGCATCCGCGAGGCGTATACCACGGGAAGAGGTCGCGTTCAATTACGAGGCCGTGTCAATATCGAAACTGAGCGCAGCGGCAGACAGCGAGTAGTCATTACCGAGATACCCTACACGGTTAACAAGGCCGCTTTGATAGAGAGAATCGCCGCGCTGCATAACGAAAAGAAGATCGAGGGTATCTCCGCCTTAAGAGATGAGTCAGATCGCAGGGGTATTCGGGTCGTCATCGAACTGCGACGGGACGTAAATCCGCATGTGACGATCAATCAGCTGTACAAACATACACCGCTGCAAATCACCTTTGGGATTATCCAGTTGGCCTTGGTTGACAACGAACCCAAGGTAATGAACTTGCGGCGGATGTTGATCGAGTATCTGAATCATCAAAGAGAGGTTGTGACGCGTCGGACACGGTTTGAACTGCATAAGGCCGAAGAGCGAGCACACCTTCTCGAGGGATATCGTATAGCTCTTGATCATATTGACGAGATCATTGCCATCATTCGAGCCGCAGACAATGACCAACACGCCAAATCGCAATTGATGGAACGCTTTGGCTTCACCGAGCGGCAAGCCGTGGCGATTCTGGACATGCAACTGCGTCGGCTGACCGGCTTGGAGCGCGAAAAGATTGAGCAGGAATACAACGAGTTGCAAAAGACAATCGCACGTCTGCGTGCGATCTTGGCAGATGAGAGCAAGTTGATGGGAGTCATTCGCGATGAGCTCCTCGAGGTGCGCCGCAAATACGCTGATGAACGGCGTGCGGAGATCGTAGCACAAAGCGACGACATCGACATCGAGGATCTGATCGCCGAAGAAGAAGTGGTCATCACTTTGACTCATGCCGGTTATATTAAGCGGCAGCCGCTGAGCTCCTGGCGCAATCAAAAGCGCGGCGGTCGAGGTTTAACGGCGTTGAACACCAGAGAAGATGACTTCGTCGAGCATCTTTTTATAGCTTCGACTCATACGAACGTGCTCTTTTTCACCGACCGCGGTCGGGTCTATCGTTTGCGAGGGCACGAAATACCTGAATCAAGCCGCAATGCCAGGGGTTCAGCCCTAGTCAATTTGATTGAACTTGACAAGGGCGAGAGAGTCCAGGCCACGTTGATGGTCGACCACTATGACGATGATCGTTATCTGTTCATGGCCACACGCCAAGGGTTGGTTAAAAAGACCGTTCTTTCCGAGTATGACAGCAGCTTCAAGGGTCTGATCGCCATAAACCTGGACGATGACGATGAGCTGGTGGATGTGGCGATTACTGACGGCACCTGCGAGGTCATCCTGGTGACCAGACAAGGTCAGGCCATTCGCTTCACTGAAGACGATGTTCGACCCATGGGCCGTGCCACACGCGGTGTAAGGGGGATCACGCTCGAAAAGGGCGATTACGTGGTGGGCTTTGATGTCGTGGAACCCGACAAAGACCTCTTGGTGGCTACAACTATGGGTTACGGTAAGCGTACCGCTTTGAGTGAATACCGACCGATCCGTCGCGGTGGCAAGGGAGTGCGGACCATTCAGTTGACGCCCAGAAATGGGGAGGTAGCCGGCGTCACCGTGGTAGACGAGGCGGATGAGATCATGTTCATCACCCTAGAGGGCATCATGATTCGCATGAGCGTCTCCGATGTCTCCTGCATGGGACGCTCCACACAGGGAGTTCGTCTCATGAAGCTAGAAGAAAACGATAGTCTGGTGGCTTTAGCTCATGTTGTCAGACAGGAAGATGACGAGTAGATTTCAGCGTGGAAGCCGAAGCATCCCTAGTGATGCTTCGGCCTAATGAAGTCCGCGACGTCGAAAGCATCCGTGGTTTATAGTGGACTGTCGATCCCTGCTCTTGCGTCGCCGTTTCGAGAGTATTGACGACTTACAACGGGCGTGATAAGATTATCTTGCTTTGTGGGGATGTAGCTCAGCTGGGAGAGCGCCGCCCTTGCACGGCGGAGGTCATCGGTTCGATCCCGATCATCTCCACCACCGGGTCCCGTCCGGCAGACGGGACCTGTAAGCTTTTTTGTGTACGGATCGCTTGAAATAGCTTGGCGCGACTGTTACAATGCGGACTGTGGGCTTGTAGCTCAGGTGGTCAGAGCGCACCCCTGATAAGGGTGAGGCCGGTGGTTCGAATCCACCCAAGCCCACCATGCCTTTTACTAGGGGAGATGACTCAGTCATTCCAATCCCCACAATACTTTTCAAATACGCACCTGCCGGATCTTTCGGCGGGTGTTTTGTTTTCCCGGCCTGTCATAAGAGTACCTTTGCCTCTCGTACTAATGATGAGGGCGGAGGTGACGCTCTTCCATGGCCAAGAAAAAACAGCTGGGCTGGAGCGATCGGTTAGGCGCTTTTTTTACTGTGGCAGCTTGTGTATTGCTATTGTGGGATCCGAAGGAGGCCATTCAAGGGGGACTGCAGGGACTTCAGATTTTCGGTGAAATCGTGCTTCCGTCACTGCTTCCTTTTTTTGTGGCCTCCGAGATATTGATCGGTTTGGGGATCGTTCATTTCTTGGGAGCTTTGGTGGAGCCGCTCATGCGCCCGGTTTTTGATGTACCGGGCGTCGGCTCCTTTGTTTGGAGCATGGGCCTGGCTGCCGGCTATCCCATGGACGCCGTCATCACGGCGAAGTTGCGTAATTCCGGGGATTGCACCCGGGTAGAGGGTGAAAGACTGTTGGCTTTTACCAACACTGCTGACCCTTTGTTCTTATTGGGAGCCGTTGCTGTCGGAATGCTGGGTCTGCCGGCCGTAGGCGGTCATCTGGCCGCGGCGCATTATATATCGGCTATATCGGTTGGGATAATCTTTCGGTTCTACGGCCGGCATGAGTCCGAGAGCCCGGCAAAGACCGTTAGGCAACACGAGAAAAAGGAAGGATACCTACAGCACGCCTGGGAGGAGCTTTATCGGGCCCGCGAGCAAGACGGTCGACCTTTGGGCAAACTGTTGGCTGATGCCATGGCCGATTCAACCGAAACACTGACCCGCGTCGGCGGTTTCATCATGTTTTTTGCGGCCCTTATCCGCTTGCTTGACTCATCAGGGGTCCTTCAGTGGCTTTGTCTGCCTTTGGGATGGTTTCTTTCCCTTTTTGGGTGGGAGAAAGATCTGAGTATGGGATTGGTCGCCGGTCTGTTGGAGCTCGACGTAGGCTCGGCCATGGTGGCGTCCGTGCCGGCTCCCCTTGTACAGCGATTGGCAGTGATGGGGGCGATCGTCGGCTGGAGCGGTCTGTCGGTACACGGTCAAGTAGCCAGTATTATCAGTTCTACGGATCTGCGTATGAGTGCTTATATCAAAGCGCGCTTGTTGCACGCGTTATTGGCCGCTTTTTTCACAGCAGTTCTGATGTGGCTGCGGCCGCCGGTTGTGACTACCGCGGCGGGGGTTTTCACTGCCGTGGTCTTCAGTCCTCTTTTCCGATTGATCACTGCGTGCTCAGCCGTTGTCTTGACAGTCATGTGTGGGATGGCTTGTCATTGGTTATGTCGAAGATAGCAGTATCGTGACATCGAAGCAGTGAGCGTCTTTGGTTTCAGTGAGTCAAGAGCTATGGGGCTGAAGTTCCCTGCCTATGCGGTGTCAGAAATTTGTAATCGGTGGCATACCGCTTTCATTGAGCCGGTGGAAGAAGTGTGAAAGCCCACCTGAACCAGTCCTACCCATATTCTTGAGGGGCACCTTGGCGTTTAGTCCGAAGTTCCAGATGTAAGAAAGCAAAAACCCCGTTGTGACCGTGTTTTTTTAGTCTCGGGGTTATCCTTTCTGTCTACGGGGACTTGACTTAACCGATGCCCCCACCCGATCCAGCGCCT
>LFTP01000329.1:0-6749 GCA_001513395.1 Clostridia bacterium DTU080
CTCAAGACCGGTTGGCTGACGGTGATCTGAGTCGCAGTCTTATCAGCCAGATCGAAGGCGGCATCGTCATCCCGTCCCTTAAGTCATTGCGCATCCTCGCCGCTAAACTGCGACTCCCTCCGGCATGGTTCTTAGGATCGGAGAGCACCGCTTTGCAACCTACGCATCCCGCTTCCGTAAGTGAAAAGAT
The DNA here is from genome assembly GCA_001513395.1 of Clostridia bacterium DTU080. Taxonomy (GTDB): domain Bacteria; phylum Bacillota; class Limnochordia; order DTU080; family DTU080; genus DTU080. Next base: position 191 of record LFTP01000329.1, read on the forward strand.
CAAGGCCGCACGAATTGAACGCGGTTTGAGTCAACGCGATCTTGCGCATCCCCACTACTCCCGCGGCTATGTAAGCCAGATCGAATCCGGGAGTCTGGACCCCTCACTGGAATGTCTGACTGTCTTTGCCGCCCGACTCGGCAAACCCCTGCATTGGTTCCTGGACGGGCTTATGCCGTTGGAGGTCGAACCTTGCCGGCCCGCTCCGTCCAAAATACGGCGAGGAACGAGATACCGACGGTCTCTTGACGAAAAAGAGCTGGCGCTTCTGGAAGCCTATCGCCAGATGGACGAAGACAGCAAGGCCCGACTGCTTCAGACGGCGCAACGACTCAACAAAGCACCCACCTCTTAGCAGACACGCCGCGAAGTGGGTGCGCCGCATCAAAGGAGCATCGGTGCTCTTACCTATCGCGACAAAGCCTCAGTGGCCATCAAAGCGGCCTGCTCAAGGCCGGCGGCCGGACTGACCGTGCCGGCGAAGATCGCATTGATGTGTTGCGCGGCGATGGGGATGGCAGTCGAATTGCCGATAAACGGCCAGAGTGCTCCCACTTCCGCCATGTGTCCGAAGATGTCCATGTAGGGTCTTTCTCTGACTACACGCCGCCAGGCTTCGGAGCTGTAAGTTGAGCGCAACGGCGTCAGGCGGGTGAGCATGGTCACTATGTTCGCCCGCATCTCAGGACCGCAGTAGTACTTCACATAATCCCAGGCCAGCTCGGGATCCTTGGTGGAACTGATGATGGCTATCATGTTGCTCCAGGTTACCGTCGATCTTCCTTTACCCAGCGGACCCGGAGGCTGAGAGGTGAAGCGGAAGTTCATCTCCGGACGAGAGCGTTCCAAGGAGGGTCCGGCGAAATTGCCGTAGTTGGAGGCCATGGCCGAAGTACCGTCGGCGATGGACCCGCCCATGACACCCAATCCGTCTCGCAGCTCCAGCAAAAACTCCACCGCTCCCCGAGCCTGCGGAGTATTCAAGGTTACTTCTTTGAAATCAGGACTGTAGATCGATCCGCCGTTAGCCGCCACCCAGTAGGAGATGGCCTGCCCTCCGTTCATGCTGGCGGAGAATCCGTAGCGAACGACGCGGTCAGCCTCCCTTAACGTGAGTTTTTTCGCCGCTTCACGCAGATCATCCCAGTTGCGAAGGGCAAAAGGATCGGGATCGAGACCGGCATGTAAAAAGGCGTCGATGTCATACACGATGCCCGAGCTTTGAATATCATGAGGCATGGCGTAGATGACGTTATCCTTCATGGCATACATATGAGCGATCGGAAACATGTCTCTCCAGATCGACTGTCCGTCCCGATCTATGAACTTGTTCAGCGGCAGCAGAATGCCCATATCGTGCAACTCCCGCACAAAAGCCACCGAAACCTGAGTCACGTCAGGAGCGACACCGCCGGCATAAGAGACGATCAGTTTCTCCCTGGCGTCCGCCGTACCCAAATACCACATGTACTCGATCTCGACATCGGGATTGCGTTTTTCAAAATCCTCCTTGACGAAATCCCACCATCTGGCCATGTCGGACGTCGTGGGATCCGCGCCCTGCGGGTTCCACCAGTCGGCAACCGTGAGGACGGTCTTACCGGCAGAAGCCATGCTTGAGACTAACAACAGTATAATTGCCCCAATCACACAGACTCGTGAAATACACATGCCCTCTGACCTCCCAAATACTCACCTACTGAGTTAAATAGTGATCTAGCCTGTGTTTTTCGTTTATGTCTATTCTTCTCGCCGGGATTGTCAGGTCCTGCCAACAACCAAGCGACGCCACGATAAAACTCGCTCCCCGGCATCAGGCCGATATCGGCTGAAAAACAAAAATCGGCGGCCGCACTCAAAAACAAGCGCAGTCGCCGATGGATAAGCGCCTTTTGGTTTGCAAGTCTTAGATGGTCAGGGTCTTAAACTGCGGCAGGTAATCCGCGTTCTTGTTGAGCATCCTTTGGACCATATCCTTGATCTCGGCCAAAGACAAGACTGAGGCCGTGAGCGGATCGTAGCAGCAAGCATGATAGACCAACCGCGGGTTACCCGTCAAAGCCGCCTCGACGGCCATCTCCTCTACCGCCACGTTGATGGCGTTGAGCGCCGCCAACTGCGGAGGCAGCTCTCCGACGTGGATCGGATTGAGGCCTCGACGATTGACCAACACGGGTACCTCTACGCAGGCATTCTCGGGCAGGTTGGTTATCAGATTGGTGTTGGGTACGTTACCGTTGAACTCGAAGGGTTCGCCGCCCAGATAAGCATTGATGATGTATGCCGCATACTCATTGCCGCGCTCGAGACTGAGAGGCTTCTCGCTGGCAAACCAGGCTTCGACTTCTTTTTTCCACTCTCTCTCCCGGCGCTGATAGTATTTGAGAATATGGGCATATTCTCCGGGATTCCAACCTGTACCGCCAGTGCAATACTTCTCGATGAGATCCGGTCGCTTGCGGAACCACCAGTTGTACTCCGAGTTGTGTCCGCTCGATTCGGTGACGTAGTAATCCAAAGCCAGGAACATCTCATTGCGTACGATCTCTTGATTATAGATCTCCGGCCTGGTGGTCACCGCCTCACGAATCAACGGATAAGCATCTTCGCCCTTCCAGAGGTACTTCAGATACCAAGCCTGGTGATTGATGCCGGCACACACGTAATCGATCTCATCTTTCGGCGCCCCGATCCATCTGGCCAGCATGCCCGCGGTGCCTTGGACGCTATGGCACAGACCGGTGACCAAAATATTGGTCTCCCTCTGCAGGGCCCGACACAACATGGCCATGGGATTCGTGTAGTTCAACACGATGGCCTTCGGGCAGAGGCGTTCTATGTCACGAGCAATGTCCAGCATGTCGGGAATGGTACGCAAAGCTCGGAATACCCCTGACACGCTTCTTGTATCGCCGACGTTCGTATCCACGCCGTACTCTTTCGGGATCTCAATGTCATAGCGCCAGACGTCCACTCCGCCCGACAGGATGGTGATCACCACGGCGTCCGCCCCGTCCAAAGCTTCGGCTCTGTCCAGCGTAGCCGTCACCTTGGCCGGATACTTGCCCTCCGCCACATAGCGCTCCGCGGCCCGACGGGCGAAATCCAGGCGCTCCTCATTGATATCCATCAAGGCAATCTCAGCATCGGCCAGTCGCGGAAAAGTCAGGATGTCACGCACCAAGTTGCGGGTGAAACCCAGACTGCCGGCTCCGATAAAAGTTATCTTCGCCACTTAAACGTTCCCCTCTTTCGTCGATATTCTTATCGAGCTTTTTCTGCCCCTGTGTCGTGTTTTCCTCTGACAAATACCGCGAAGTATATATCTAAAGCCTTTTCTCCTTCTGGAGTGATCCCATAAACTCCACGCCTGACACGCTCAAACCACCCATAATAGTTTCTTGTCACAATGGAAGACACCTTCTTGTTTGCAAAGGCTTCACGCAAATCCTTCAACCCTGTCGGCCCGTGAGTCTGCAAATAGGCGGCGACATGCAAAGCCAACTCCCGATAGGCGGTCATCACCGACTTGCTGCGGGGCGATCCTCCTTTTGTATGATCGCCGCTGCGTTGCCAAAACTCCTCGGTCAACAGCTTGCGACGACGGCTATTGGCTCTGACGGGACTGACGACGGGTTCCCGAACCACCTCAACATCGAGAGCTGCCCCATCGATATGTGAAAAATGAACGGCCAAAAGACCCAATCCCAAGCGGGCGCACAGTTTCTTGGCGCCCTTCCACTGAGAACGCCGATGCTGCGTGGTGGGCGCCTCCGTTGCCAAATAGACATAGGGAGTTATCTCTTGCCGATCAATGCCCTGTAGAACCAGCGCCAGGTTGAAGATAGGCTTCAGCTCTACCACCACGGTGACATCATCGCGTATGGCCACAATGTCGCATTCTTTTACCTCGCCCCGGACGATAAATCCGCGCTCGGTGAGAAACCGCTTGATCGGATCGTACAGATCGCTTTCTCGCCTGGCCGGAGGTGAATCTCGTCCGGGTAGGTTAATGTCCATGTTTATCACCAACACTATAAGCAGACTAAAGCCAGGAGGATTTGACCATGAACAGAAACTGGATTTGGGGTCTTGGCTTGGCGGCTCTCGCCCTTGCCGTCGTACTCGCCATGCCCCGCATGACACGGAACGGTCGGATGGATCAAAGCCCGATTCCGGGAAGTCCCACACGCACGGAACTGGACGCCGACAGGCCTTCGACGCTTGATTTCAACCAACCCCGAGGTCCCCAATCCATGACCACGGCTACTCGGATCAACAACCGCGTCACGGATGCCGCCCGCAGTGTCGAAGGCGTCGACGAAGCGTGGGCTGCCGTGAAAGGGACGACCGCGGTAGTGGGGATCAGCATTGATCCGTCACTGAGGGGCAAAGCCGAAGAGGACATAAAAAAAGCCGTAACCGACCAAGTGCAAGAACTTCCTGAGATCATGCAGGTAGGCGTAACCACGGATCCTAACCTAGCTCGGCAAATTCGCGACATAGACCGGGCGATGGCCGACAACGAACCGCCGACGCAATGGGACGACAAGTTGCAGACCCTCATAGACGATCTTGTCCAGCCCGCGAGCTAGATAAACCCGTGCGGCACCGCGGTGCCGCACGTTACTATTGCTCCCTGGGCTCTACGCCCTGCAACAAGCGAACTATATTCGATCTGTGTTGCCAGACCATGATCACCCACGCCAACATCAAAGCCGCCAGACGGGAGCTCCAACCGTAGACCAGCCACGCGACCACAACAAAGGCCACTCCGGCGATAAAAGAGGCAACCGAGACGACTCGCACCGTCTTTCGTACGATGAAGTGAGTCAAAAGCCCGATCCCGGCGGCGATGGGAAAGATCGGAATAAACGCTCCCAAGGTGGTGTTTACCCCCTTGCCGCCCCGAAAGCGTAAATAAGGCGTAAAGTCATGGCCCAGTATGGCCAATAACGCCGCGGCTTCCACCAGATAGGGAGTCGGATGCGAACGGTTCCACATGATGGCTATTATGGTCGGGATGGCCCCTTTGAGCACGTCGACTGCCTGAGTGAACAGCGCCGCCTTGCGACCCGCCACTCTCCCCACGTTCGTGGAGCCAATATTGCCGCTGCCTACGGTCTGGATATTGATCCGTCGAGTAAACCAGACCACAATAAACCCTGTGGGGATCGAACCGCAGGCATACGCGAGCAGCAGTATCAACCAGTGCATAGGAACCCCCCCCGCTAAGGTGATTACGTGGAGTGTTTTAATTCTATGGTCCGCCAGCCAATCCCTGTTTCCTTGCTCAGTGTCGGCAGCATTTCCAGTTCGCGCAGTCGACACGTAAAAAACAGGACCTGTACTCTCTTGGACACCTCAAACAGCGTTCTCAGCGCCTCACGTACTCGAAAATCGTCGTAGTGGGCGAAAGCGTCATCCAGGATCAACGGAGGTGCCCACTGATCGCCGCAGATCACTTCGGCAGCGGCCAGTCGAAAAGCCAAGTACACCTGATCGCCCGTGCCGTGGCTGACTTCGTCAAGGCTCACCGCCTTGGCATATTCAGGTTCATGCAAGACGATGTCCAGTGTCTCCGAAACCGCCAATCGCTCATAGCGACCCCGAGTGAGAACCTTGAGAATCTCCGAAGCTTTCTCATTCAACATGGGTGCAAACTGCCTGTGCAACTCTTCGGCGGCGTTATCCAATTCCTTGGCAGCCAGCATCACGGCCTGCATGGCCTCGTGCAATTGCTTTTGTTCACGCCTTATTTTGTCCCATTCGGCAGCTATGCGTTCTTCATCCTTGCACGCGCTGGCCCGGCTTTTCATATCCCCCTGCATCTCGGCCTTAAGCTCCCGCAGGCGTGCCAATTCCTTTTCCGCACGTTCCAGCTCGTCTTCCCAATAAGCCCGGCTCTGTTCGCTCAAGACAACTTGTTCGCCAGACAGTCCGGACAATGCCGTCCACTCCTCGCGGCGGGCACAAAGCTCCGCCTCGATCTCTTCCGGCGTTGTCTCTCCCACAAAGGCCTTCAGTTGCTCCTTCTTACCGTTTAGATCGGCCTCAGTCCGCTTCCACTGCAGATAGCCCTCGCACAGCGTTTCAAAGGCTGACATGCTGTCCGCCCCCGCCTGCAGCAAAAGTTGATCCCGCCGTCCGATGAGTTCAGCCAGCGCCTGTTGACCTGTCAACAACTCCTCACGGCGGGTTTGCAGCCGGGCGACCAGTTCCACTCTGCGGCCATAGATCCTTTCTACTTCATCGAGACGCTCAAGAGCGTGCGCAAAGCACTCTTGCCACATAGAGATATCCGCCGGACCGGCCTCTTCTCCCAGAAGGGACAGATCCGCCGCTTTCAGTATCGGCTCGATCTCAGCGGCCAGTAGCGAAAGCGTACGGGCCAGCTGCCGATCGTAGGCTTCCTGTCGCATGCCGCGCGCCTGCTGTTTTTCCGCCAGCTGTTGGCGCAGACGCTGACGTTCTTGCCAGCGCAAGCGGAATGCCTCCACATCGTCACAGCCCGCCTGATCCACGATGGCTTCCAAAAGCGCCGTTGCCTGCTGGCGGG
>LFTP01000329.1:6786-14863 GCA_001513395.1 Clostridia bacterium DTU080
CCCGCCGTGGGAAGCTCAGTCAAAAGACCGTCCAACTCTGCCGGCCATAGTGCCTCGGGCAGGCCCGTTCCTTCCGTCTGTAACGCCAAACCGCCCTCATTGGTGATCTTATCCAGGGCCGCCGCGGCCTCCCGGACGGACTCACCAAAAGTGGGTAGTATCTCTACGGCCGTCTGAAGCCGTTCCCGCAACTGCTGTATCGCCTGACGGCTTGAATGCACTTCATCAAGCAACTGCCGGACGTCACGAAGGAGCTTCGGGATCTCTTCAGGCATCTCATCCAGGGCATCGCGCAATTCCCGGTATTGTCTGTGCCGCTCCATGAACTGCTCGATATCGTCTTGCCTCCAGGCAAGCCCAGGAAAAGACCGTTGTTCCTCATCCCGGACATCCCGGCCGGGACAGATACCGGCGATCTCTAACCAACGCATGACCTGATCCTCGTGAGCCCGACGGCGCACTAACAGATCGTCAAGACGCTTCTTGTGCTCCTGCAGCTGACTGACCAGCGATTCCTGGCGCAACAACAGAGCCTGATACTTCTTCCATCGATCGAGCAATTCCGCCGGAGTCTCCACCCGGGCAGCAGCCAACAGATCGGCCAGTTCGCGTCCGGCCGCGTCTATCAGGTCGGTGGCCGCTGCCAGCATCTGCCGGGCCCAGGTTATGTTAGGTTCATCGGGAGGCTTTGCCCCCGGAAGAAGCAGACGTATGGCCTCTGCCGTATCGTCGTACAACGTGCTCAGACGGATATGCTCATCCGCGATATCTTTCTCCACCGCCGCTTTGTCCCTAAGCAGCTGCTGTCGTTCGACGACGAGTTGCCCCAGATCCCGCACCGCCTCGGTCAGCTTGACCCGATCCTTGGTATCGGCGGTGACAGGCAACCGCAACTCAAAAAGCGCCTGGCGCGCCCGGGTGATCTGCTCACAGGCGCTGTTACGGGCCTGAGTAGCCAAAGCCAGCTGGTTTTCAATCCTCATCTGCTCCCGACGCAACTCCTCCAGGCGCACCCAGCTTTCACGCCAGGCGACCACCGACGGTTGACGTACTTGGCCCAAAAGGCCCCGTAACTCGGCGCTGACTTTTTCCGCCGTCGCAGTGGCCTCACTTTTTTGTCGGTAGTAATGATCACGTTCCCGGATCACACGCGCCCGCTCGAGCCACCATCTTACAAACAACGGTGTACCGGACAGGACCATCGCCAGTCCCAGGCCGGCTACAGGCCAGGAAGCAAAGGCCAAAACCCCCAAGAAAAAGGCTGCCGCACCGGGAATCAGTAAAGCCAGTGCCAGATGCATCCGCTTGACAGGCGGCATCTCAACCGTCTCGGCAGCGACGGTCGCCTCCCGAGCTCGCTTTCTGTGCTCATCTTCCTGTTTGACAAGAGTCTCCGCGCGCGTCAGGCTCTCAATCCCCGCGGCCGCGACGGCTCCGAGAGTAGCCAGATCAGCCTTGGTCTTGGCTGCCGCCGCCGAGGCGGCATTCACGGCCTCAATCGCCGCGGTGAGGTCTTTTTCTGCCGCCTGCCAACGCTCCAACCAGCCTTCCGCCGCATGCACGTCGCTCAATGACAGCTGAGCCACGTGTTCAGTACGCGCCAGATCCTCATCGAGTTTTCGCAAAAGCTCGCGACGCTCTTTTTGTCGGTCAGCCGTCGCTTCGAGCTGCTCCACCAGGGCGCGTACCGCCATAAGCCGTTGCTCGCCGCTGCGCCGGCGCAATTCCAGCTCGTGCAGGTGGGACTCTATCCCCTCAGGCAGCTCATCCAGCCCCTCATGGGCTACCAATTCTTGATCCAGCTGCGCTGCCTTTTGCGCCAAATTATCATGTGCCTCCTGAGTCTCTTCCAAGGCCCGGTTGATGGCCTGGATCTCAGCGTTCAACCCTTCCATTCGACGGGCCGCATCATCTGGGAGTGCCTCCATGATCTCCAGATCGACCAACCGCCGCAGGATCGTCCGGGCCCGATCTTCGTAACCGTGCAGATGCTCGGCCAGGATTCGGCGCCGGCGCGCTTGAGCCTGCAGTCTTTCCTGCACAGCGGCGGCTTGTTTCACGGCGGCATCCAACTCAATGACGGCATCCAAGGTTTTGTCCGGAAGCTCAGCCATAGACATAAAAGGCAGCAAAGCACGGGAGGCTTCCTGACACTCTTCATCGGCTTTATCCCGGGCCTGCTCCGCCTCGTCGAGCAGTTGAACGGCCTCGCTCAAACGCAGATTGATCGCCCGGGCACGCTCTGCGTAGCCATCCTCGGATGCCAGAGCCGTCACCAAACCGGCAGCGCCCGGAAGGACCTGCAGCTGTCGATCAGTCTCAGCCAACTCCTCTTCCAACCGGTCCATGGCCTCATCGAGTGTTGCCAGGTTCTCCTCGGCCTCGTCAATTCGGGTCTGCAGCCGATGAAGCTCGTCACGCAACTCGATCGGGACACGGGCATAGGCGGACAGAAGCTGCAGATCCTCTTCCAAGCCCTTGATCTGATCTTGCATATCCCGGATCGTCGACAATCTGTGCTGCAAAGCGGATATATCATAGGCCAATAGCGCCGTGCGGGCCTCCCGCCGGGCTTCAGCCACCTTTTTTTCTTCGGCCGCCAGATCCATCATCCGCAGCTCCAGTTGTCTCAGCTGAGCGCGATGATCGAGGATCCTGTCCAAATCTTGTTTGACCTGTTCGGCGCGCTCTTGTAAGCGGTTTTGACGATATACCAGACTGCGCCGGGCGCTCTCAAGGCTGGCCGCGGCGCGGCGGACGGAAGTGGCTTCATCGGCGGACTCCTGCAAATTGGCCAAGCGTGCCGCCAACTCCTGACGCCCTTTTTCGGAGCTGGCATCAGGTACGGCGCCCATACAGACCGTGCTGCAGAATACCAGCTCGTTCATCCCGGTGAATTTCTCGGCAAAAAGCCGCTCGCGGCGTTCATCCAATTCAAACAGAGAAGACATATCACGTCCGGTTATGGCGTCGAGAATCCGCACGCTGTCTTGTTCTTTGGCAAAGGCGCGTTCCACGTAGTACGTTCGCCCTTCGGAAGTCGTAAACTCCATGGCTCCTATGTAGGGTTTGCCACTCCATGGCATGTAGCGCTCCAGCTCAGGGGTCCACAGGCGCCGGCGCACGTCCGGTCTTTTGAATCCGTACAGCATCCCCTTGAGGAAGCTTTGGATTGTGGTCTTGCCGCTTTCGTTCGACCCGTAAAAGACATTTAGCCCTTCTTCCAACTCAATTTCATAGTCGGTGAATTTCCCGAAGCCAACAAGATGCAGCCTGCGGATAATCAAGGTAGTCGCACCTCTCTTCCTGCCAGAGCATCCAGTCCGATTTTCAGAGCTTGTCTTATCAACGGTTCTTCTTCAGGCGTCGCCTGCTCAAGGCGCTCCCGAAGGCGGCGCACGAAGACGGCTCTGGCGGAGTATCCTTGAGCCAGTCTCTCGAGATCATAGCTGACCACGGTCTCGTCCCGGACGAAGAAGGCGAAATGATCGCTGCCCAACTCCTGCAGTCTGTTGAAATCGATCTCAAAATCCGGCTCGCGTTCTCCGCAAAGCACGAGACGCACAAGATCATTGCCCGGAACCTCCGCCAACAGGCCTTTGGCCGCCTCTGTAACCGCTTCCATGGTGTCCATGCCGGTGATATCCACACGCAGGTGGCGATACTGCCTGGCCGCGACGGGAATCAACTCGACTCGGGCCCCTCCGCGCTCCAGCTCACCCAAGAAATATCCGTGGGGGCCTTCCTCGGAAAACCAAACCGGCTCCAAAGCACCGCTATAGGCCGCCCGCACTTTGTCATCGACCTGCCACAAAAACTTAGGCGTATGATAGTGCCCGAGAGCTACATAGTCAGCCTGACTGGTTTCCAGATCGGCTTGAGACACAGGTAGGTAGACGGACGATGACGCGGCGCCGGATACGTACTCGCCGTGCAACAGCACCACGTGCAGCATGTCCGCGTTTTCGCTGCCGGCCACGTAATCCCGGAGGACCGGAACGCTGACATCCGGTTCCTGAAAACCACAGCCATGCACCGTGACGCCGAGTTCATCCAGTCGCACGCTGTCCCAGTCATCCAAGAAGAGATGGACATTGTCCGGCCAGCGCAAAGTGCGGTAAAACGAATCCGTTGCCGCATAATCGTGATTCCCGGCCACAATGAAGACCTTCGTCTTCGTCAGATCGCCCAAAAAATCCCGCACCTCGAGGACGGTGGCTTTTGATACCGTATTATGTTCAAACAAATCGCCTGCAATTAAGAGTAAAGGAATCTGGGCCTCCTGCACATGTTGCAGGCATCGCCGCAAGGTCATTAGGGCATCCAAGCGCCTCTGAGCCACTTGATCCCCCGAAAGGCCGCTGGCTTGCAGCCGTCCCAGGTGGACATCCGCCAAATGCACAAAAGGAATGGTCACACCAACTCGCTCCTCCTGCCGTGGAGTATCCGCTCAAAATAGCTCACCAAATCCCGATTAGCATCCTTGCCATACCGTGCTTTCTCACTACGGGAAAGGCGCTATTTCTCCTTCTCCCGGGCCGTCTGCACAAAACGAAGTTGGGTCGCGAAAATCGACTGTCAAGCCTTTGTTACATACTGGAACGCGATTGAAAATGTGATATGATAAACGCGAATAGACAGACAGATGAGGGACAGCTATCGGCTTGCTCAGTTCCGTTTCTTGGAGTTTCCATTAGCTTATGTGCCACTTTTGCCGTAACCCAATGAACCTAGACGCTGCCTTGTTTAATGTCGGCTCATCATTTAATCGACAACGTAAATCGTGGGTTTTCGTTCAAGTTCGTTCCACACCGTCCTTCACCGACGTCAGGCGCCTCCCGCCGGGCCTGATGCGGTGACGGTTTTTCCAAAATTTGAGAGGGTGAGAATGACAATGCCTGTGTTTCGCGACAGTGGATCTCACAACCCGGACGATCTGCATCGCCTGATCGGCGAACGGCTCACCGCCGGACTGCTGGGAATTCTTGATCTGCTGGCCGGTCTCGGAAGCCGTGATTACTCTCAATCGGAAGCCACGGCTATCTCGGAAGCGCTACGACAAGGAATCGGCATGGAACTGCAAAATTTGCGGATGGACGTGCACAGTGTTCGCGACATGCTGGAGGAAATGAGGGTCAGTATCATTCGTCTCGAACGCTTGATTACGGATAAGATCGATGAAGACGAAAAGGCCGATGAGGAGGCCGAACGTTCCCGTACCACACACGACTGGCAGCCGGCCAGCGGTCGCGCGCCCCGTGAGGTGGTTATCGAACGTGTCTTTAATACGGCTCAAAAGCTGATTGAAGAAGGCAAAGACATCTCAAAGATGACATCTACGGCCTTGGCTCATGCAGCCGGCGTAAAACCAACTCAGTTTACCTACGCCTTTAAGACACGAGCCGGTTTTGAACAACAATTCGCCGAATGGAGAGAAGAGATGCGAACCAAAACGGAACCAGATGACAAAACCGATGCTATTGCCTGAAGACAAGCGGTACACGATAAGGCCGGGCTGATTGGAAAACCATGACAAAAGCCTGGCCTTTACTTCTTGCCGCCGTCCGGACCATAGCCGAGCTTTCGCAGACTCATCCGAGAGCGCAGGGCCCAGATGCGAGCGGTGCGACGGACAAAACCCGGGCTGCGCCGGTAATGATCGACCGCCTCTGAAAAGGCCCGCCGGGCTTTTTCATTCTTTTTGGCCTGGACCAACACAGTCCCCAAGCGATAGCAAGTCTCAGCGTCGCCGTAACGCAAAGCATCCGCAGTCCACGTCTCAATCTCCTCAGCCGTCGCGCTCGCGGTCTTTGCCACGTCGGTCAGTTGAACCAAATAGACATAGGGCCTGCCATGGGCCACTTCAGGCCTTAAGGCGATGGCCTTTCGCAAGACCTCCGACGCCTCGGCACCTCGGCCCAGCTCCGCATACGTCGCACCGAGGTAATAAAGAGCGTGAGCGTGGTCATCCATCTTGCTTACGGCCTGCTCCAAAGGGACCACAGCCTCATCGGGGCGTCCCGCTTCAAACAGAAGCACGCCCAATTCCATCAAAGACTTCGCGTCGGCGGGATTGAGGGCTACGGTGTTACGTAATCTGCGAATCTGAGCCGCCCGGCCTATCGAGCGCGTGATGCCGGGCAGCCATCCTGAAAGACTTCGATTGGCCGCCCAATAGACGACCAGCACTATGACCAGAGCCGCCAGCGGATGCCCCAACAGCCTCGCCAACAACATGAACGAGAAAATACTATCCACTCCGCCAGCCTCTTCCCCTTTGCATTCTCCTGGTTCTCATATCACAAAAACACATCACCATGCATGCAATATTGTAGCCCGCTAGAAACCGGGGGATCACATCATGAATACACACGTACGATGCCTATGGTGTACCGAAATCACCTCAAGCCCTCAACTGTGCCCGCGCTGTCGGGAAAGCGAGCGTCAGATATCCTACACCCGACTGCTTTTGGCCTGGCGCTCTTTGTTGTACCATCGACACTCAGGCCCGTTTGTCTTTCGTCGCCGTCTGATGCTCATCCTGAGTATACTCCGCCATCACCCGCAACTGGGCCTGACTCTGATCTCAGTTCTTGTCCGCAGGGGTCAAAAGGGATCGCAGATAGGCCACGTCTTCACGGACGAGCCGATCTACGGCATCACCCGTTAGATCACCCCGTGCGCTCGGGTCACTGTACTCGGCGGTCAAGCACAGCGGACCCGAAAAGCCCCGTTCCTGCAGCAGGCGGATCGACTTGCGCCATGACACATAACCGTGCGGGCCGGTCGTCCAATAGATTCGCCAAGCCGCCTCTTCAGCTTCCGGCCCGTTGGTCCGCATGCGAAAAGCGCTCTTGAAATTGACCATGCACAGATGAGACCAGACGATATCCAGAGCCATATCCTCAGGCTCTCCGGACAATCCGCAATGAGCAACATCCAACACGGCGCCTACATGGGCAGGATCAAATCTCTCAATAAGGTGCATGACCCCGATCGCACTGCCGATAAACCTGTTGCAGTGGTTTTGCACACCGATTTTGACCCCGTGTCGCTCCAAGGCGGGCACCAGTTTCTCGTAACGCTCTTGGATGCGGCGAACGGATTCCATGTAACCTATCTGAAGGTCCACGGGTTCACAGACCCGGATGATCGGCACCCCGGCGGCTCCGCAAGCGGCGACTATCTCTTCGTCAGCGGTGGCCGCCACGCTGTAGATCCGCTGTCCATAGCGCTCAAGCTCCTTGGCCGCCCGCGGCAGCTCAACCAGCGCGTTCTCCGGTGTAACCGGATAGCCCGGTCTGACCGGGAGCTCCAGACCATCCACGCCAAAGGCAGCCAGCTTCTCACCGATCTCAGCGATACTGCATTTCCACGGCTTCGTAAAGACGGTAATCGGATTCACCGGCCGGGCCCCCTTCTAATCGGCAATAATGACCTGATGATGTACCTTCTTTCCTTTTCGCAGAACCATTCGCCCTGACGAAAAATCATCCAGACTGATCGGCTGATCGGCCCGCTCGACGGTTACATCGTTGACGTAGATCCCGCCTTGGTCGACCAGGCGCCGCCCCTCGCTCCTGCTGGACACCAAACCGGATTTGAGCAGCAGATCCAGAACCGACATACCGGCGGTGACCTCTTCTTTGCTGATCTGAGTGCTCGGCATCTCACTCGGCAGGATTCCCGAGCCGCCAAACGCGGCCTCGGCAGCCGCTTTGGCTCCTTCAGCCGCCTCGGTGCCGTGGACGATCCGAGTCACTTCATAGGCCAGGACTCTCTTGGCCTCGTTGATCTCTTCACCCTTCAACGAACCCAGCCGTTCTACCTCCTCCATGGGCAAGAAAGTGAACAGAGCCAAGAGCCTTTTGACATCCTCATCCGCCACGTTTCTCCAGTACTGGTAAAACTCATACGGGCTGGTCTTTTCGGCATCCAGCCAGATGGCGCCTCTTTCCGTCTTGCCCATCTTCTTGCCGCTGCTGGTCGTCAGTAGGGTGAGTGTTAACCCGTAGGCATCGGAGCCTTCTTTTCGACGGATGAGATCAGCTCCGGCCAAGATATTGGACCACTGATC
>LFTP01000381.1 GCA_001513395.1 Clostridia bacterium DTU080
CATTACAATCGAAATATCCGAAATGAAGATATAGCGTCAGCGGCCGGTTGCAGCGGAAGTCATCTTCAACGTTGCTTCCGCAACGAACTAGGAGTCTCTCCCTACCGCTATCTCTTGAAGATGCGCTTAGGTATTGCACGTCAGTATCTAGTCAGTTCATCGATGACAGTCACTGAGATCGCCGAACGTGTCGGCTTTGAGGATCCCTGCTACTTCAGCAAGGTGTTCAAGCGGTTCGTCGGCATGTCCCCTTGCGAGTTTCGGCACCGGAGCGGTGACGACAGGAGTGTTCTGTCGAGCTACTGGTAGCCCATGCGTCTATTTCATGCGTGAGAGCCGTCAGGCGGTCAGATTTCACGCGCTGTAACACCTTGCACGGGCTTCCGCTTCCATAGCATCTTTGCCGTTTTGATTGCTTCAGGGCGTTTCCGACGCTCCTCCATCTCCTTGGAGCTCTCATCGGGACAGCGGTCACCGCGATAATCGTCCTCGAATCGGTCTGCTGCATAACAGTCTCAGAACCACTTGCCGATCTCTTTTGTAAGTCGTTCTTCCTCTTAGACCGGACGCTTGTAACTCATCGCCTTGTTCCTTTAGGCGTTGGTGATCTCCGTTCCGTCGATGGCGATGTGTCTCAGGTCAATGAGCCCGGACCTCAAACCATGTTCGATCGTTTGTTGAAGCAGAGCCTTCATGGCTTTACGGTGGCGGCGACGAGAATCAAACAAAGCCCAATACTCAGGCTGCTGATTACCAACAAGAAGGGAAAGGGAGCCTGCTTGCTTATGCCTGCTCAAACCGACGCGACGAGGATGCCTTTCATGAAGGCGCATACCTAGACTCGCACCATCATATACGACATCAATGACTCGTTTTCAAGCCTGATATGCATTGCTTTTCCACAGGGGATGTCAGGGTGTGATCGGATAGTCCCAATTATGATTGAAAAAGACATTCACTGTGAAATCGGATTCTGCTATCTTACGGTTGCTCAAGTATAAACGACACGGAGGTGACCCTGCAATGTATACCTCTACCCTGAACACAGAGATGCGCAAACCAAAAAGACGCTTTAATCAGAAAATATTATTGCTGGTCATTGGTGCAATCAGCGTTTTTGTTACGGTGTCGACAGTTGCGCAGAGTGTTAAGCTTGCCTATGGATACACCGTAGGTGGTTCAGAAGTCCAGCAGCTTGTATCGGAGCATATTGCGAACTTCCAGCAGGAAAACCCGGATATCCAAGTGGAGTTGATTTGGCCCCTGTCCGATGATGGGTTGGTGGTAATGTTTGCTGCGGGTCAAGCGCCCGATGTGGTGATGATCACCAGCGGTGTGATGATAGACTTCGTTGCTGCCGACCTGTTGCAGCCACTCGACCGGTTCTTCGAAAGTGACCCGGCAGTCTCTCCCAATGACTATTGGCCAGCAGCGATCTATCGCGTTGGAGGCAGGATTTACGGTATCCTTGACCGCACGAATCCTTGGGTTCTGTTTTACAATGGCACGTATTTCTCCGAGGCCGGAATTCCTGACCCGGCGCAAAGGTATCGGAACGGAGATTGGACGTGGGACGAGTTTGCTGATGCAGCTCGAAAACTGGTTCGTAGGACAGACGCAGATCAGGTCGCCGTATATGGGACGATGAGCATACTCGCCCATACGGTATTCCCGGGTTTCGTCTGGTCCAACGGTGGGGACTACTTCAGTGAAGATGGAACCCGGACGTTGCTAGGTGATTCGGAAGCCATCGAGGTTTTCGAATGGGTGGAGAACTCGCTTCTATCTGCGCCGGGCACAATGTACCCCAGCTACGGTTACAGCAGGATGCACGACATGGCTTTAGCTGGTCAACTGGGTATGTGGATCTCAGCCCATGGCGCCATTGTAAGGTACGCTGATAGAATGCCGTATGACTGGGATCTTTCACTTCCGCCGAAAGCGAAGGACTACGCCGTGCTCGTTGAGGGCCCAGCGCACGCGATGTCGATGACAACCAATCATCCCGACGCCGCTTGGAGGTTCCTTGTCCATATGGCGGGGGAGGAAGTCCATCTAGAGAACACAAGGGCGGGCCTCGGTTCATCGCGACGGTCTATCGGTACATCCCCGCTATATCTGAAACGAACCGAACCACCGTTCAACAACGATATTGCATGGGTGGCCGCACTCGGGCAGTATGGTCGTCTGGAGCCTCGTCATGAGAAAATGACTTCGATCAAACGAATTCTCTCTGACGCATGGTCGCGGCTCATCAGGCGGGAGCAATCAGCACGGGTGATCGCCGAGTCTCTGAAGCAACGGATTAACGCCATATTGATTGAGTTGAACCCTCTGAGCCCACAGCAGTTGTACCAGTGGTATCGGCAATGAAGTGCGGCCGAAAGGATCCCCCTCGGTCGCGCGTGTCAGGAAGGACTGATCCATTACTATGGAAGAAATCAGGGCCCATGCCAGTATCGGCCGCATGGCGGTACACGAAACGGCACTTCTGCCAGGAAACGTAGGGAAGATCTTGGACGACCGATCAATCAATGTGCACACTCTGACTGTTGGGGGAGGGTACGTCTGGGCGGGCTTTTCCATCAGACCCAGCTTGTTGATACGAATGGATCCAGATAGCCTGGAATATGAAAAGATACAGATACCTGATACCGGTGGATTGCACTGCTTGTGCTATGACGGTAGATACTTGTGGATATCTCATTCATCAGGACACCTTACTCGTTTTGATCCCTTGTACGGATCACACGAGACAATAGAGTTGTGGGTGCGGGGGCGTTCCGAAGGCGTACGCGAAAAAGCATTCGCGTATGTCTGTACAACTGCATTTGACCGTATCTGGATAGGAGTGTACAACGATCCTGGTCGATTGCTCGCAGTTGACAAAGAGACTGGGGAGTATGAGGAAGTCGCGCTTCCTGACACCCCTTCGCATTCCGTGCGTTCACTCTGTTTCGACGGCCAAAGCATTTGGGTAAGCATTTACTCAAGTCCTGCATCCCTGATAGAAGTCCACGCTACGACTGGAGAAGTGCGGCAGGTAATCCGCCTTGAGCCGTCCCTCATTCTCGGTGATCCGCTCGCGTTTGATGGCCAGCACATCTGGCAGGGTTTCGATACGATGCCTGCCAAGGTTGTCCGCGTCGACAGAGAGAGTGGCTTGTACACTTCGCACTCCCTACATCCCTTGTCTTCATGTGTGCGTGCGTTAGCTTACGATGGTTCGTCCTTGTGGATTGGTCTGTACACACGCCCAGCTGAGATCGCTCGCTTGAACCCGGAAACCAAAGACTTCGTGATATATCGGTTGCCTAAGGATTTTCGATACGTTCGGGCATTAGATTGGGATGGCAAGTACGTCTGGGTGGCGCTCCAAAATCTCAGGTCCGGACCGTCAGGAATCTACCGTATTCTCCCGGAGGGTGAGTCGTAAGGATGAAAACGATAAGTTCGCAAGATTGGTATCGCGTCCGGCGAGGGGAAGATGACCTTGCTTGGGGGGCTCGGTGGAGAGTCTCTGGAGCGTCTGTAATCGTTTCTGACCGAGCGTGTCAGGAAATCCGTTTTCTTTCAGCAGAGCAACAAGAGAGGCTGCGGGAGGAGTTGATTCGCCTCGGTAACGATCCGGTGCTGCACCCAAGGTCTGAACCCCTCATACATGCGGGTCCGCGATGGCTACTGGAATTGGATGATTTCAGGGTGGTGTTTTCTTTTGACTGGGAATCCGTGTGCGTTTCCACTGTTCGCGGGGGACGCGTGCTGGATCCTGAGATGGTGCATGTCAGCAAGTGGCCTCCAGTACCCTCCTGGCTCACTCACGCTTGAAACAGCCTGAGGGAAGCGAGCGCTGGCAGGAGAGTATCAAATGATGCCTTAATGATGCGCTTGTGGTTACATTCTATCTGTAATCTCTCGTAGGATCAGGTCAGGATGAGGAGGCTCTCTCCGTCCTGCAGACTCATCGCTATGCGAAGCGGGGTAGGCTAGATCCCAAGTAGCCATTGACAGTCAACGGACTGTCGTAGCCTCGCAAGACCGGTAAGTCGTCAAAAACTTCATGCGATGCTTCTTTTCGACACTCGATCTCGGTTCCCAAGTGATTGAGTAGACTCGAATCAAGCCGTAGTGCAACCTTGGGCTGACTCTGAAGATAAGCTTGGGCAAACGAGACACCGTTGGTCTTCATGACGCGCAGTCCGGCCATCGCCTCCACTCCTTACTACCCCCGTGCCATAGGCTGGCTGCGAAGACGTTCGGCATAGATGTGGCTAATGTGTCTCTCGGCACTGCAGCTCGGCCAGACATCCTTGTAAGCGACGTCAGGCAACAATGCCGTTCCATTGCTTGTGAAAACATCTCAGGGCTTCGGCTATGCGCTCGTTTCTGGCACAATAAGAACTGTGTCAACGCCGGTTTTGAATTGACTCACTTGGCGCCGATTGGAAATTGACCCACCCCCGGTTAACGCATTCGGACGTTGTTTTCGCTTCTTGGGTCACCTCCGGTCCGGAAGACAGGGGTAGGAGACGGTGCGCAGCATCTTTGAAAGACGGGCACCAAATTCCGTTTACCGATCCTCGAACGCTTACTCCGTCCAACGTCAATTCGTAACGGTGGGTGACAGTCCGCCGCTTGAGGAGGCTTGCCGGGAGATGTCGTTACGCGCGATTGCCAATAGAGTTTCCTCAAAATTGCTCGGGTTGCACACTGTCATTGAGAACAAAGATGATAGTGCAATACAACGATCGTGTGGCGCATCCGCCAGAACCATGAAAGAATGGTCATAGTCAAGCCCAAGGATGCGGGCGAATTTCGAGTACTTGGCAACGTGTTGCTGGTAGTCACCGGACTTGGCCTCGATCCAGTAGACGTGGGAACCTATCGCGGCAATGATGTCGAGCTCGAAATCATCTCCGTTGGGTAGAACGATCTGGGGGTTAATCATATACTCCAGAGGCAATGGCTCGGTTGTCTCTGATGAAACCGTTGCATGGACGGATTTCACTTTCTGAAGGATAAACCTCTCCAGCCACTGCCCGGCAAAGAAGTGCTGTGCTTTCGGAAGCGTTGTGGTCTTGGCCTTAATCAGATAAACGGGTGACCGAGAGTATTGATACTGCTCAAGGAATGCAACTTCATGAAGTCGCGTGCAGAATTGGCAAGCCGAACCGATATCCTGTTGTGACCGACCTCTCAGGCTCTCGGTAATCCAGTTTCCTGTTTGCATTGCTCTCTTAATCTTCGTCAATAGACTGGAAAGTGCCTCGTAGCGCTCACCCAGATATAACGAAAGACTGTCGATGATTTGATCAGCGGGATCTTCAGCAGGCAAGGCCTTTATCGTGATCCCCTTAGCGTTGAGGAAAGGTTCCAGAACGGAAACGTTCGAATCGTCTTCCGACGGTTCATCTTCGGAATTCGCATTGTTCTCAATGGGATTTGTTTGGGAATCAGCAGCGCCCATGCCGTTGTCAAGATGATCGGCGATCCTCTCCAACGCACATGCAATTCGTTTGAGCAGTGTTTCTAAATCGTCCATGCTCATGGGTTCCTCCCGTCCAACGAGGCTGCATTTGAGTGGCGCTACGAAACTCTGTCTGACCGGAGTTCGGGACTCACGGAGAGTTGTCAACCTATTCGAGGTGATAACTCCAAGCTACGATGTCGTACAACGAGGTTGCGCAGACGATAGGACGAGTCCATCTGCCAGGATACCATTTTTTCCCGTAGGCGGGGGAACATTATCGCACTGCCGGGGACCAAACGCCTTCATTGGAGCCCGGATTACCCAGCCAAAGCTCAGGGGACAAAGAGCGAAGGCTGCGGATCTTTCGACGGGTCAGGACCGAAAGCCAATAGCGGCTGATACACCACTTCGCTTTCCGAAACCCAACAAGGAATGTCGGTTTGTCTGCGTATCCCTCGAGTCGTGGCCGGCAGTAACGCACATCTTATGTTGTGGACGATACTGCGGAAAACACGAAGAACGCTTGGCCGCCTGATTTCGTGCGGTCTAACAAACACGCACGCCCGGTAAGCAAGACGGCCAAACCACTGACTCGGCTGGCTCCGTCACTGCGGGGCCAGAACCACCTTCAGCTTGCAGCAGGTGAGTCCGTTTGGTCAGTTGGGTACTCTGACAAGCCCACCCTAACGCACCACCATTTTCTCGATAAACTCGGCAATGATGACTTCCACTTGAGGCCGGATCCTGGCCAGAGCTTGTTGAGCGGGTTCCCGTCCGTTCATTACGGAGTTGATGGCTCCTTCCAGCAAGGATCGAGCTGACGCCGGAGACACCGGAATGGTCTGTGTGCGCGGTGCCAAGGCCAAGTCTACGATGTTGCTGGTCATGATCATCGGGTACGTCTTAGCAAACGTCGTGCGGGCGACATCCAGTCGCAGAGGCGGCATGGCCAGGCCTAACAGGGTGACGTGCTGCTGACCTTCGACGCTGGCGATGTACTCCAGGACGCGCCACGACAACTCCGGATTGGGCACGCCCGTCGGTATGGTCCACGGAGTCTCTGGCCAGATGCTGGTCCCGCGCTCACCTTCAAATGAAGGCATCGTAGCGATGCCCCATTCAAAGGGCGGCTGGTGCCGAAGCATGGTCGTCACATACCAGCTGCCGTCGATACGAGAAGCGGCGTGTCCGACGGGCAGATCCCAAGGTCCGCCGGGAGCCCCGGGTGCCGGCATGGCCCGATGTACGCTCATGAGTTCGTACAAAAACTGCAGTCCTTTTACCCCCTCATCGGAATCACCGGTGTACTCATAGGGGCCTTTGAATATATCGCAGCCCGCCATGTTCATAAAGGCATAGGAGCTGGTACCGCCGTAGATCGGCTGGAAGAAGTATTGATCGAGAATGTTGTCACCGTCCACGTCGCGACTGAGGCGTTTCGCAGCTTGTACGCCTTCGATTTCCCAGCGCCAAGAAGCGTCCGGCATGGACAATCCGACTTCTTCATAGCGGTCGATGTTGACAAACAGCGACGTGACCGCCAAACCCCACGAGATGCTGTACAACTCACCCTTGTAGCTGAGGCTGTTTTCGACGAGCACCGGGAAGAAAAGGTTTTTGCGGATATCGGAGCGAGCCAGGAAAGGCTCCAGAGGCTGAATGAGGCCGCGGGCGGCGTACTCCGGTACATACTGACCATAGAGGCGCAAAACATCAGGCGTCTGGTTTGCGGCGAACATGACCAGGAACTTATCCAGGTTGCCGGTCTCAATCTCGATCCTCAGGTCCGGGTTCAGTTCCTCGAATCGCTTGAAGAATTCCCGAGTGCTTTCCATGTACTCCACTGAGCCATCTGTGTAGACCCGCAATACGGTGGGTGGGCTCTGAGCCAAGACTCCGAGGCAGACAACGATCGATAACAACACCGAACTGGCAACCATTCTTCTTCGAAAGGTCATGAATATTCCTCCTTCGATTTTCGAGTGGGCAATCAATCCAGTAATACGCATCGAAACGCTGTGATGTTGCTATAAACAATGAAGATAGAAGCTTCATTGTGAAAGGTAATACAATAATTCCCTGTTTCTCCTTGTTTTCCTCTATATGGACTGTAGGATAGGGAGAGGACAGGTCACCCTCTTTCCGCCTATCTATTGAAAGAAATTAGAGGCAAACGGTCGCTTAGGCAGAATCAAATAATCAGATAGAGTCATTTACGTTTAGTCTCAGTAACCGGTCACACCGGTGGCAAAGGAAGGTGATAGCACGTGGTTGATATCGCAGCAGAACTAAAGAGGCCCAAGATCGACGCGCACTGTCACGTGCGTGCGGGAAGGGAGGAGGAGCTTTCTTCCCAGCGATTGGTTGAGGCAGGAGAGATGCTGGGGATCACGGAGTATTGGTGTTCCCGTCCCATCACGGCACGTTATGGGTCCTTGGAGGAGATCCGGGCCGGAAACGACGCCGTTTTGGCGGCCATGCGCCGGTACCCGCAGCGCATCCGGGGTCTGTGCTTTGTGGTGCCCGGGTATTATCGGGAGGCATGCGCGGAGATCGAGCGCTGCTTGGATGCCGGTATGATCGGGGTCAAGTTGTATCATCAGTACAAGATCAACGATCCGGCGGTATGGCCGGTCATCGAGTTGTGCACGCAACGTCGGGTTCCGATTCTAGTCCACGCAGGATACGTGACGGATCCCCGGACGAAGGCGGAACAACCTCGGCTTTCTCACGGCGCGGATTTTGCCGAAGTCAGCCAACGTTTTCCGGAAACGATGTTCATAATGGCACACATCGGCGGAGGTGGAGACTGGGAATGGACCTTAAGGGCCTTAAGAGACTCTTCGCCCAATGTGTATGTCGATGTCTCGGGTTCCAATCTCGATGACGGACAGGTGGAATTTGCCGTTGCCGAGTTAGGCGCTCAACGGGTCTTGTTCGGTACCGACGGGACTATGGCTGGATGTGTGGGTAAGGTCATAGGAGCATCTTTGACGGAAGAACAGCGTCATCTCATCTTCTGGGGTAACGCTGAACGATTGTTGGCCGCTCAGGGCAAGCAGCCGCTGGCAAAGATCGAATCAGGACAGGAAGGAGTGGCCGGATGATTTTCGATATCAATGCCTGGGTAGGTTCATGGCCTTTCCGCTCCCTGCGGGACAGCACGCCACAACAGCTGACAGAGCGTCTGCGCAAGGCGGGTGTGGCCGGAGCTGCCGTATCGCAGATCGAGGCCATCCTCCATCGTAACGCGCAACCGGCCAACGAGCGTCTGGCTGAGTCTGTCGAGCCTTATCGGGACGTGTTTGTTCCCATGGCTACCATTAATCCGACCTATGCCAGGTGGGAAGATGACCTGCGGATCTGTCATGAAGAGCTGGGCATGAAGGGCGTGCGCCTGTTTCCTGAGTATCACGGTTACGAGATCGACGGTCCCTTGGCAAAACGTGTGGTGGCCGCTTGCCGTGAGCGGGGCCTGCCGGTGCAGATACCTCATCGCATCGAGGATATGCGGCAGCGCCATCACCTGGATCCCGCCCGGGGGGTGCCTTTGGCGGCTATCGCCGGTTTGGTGGCGGCGTATCCCGACACGCCGATCATAGTCACCAACGCGCGAGGCATTGCTCAGTCACCTCTGTGGCGGCGCACGGAGTTGCGCGACGCTGCCTGGTATGCGGATACGTCCTTAGCCGAGGTCTATTTTCAGGGACTGGACAAGGATCTTGCCTTGATCGTTGAAGAAAGCGGCGGCCGACATCTATTGTTTGGCACGCATGCGCCGTTTTCTTATCCCGAGGCGGCTTTGGTGAAAAGAGCTACGCTGCCTGCAGACGCTGACACTTTGGAGGAGATCAGCTATCGGGGAGCAATGCGTCTGGGGTTGACGCCGGAAAGCTGGGCGGTCAAAGCCGGTTCAGCGTAGAAGATCTGAGACAAGAGCCGATCTTAAAGGAGGAGATTGTCTTGCGGATCAGGAGATGGAAATTGTCGCTTCTTGCAGTGCTGCTTGTTCTCATGTCGGGCTTGGTCTCATCCGCTGGGCAAGTGACTATCCACTTCTTGTCGTTTTTCGTGACTAAGGATGAGCAATTGGCCAGGTCGTTGATCGCCGATTTTGAAAAAGCCAATCCTGATATTCGCATAGAACTTGAGATCAAGCCTTACCGGGACGTTGCCCAACAGACTCTGGTCCGGGTGGCAGGCGGTACGCCTCCGGATGTTATCGATCTTCACCCCTCCAACTTGTACTCGTTTTGTCGACAAGGCATCTTCTTGGACATCACCGATCGGGTCCATCGGGAACTGGATGTGAGTGACTTTTTCCCGGCGGTTTTGGAGTCGGTCAGTCTGAACGGGCGCATCTACGCCATGCCACAACGGATCTCTACGTATGTCTTGTTTTTCAATACCGACCTGTTTGATGAAGCTGGTCTGCAGTATCCCAGCAAGGATTGGCAGGATGCGAGCTGGAATTGGGATGCTTTCTATGAGGCGGGCAAGAGGCTCCGTCGGGATATCGACGGTGATGGAAAAGTCGACGTTTACGGTTCCTGGACGGATACACGCGTGGAGCAAAAATTCCTGCCCTTCATGTTCCAGGCCGGTGCTGAGCTCTTTGATGAAGAGTACACGACATTTCGCTTGGTCGAAGAGCCGGGGCTGCGGGCCATCCGGTTTGTGCAGCAGGCTCTGGTGGAGGAGATCATCATAAACTCCACTACTCCGTGGTACCAGGGCCGGTGCGGCATGGGGGTAGATATTCCTCCGTCCATGATCGACTTTGGCTCGCAGGCCACCTTTGGTTTTGACGTAGCGGCCCTTCCTCAAGGTCCTGCCGGGCCGGGAACCACGATCCAGCCTATTCCAGTCGGTATCGTGGCGCAGAGCAAACACCATGAGGCCTCCTGGCGGTTCTTGAAATACTACATGAGCCGAGAGGTGGCAGAGCAGCATTCACGGGCGGGTATCATTGTCCAGCCGCGGCGTTCCGTGACGGGTAACGTACGCAACTACCCCGCGGTGGGCATCACGGATATGAGACCGTTTATCGGCGCCTTGAGTGTCGGACGGATGGTGCCCAATCAACATGCGGAGTTTCCGCAGATCGCCACGATGATCAACAACGCGTTGGGTCCCGTTTGGAAAGGGCTCGCCGATCCCAGGCCAGTGCTCGAAGGCATTCGGGGAGCCGTTGAGGAACTGCTTAGAACACCAAGATAGAGTAAGACAAAGGAGATCGGTGACATGACATACATGTACGGAGCACCCGCGCGGCCTAATGTCTTATCACCGCACAGTCGGGGTACTGTGCTGGAGGACGTCTGGCCACCCATATTCTGGGGCGGCGAGTGCCTGGAGGAGATCAAGCGCAAGATCAATGAGCTGAATTGGGCGGCTGAATGCTACCGACTGTTGCTTCGGGAGGCAAGACCCGTGCTTGAGGATGAGCCTTCGCTTCCTATCGAACGTATCGGTTGGCGGCACAGCTTTTACTCTCCGGTCTCCGGCGAGCATCTCATCTTTGATCCCTGGCGAGGCCGCGATTTCGTCGACCCGTCCAATCAACAGACGTGGAACGACGAGGAGTACCGCAGGGCGTGGGCTTTGCTCGTCCACGAGCGCACCTACCGTCTGATGCGCAGCATGGCCTTGCTGTACAGGCTTGAGGGAGATCGACGTTTCGGCGACTGGGCCGTGGCCGGACTTCAAAAGGCCATCGAGATGTTCGCACACAGTGAGCTCCGAGAGGGCAACAACTCCGAGGCGTTGTATTTTCAGCCACTGTACGACGCACAGGTACTCGCCTTGATCGCCAACACCTGCTCCCTTTTGCAAGGCACCCCGATCTATACGGATGCCTTGCACGAGAGCGTGGTGAAGGGCGTCTTTGAAGAAGCCATGCCGTATCAGATTAGATTTCTTGAAAAGCGCGGAGCTCACAACATGACGTGTTATGTCGATGCGGGGCTTTTGTTTGGCGGAAGGATCGCCCGGCGTGATGACTGGGTGGACACGGCATTGTACCACCCCACGGGTGGCTTTTTGGCCATGATGAAAAACGGCTTGGCCCGAAGCGAAACGGGAGAGATCGACGGTTTTTGGCGTGAAGGAACGCAGTTTTACCACTTCTACTCAGTCTGTCCGCTGTTGTCGGTCTACGCCTTCTGGAAGATGAGCGAAGAACTGTCGATGCCCGAAGAGCCGGCGGATTTGGAGTATCGCTTGATTCGCATGCTGATGGCTCCGGCCGAAATGTGCGATGAGCACTTGCGTTTGCCGGTCTTTGGCGACCTGGGAGCGCCGCGGCGCACGAAGTTGACGTTGTATCGCCATGTATACGAGATGGGGGCCGGGGTCTTGGATGACAGACAGCTGCACTCTGTGCTGGCGGCGATCAATGCCGGTCAGCCGACACGGAGCAGCCTGGCGGCTTTGGCCTTCGGTCCGGATAGCATCGATGCTGAGCCGAAGGCGCCGGAGAGTGTTCTGCTTCCCGCCACGGGTGTGGCGTTTGTCAGGGAAGGCACGTTTCACGCCTACCTGAAAGCGGGGCCTTCCCTGGGAGGACACGATCACTGCGACAAGCTCTCATTCGGACTCAGCGCCCACGGTCAACCGATCATTGCCGATTTGGGCACCGCCGGCTATTCCGTCCAAGAGTACCGTGCCTACTGCCGCGGCGCGTTTGGTCACAGCACTGTACTGATCAATGATCGTCCGACGCAGAAGGTAACTGAGGCCAAGCTTGACGCGCATCTTGGCCGGCGGCAGGTCGAAGCGACCATATCGGAAGGTGACGGTGTCGTACTCAAGCGACGTATCGTCCTCCAAGCGCCGCTGCTACATGTCGAGGATGTCTACACGGCCGACACACCACATCTGTTCACCTGTCTTGTTCATCCTTACGGTCCGGCCACGGTGCTGTGTCCCGGTGAACCGGTGGATATCACCACGCATGAGCTGCCGCGGACCGGTGTCTTCGGTTTCTTGGCTCATGCCCGAAAAGGTGTGAGCAATACTCCGATTTGTCTGGAGTGGCAAAGCGGCGAAGAACTGTGGTTGCGAGGTTGGTTCGGGGCCGATGCGCCGTTTGAGTATATACTCGGACAGACCCCCGGCCATCCCCAGTATGATTTCCGCAACACGTTGCTGATCCGCATCCAAGGCGTGAACGTGAAGTTGCGTATGGTCTTTGAAGTACACACGGGCACGGCGACCTTGTTGATACCGCCGTCTCGGGTCGTCTTCTAAAAGAGACATATGGCGATAGCGATCCATGGAACGGCTGGGAGACAACCCTCACGTTCCGTCGGTCAAAAGCATAGAGCCTCCGGTGCCCCGGCAGCCTCGTAGCAGGCCCATGCCGGGGCCACGGCTTTTTCTTCGGACCAGAGAAACTGAGTATCCGGCATAATCGATACTACTCGGCAGTGACGCGGGGCTAACAGACCGATGAGATGGACTACGTCACCGACTTGCGAAATCAGGTTCGGAGCACACAGTGATACGAAATCCCGGCGCGGATGATCGGCGGGAGGTATCAACGAGGCGGGTAGGTGCTCCAGGTATACCGAATTTGCTGTGTCGTTCATTACGCCGGCCAAAAGGGCGATCACGGCGCCCAGTCCTCGTCCGTACAACTCCACGTGAATGTCTCCCGCTTGATCCTTCAACCATTGCAAAGCCTCAAGCGCATCTTGCAGACGCAGACCCAGCAAAGGCACGTCATAGCCCAACCCTTTTTGCACCGCTACCCATTCATCTTCCGCTCCGTCCTCTGACAGCTCCCGTGCGCGCAACTCACCCCAACCGCGCAGATCGACCGCTAGGGCCATGCATCCCGTGCTGGCCGCTTCATTTAGCATTCTCTGGCTCCAATCGGAGTGCCGGCCGTCACTGTCGATGATCAGCCGAGCGGCACTGACGGATCCTGTCGGCTGTGAGCGGGTCCCCAGAACCGGCGTGAAAGGATCAGACCAGATGGCGACCTCCTGTGCTTTCGACGGATCGTGGCCAAGAATGCTGTGTTTTTGCGGGATGCCAAGTGAGGACGCAACATGTTTTCGCAGCAGAAGAGACATCAGGCGCCGTCCCTTTTGCTGCCGGAAAGCCCGCCACTCATCCTTGCCTTTTGGAGGTTTCCAATCAGCGAGGTGTTGTAGGGCTTCCTGACGGATCACGGCATCAAGGGACCGGCGAAGCTCCGGCGGTTTGGACGGATAGCAGATAAGAGCCGGGTCATCCGGTGCCAGCGGTTGCACATCGTTCGGTTCAATGCTCGCTTCCGGATCGGTGATCCCCATCAGATGCTCCAGGAAAAACGCATAGGCCGCCTCGCGTTTTTTGCGGGATAGGCCATGCGGCTCTTCGGAGATAAACTGAGCAATCCGCTCCTCGGCCCCGTAGAGGGCGTATATGCGCTTGGTCTGCCGAAAGACACTGCGTTGCAGATCCCAAGGAAACATCTTGTCCAAAGATCCGCCGACCAAAAGCAAAGGGCGCGGAGCAGCCAAGCCCAATACGTGATGCATCTCGGCGTGGCCCATGAGCCCCGGAGCCAAGTTGCAAAAACAGATGTTTCGCTCTTTGGCGTGGTTGTAGCGAAAAGACGTGGTGGCATCCGAAGCAACCGCGACGCGTATACGCTGATCAAGGGCTGTAACCCAGATGGTTTGTGTGCCGCCGCCCGAATTGCCGATGCAACCGATCCGGGTCGGGTCTACCTCCGGTCGTTGACACAGCACATCAAGACATTTCATATTGTCCCAGATTTCCATACCCACGAGAGAAGTACCGATCAAGAAGGGCGAAGCCATGCCGTTGTGCCCCTGAAGCCAACGTTCTCCAAGTCCGATGGCATCGGGGGCAAGGACGACGAAGCCCTTGCGCGCTAGGCCGATATAAAGCGACTGATATTTCTCCTGGCCTTTACCTTTTTGTCCGCTGTGACCGTGGGGACACAGAATGGCCGGTGCCGGATCGGACAAGGCGCTCGGTAGGTACAGATTAGCCGTGATGATAAATCCGGGTCTGCTGACTATTGACAGGCGTTCTATAGAATAACCGGTGAAATGAGTTGTTCCCAACGATTTGACGACCGGCTCTATGGGCCTCAACGGACGAACACCGAGTGCGTCATGTAGCTTGGCGCGCAGCTGTGCCGCCATATCCTCCCACGCCGCCAGCGTGGCAGGGATCGACGGAGCCGAGCATCCGGCCGAGATGTGATCGAAGACATCCCAAAGCGATCTGGCGCCCTGTACTTGGACTCCCTCGGGCATATTTGTCGCTCCTTTCTGTGCTTCTTTTCCTGGGAACTCAGGCAACCCTCTCGGGGCTTTGCAGTCCGATGTCATGCATGTGATATAGGGAAACGAGGCCTGCAATGAACACTCTGATGAACGGCATCGCAGGCCTTGGTAGCGCTGGAAGAAAAGACGTATCCGGACGGTGTCATTTCATGATATGACGCCTTTTGGTCGCCCTACTGCTCTTTAACGAACAACTCCTGATAGAGCAGCAGCTCGAGATCACGTTGAATGTTTTCGAGTGCAACCTGAGGTGAGATCTTTCCTTCGCGCAGTGCTGTCAAATGCAGTCTTTCAACTGCAAGGAAGTCTCGGTACAACAAAGGGACTGTACGCGTTACCGGTAGCTGTTCAACCAGGATCCGCTCTCGCGGATCGTCCATAGAACGCAACACTTGCTGGAAGGCCTCTATTCTTGTAGGAAGCGAATGTGTCCGCTGGTACCATTGCACCTGGATCTCGGGTCGTGATAGGAACGCCACGAAACGTGCCGCTTCATGGGGGTGTCTGGCGCCAATAGGTACGGAAGGACCAAGGCTACAGCCAACGGAAAACGGTTTCACTCCTGGCATTGAAGGAATGTGGCTCGTATACCAATCGAAGTCTGGGTACGTGGCCGGAAAAGTGGTCAGCATGGTTGTACTGTTGAGATGCATGGCGACCTGGTTATTTGCAAGACCATCGGTACTTGTTCTTGCAGTCGGTCCATACCGATTGGCGTATTCCTGAATCCATGCCAGCGCGTTCCTGTGAGAGGAGACGTTGGTGAAGGTCACTTCTCCGGACGGACTGAGGAACTCCCCGCCGAAAGCCCACAACCAAAACAGCTCACTCCAGTTGTTTCCGTTGGGCGCAAATCCCAAGATCTGTATTTGCCCGTCCTCCCGCCTTCTAGTCAGCTTGGCGGCATAGACGTCGAGTTCCGGAATGTCCTTGGGCCCCACCTGAGAGTTGAGGCCTGCTTCTTCAAAAAGGTCAACGTTCAGGTATAAGCCGCGGGTGTCCATCCGAAATGGCACGCCGAACCAGACGCCGTTTAGGCTCATTTCGGATTTTGGGGCGGGCAAGTAGCGGCTTTCAAACTCGTTGATCGTATTCGCAGGAAGCAACTCGTTAAGGGGCATCAAAAAGCCACCGCGTATTGCCCACACGATGGTCATGAAGCCGTTGAGGTATGCGATATCCGGGGGTACTCCTGCAGCGATGGCTACCGGAAGCTTCTCTGGCTCATACTGAGCGGGAGCTCCTCGGTGATCCATGTCTATAACGATGTGTGGGTTCTCTTTCTCAAACTGTTGAATGATGTCTCGCATGGTATCGGCGTAATGATTCGCCAGTTCTCCGCAGTATTCCAGTCGGACGGTTGCCTCGGCTGTTTGGCCCTGAGTAGCATGCAACAGCAGGACGAAAGACAGTGCAAGTATCATTAATTCCTTTCCTGACCGCAACATAGTAGACGCGCATCTCCCTTCAGACAATTATAGATGGAATCATGGCAACAAACATCAGTTGGACCGTTTCAAGGCATTATACTTCACATAAGTCGATCAAGATACCTTCCTGTTGTCAGCCAATGCCGGGCATAGCGCTAATCATCAAGGACTGCCCTAATCCACCCCAGATTCGAAAGCGGCATGAGTCCGTAATGGTAGAAGCTGATACTGGCCCATCGTTCACCCAAGGCACGGTAGCGTTCCTCCAGTTGGGACGGGTAATTGGTGTCAGGAGCGCAGGCCATGATGCCCGCATGGAGTTCTTGATCAGCGCACTCTTTGTGAATCCTCTCCGCCTCGGCGCGTATGCTCCGTGGCTCGGCACCGAAGAAGGTGAACATCAAAGCCAATCCGGTACTGCGCGCCGCCTCGGGACGTAAAGCGCTTTTGCCCCCGGTGAAAAAGGGTGAAAAGCTGGTGCGCAAGATGACTTCCACCTCGGGTCGTACGGCCTTCCGGATGGCTCTGGCTAGCGTCACAATGGTCGCTTCACGAGCCTTCAGCATTTCAAGACCGTCTTCGCCCAAGATCTCCTCAAAGGCTGCAAGCAGTTGCGCTTCGTCAGCGGTTCCCGGAGCCGATACATCCCCCCTTAAGCGCCCGGTAATGTATTTTTGCACTTTGGCTCGGCAGATCTCGGCATTTATCCCTCTGGCTTTGAAAAGCGTGCTACATGCCGGGCAAAAACAGATCGACAGCAGGAAAGAGTCTAGCGGTGAGAGGAACATGCCGCGCTTTTCGTGATGGTAGGGATGCTCATAGCCCATAAAGGCGAGGGCCTCAAGATCCAGAGCCCGCACGGGATAAAGCGCCGCGTCCGAGGCTAAAGCGATGGCGAAATCCCGGACTTCAGGTTGGTTAGGGCACAACCCGTGCAGATAGCGATCACCGAAAGCGTTCTGCAGGGTCATGGTCGGCTGAGTCGATCCCAGGCGGCTGTTGTGAAGCATGACAAGCCAGGCTCGCATGTGCATGTCATGGCGGGCGGCGGCAGAGGCGATGGTCTCATACGGATCGCCACCGGCACAAAGAGTCGAGGCCACGGGTTGCAGCGGTTTCGGGTAGGTTTTCGCCCGAGGTTGAAAATAGGTCACCCCGTCTTCGAGAATGACCACCTTGCGTCTTGGGTTGTGCGGCAGCAAGAATCTTCCGACGTGGTAGGTGCCGGCTACCGAGACTGCGTTGAGACCCGCATCTTTCATGCGCATCAGGGCTTCATCGGGCCCTTCGTCCAAAAGGTCGTGGACGTGACACCACATGGCATGCGACATCTTTTTAACCCCCCGGAGGTGCGGTGGATTCCCTTTCAATGAGTGAGACATCAAGCGTCAGTGTCGCGCTGTTGATATGCGGACAGACCGCGTACTGAGCGATCAAGTCCACGGCCAGGCGCCCCATATCTGCCCAAGGCATGCTGATGGTAGTCAACGCCGGTATGGCCAGCTCGCTTTCGATCAAACCGTCCACTCCGATCACCGACAGATCTTTGGGAACCGCAAGACCTCGTTTTTGCGCTTCCTGCAGTACGACAAGAGCCAGGCGGTCGTTGCCGGCGAAAATCGCTGTCGGACGTTCGCTCCTGTCAAGGATGGGGACGAGTGCTTGACGCACGGCGTCAGGATCAAGATGCGGAGTGATCATCCATTCACGTCTGGGCTCCAGACCTGCCTTGCGCAACTCTTCGAGAAAGCCTTTGGCGCGGCCGGCAAAAGACTGGGTGTCTTGCGGGCCTCCGATCATGGCGATGGCCGCATGCCCGAGCTTCAACAGATGCCTGGCGGCCAATTGGCCCACCTTCTCGTGCTGGACACCGACACACATCAGCCCCTCAATATGAAACAAGCGATTGATCAGGACAACGGGCATCCTCAGCCCCGATGAGGCTGCGGTGAGTTGCCGCTCATCCCCAAGGCGGGTCCGGGCGAAGATGGCGCCGGACAGACGATTCTCTTTGAGGAGCTTATCCCCTGGAGTGGCCGGACCGCTGCCTGCACTCCATGTACCGAAAACAAGATTGCAGCCGTGGCGTTGCGCATGAACGCGAATGGCTTCGGTGAGAGTCTGGTTTACCACTGTCTGTGTGGGGATGTAACTCATGGGGGCGGGGATGAAAAAGCCGATCAGTCCCCCGGTGAGAGGGCTTGGGACGCTCAGCTGGGCCCGTTGCCGCAGCTCCTCGATAGCCGCATGTACCTTCAGTCTGGCATCATCGCTGAC
Source organism: Clostridia bacterium DTU080 (assembly GCA_001513395.1). Taxonomy (GTDB): domain Bacteria; phylum Bacillota; class Limnochordia; order DTU080; family DTU080; genus DTU080. Next base: position 18,489 of record LFTP01000381.1, read on the forward strand.
AAAACCTTTGCCGGACAGGACACGGGAGACCGTGCTTATGGAAACGCCGGCCTTTTCACTGATCTCACGCAGGGTATAGCGGGCCACGGTCGGTGTTGCACCCCCATGTATCTACATGCTGCTTGGTTTTTCTGTGCAGCCGTAGGACTATCCTCCCCGTCAGGATGCAAAACACGGTACTGAGACAACACCGTCCGGCAGCTTTGGCTGAAAAAGTGATCGGCAAATATCTTTGCAAGGAGAAAGGAGTGCGCCATACCGGCGGTGTATTTTACTTACCGCGGGATGGAAGTGGAATTGTGTATCTGGATCAGATAACGAATGTCAGTGGACGAAAAAGCGCTGTCCGATGGTGACGGCACGGAGGTTTTCCTGAGTTTCACACGACCTTGAAGTCTGTAGGGACCAATATCGGGACAGGGGGAGAGGCATGTCGGACACACGGCGG
>LFTP01000034.1 GCA_001513395.1 Clostridia bacterium DTU080
CTTCGTCATCGGCGGCGGCCAGATCTATGAAGCCTTCTTGCCTGATGCGAATCGGATATATATCACCCTGGTTGAGGCCGTCGTCGCCGGCGACACGTATTTTCCGCGGCTCACCGATTGCTGGCACGTTGAGTTGTTGGAGGCTTACGATCGACCGCCGCAGCAAGAATCCACAATGGGCCTTCCTTGGTATCCGCATCGGATGTACCGTTTGACCCGCTGCTCGCCCTCGGGCAAGACGCTCGCTGACCAGGTCGGCTGATCCTACACATACCGATTGCGAACGATGATCGGGCGCTCGCTCATCGTCAGATGATCGATGAGCCGAGCCCGCATCTCGCTCAACAGATCGGCGTAGCGCTCATCGTCGGCCAAGTTGTTCAACTCATCGGGATCGGTGTGTAAATCGTATAGCTCTTCACGCCCTTGGGGCGACCATCGAGCGTATTTGTAGCGCCCGGTTCTTATACACTTACCGTTGGATTCTTTATTCTCAGTCGTATACTCACACAGGATCTGCTCTTTGCCGCCGGCCTCCCCTTTCAAAATCGGACGCAGGCTGATGCCCTGAACGCTCGGAGGAATGCGCAGGCCGGCATAGTCAAGTATGGTGGGCGCCAGGTCGATCAGTTCGACCAAACCTGAGACTCGGCGCTGCACATTCTCGTCGCCGTCAGGCGGCTTGATGATCAGAGGCATGCGAATGACAGGCTCATAAAAGCGTCCCTTGCCGAACCTGCCGAAATCCCCCATCATCTCCCCGTGGTCGGAAGTGTAGATGATCAAGGTGTTCTCATAAAGATCCAGCTCTTTAAGCTTTTTCACCACCATGCCGACCAGATCGTCAACCATCGTACACAGACCGTAGTAGTGGGCGATCCAGCGCCTCATAACATCGGGCTCCGGGACCCGCGATGATTCCGGCCTCTTTAGGTACTTTTCCGACAGAACGATGTCGTCCGGATCATACATGGTGGAATACGGCTCCGGAGCATCGACCGGAGTGTGCGGATTGCACAGACCCATCCAGACAAAGAAGGGATTGTCCTTCTCCCTTTCGATGAAATCGATCGTGTTCTCCGTGATCCAGTAGTCGACGTATTCCTCAAAAGCAAGAACACTGGTTACTGCCGAGTGGTATTGACGATACTCCCGGGAACGGCGTTGCTCATAGATCTGTGCATAGGCCCCAGGGCGTTTTTCTTCCAACCAACGGGCGTAGTCGTCGCCAAACTGATGCGGACCGAAGGGAGCTCCGTACGGTACGTGCCAACGGGCACCCTGACCGTTGGTCAGCTGCATTTCATCAAAACCTTTGTGCGGATGCATATGAAGCTTGCCGAACGCGCCCGTGCGGTAATCCGCGTTCTGCAGACGTTCCATAAACGTCACTTCCCAGGGCGGGAGACCGGGTGTCGTATGGATAGCGCTCTCCATGTAGCGCAGACCGTGTTGGTGTGTGTAGCGCCCTGTCTGCATGCAGGCCCGACTGGGCATGCACACGGGATTGTTGCAGAAGGCGTATTCAAAAAGGCTACCCTCGGCGGCCAGCTGATCCAGGACCGGTGTCCGCACTACGCTGCCATAGGCACCGACGGTATCAAACCGCTGCTGGTCTGAGGTGATCAAAACGATATTGGGTTTTTGCGACTTCATAGATTTGGACTCCTTCTCCTACGTGCTCTGTTCATCCCGGCGGTGTCACTTCGCCAATGCTCTCGACTCGCCAAATGCATTCGGGCCGGACGACACAACCTCGCCTTCTTCGACCTGCACCCGACTCCGATGAGATCCCCGGCTGCTCTGACGCACCGGTAGGTTTAGACAGGAACTGTCTTCCAGCACATCGGCCCCCCCAAGCAGGTTATCCCGTCCTCACGCATCTGTCTATATTTTTCTGAAGCCATATTACTACGGGCTTCACATCAACGTCAACGCGGCCGATCCGGCGCACCCACCGACCGATTGTCTAACATACAGGAACTCGTCGCATACAACACGAATTGAAAAGATGGTGATTATTTTCCGATTTCGATGATCCGATGATTGTCAGATCGCCGACACGCTGCATAACAAGCCCTTTCACTGTTGTCGAGCTCACGTAGCCAAAAGGAGTTGAACGCCGATTATGTCCGGATCCACGCGCCGCGAAACGAAGTTCCGATTCGGAGTCGATCGTCTCCTCGATTCAGAGTACAAGATACTGGAAGGTAAACGACTCGGACTGATCACCAACGAAACAGGTCAGACCTCCGAGCTCGTGCCTACCATCGATGCTTTGCGTGAACATCCCAAGCTGAATCTCGTCGCCCTCTTCGGTCCCGAACACGGGGTTCGCGGTTACGCACAGGCGGGCGCCCGGGTCTCATCGAACGTTGATCCCGGAACCGGACTGCCCGTGTACAGCCTCTACGGAGAGAGTCTGAAACCGACCCCGCAGATGCTAAGCGAAGTCGACGCCATCGTTTTCGACATTCAAGACGCCGGAGTCCGCTTTTTCACCTACATGTCGACCCTGGCCCATGTGATGCAAGCGGTCGCCGATACACACATCGAGATCGTAGTCCTTGATCGGCCAAACCCCATAACCGGAACCCGCGTTGAAGGCTCCGTGCTCGATCCCGACTTCGCCTCCTTTGTCGGACTGTATCCCATCGCCTTGCGCCACGGTATGACGGTCGGTGAAATGGCCATCATGTTCAATGAAGCCTTCGACATCCGCTGCAGACTGAGCGTCGTACGCATGGACGGTTGGAAAAGGTCCTGGTGGTACGATGAGACAGGAGCTTTCTGGGTTCTGCCCGGGCCGAACGTAGCCACGCTTGATTCGGCTACACTGTATCCCGGCACCTGCTTGATCGAAGGAACCAATGTCTCGGAAGGCCGAGGCACTACTCGGGCCTTTGAAAACATCGGCGCTCCCTGGATTGATGCCCGCCGGTGGTGGCGCAGCTTGCGTGAGCTCGATCTGCCGGGAGTGGCCTTTCGACAAGCCTACTTCATTCCCACCTTCCACAAGTATCAAGGAGAGCTGTGCGCAGGCGTTCAATTGCATGTTACTGACCGCGGGGCCTTTCAACCCGTCACCACCGGACTGTATTTGATCGCCACCCTCAAGTCGCTGTACCCTGATGTTTTCGAGTTCCGTCCCCACTTCGACAGGCTGATGGGAACGGACAGTGTGCGCAAGCGTCTTGAAGCCGGAGACAGTGTGGAATCCATCGTGGCCAGTTGGGAACCTGATCTGGAACGATTCCGCAAGCTTCGGGCCAAATACTTGCTATATCAATGAAACGATGAAATAGTCGCGTGCAGCATCACCGCGTTCGGTCGGGGTCGCTTCGGTGACCCCTGCGTCGCTGTCGAGTGCTTGATCCAAGACGCACGGTGATGTGATCCATCGGTCACGGATCGACAAAAGCCCATCCGGCCCTCAAGCTCCGGGATCTGTCCCCGTTTTTTTGTCCATCTTTCCTCGGATGTATCCCCGGTATCGCCTTTGCTGACTTATCGCCATTTCGACGAGACCCAATTCGAGCCGCATCCTGTCCCGAACGATTCCTTGCAGGTTGCGGATACGAAAAAACCGAATACGGAATCGAAGCGGGTGTATCATCGTTTGAAAGGAGTGTATCCGGTGCGCATCCTGTTCCTCGACCTCGACACTCTACGTCCGGATCATCTGGGTTGTTATGGATATCACAGAAACACTTCACCCACGATCGATCGTATCGCCTCTGAAGGGGTACGCTTCAACAACTACTACTGCTCAGACGCCCCGTGTCTGCCTTCACGAGCCGCTCTTATGACCGGGAAATTCGGCATCCACTCCGGGATCGTGGGCCATGGCGGTACCGCTGCCGATCTGCGTCTCGAAGGCGCCTCTCGCGGCTTTGCTGATCTGTGCGGGCGTCACAACCTGCCCGCCTTTTTGCGCCAGGTAGGTCTGCGCACTGTTACCATCAGTCCCTTTGCCGAACGGCACTCCGCCTGGTGGTTTTACGCGGGCTTCAACGAGATGTACAACACAGGTCAACGTGGCATGGAGTCCGCCGAAGCAGTCACACCGACCGCCGTGGATTGGATTCGCCGCAATGCAGGCCAAGACAACTGGTTCCTGCACATCAACTACTGGGATCCGCACACTCCCTACCGCGCTCCCGCGGAATTCGGCAATCCGTTCGCCGATGATCCTTTGCCCGACTGGCTCACGGAAGAGGTGCTCATGCAGCACCGACAGATGGTCGGGCCGCACAAGGCCAGAGAGATCAGCATGTACGACAACAAGACCAATCCGCGCTACCCGCGCCATCCTGGCGAGCTGTATGACATGGACAGTCTCAGACAACTGATCGATGGCTACGACTGCGGCATTCGCTACATGGACGGACACATCGAGAGACTGATGAACGAACTCGACGCGGCGGGAGTCCTTGACGATTTGATCATCATCATCAGCGCGGATCATGGCGAGAACATGGGTGAGCTGGGCATCTACGCCGAACACGCCACGGCCGACTACGTCACTACGCGTATCCCCATGATCATTCGGTGGCCAGGCATGCAGGCCGGTCACGTAGACAACGGACTGCACTACAATCTCGATCTGGCCCCGACACTGGCTGACATGCTCTCCCGACGCCCGTCGGAGGTGTGGGACGGTCAAAGCTATGCAGCCGCCTTACGGCACGGTGAAGACTGCGGCCGTGACTTCCTTGTTCTCAGTCAATGTGCCCACGTCTGTCAACGCGCCGTGCGTTTCGGAGATTGGATCTACATCCGCACCTATCACGATGGATATCATCTGTTTGACGATGAGATGCTGTTCAATGTCGCTACAGACCCGCACGAGCGGAACGACGTGGCATCTGCGCACCCTGATATATGCAAAGAAGCCGTCTACATGTTGACTGCCTGGCATGACGAGATGATGCAAACCATGCCCTACGCGGAAGATCCGCTGTGGACGGTCATGCGCGAAGGCGGTCCTCATCATGCCCGCGGACATCTGCCTCGCTACTGCGAGTACTTGGAAAGAACCGGACGCGGCTGGGCCGTTCCTCTTCTCAAAGAGAGACACCCACAGGAATTCGCCTAAGGCTGTGATTCTCCAAACGCAGCAAGACGTCCGAGCTCAATAAAGTGTCCGTCTCTGCCAAAACGGCAAGCGGGAAGACAAAGACGGGCCCTTGAGGCACAAGCCCGCCCCGAGAGCCCGTTTCTTACATGCCCGGAAGTCTCTATTCGAGTTACTGCAAAGGACTGCCAGGGTCCATCGGACGATCTCCGGCGATGTCGGACTGGCCGTCAAACAAGTGCTTCATTCCGCGCGTCAGAGTGTCATCCTCAAGTACGCTATAGAGGTGATAACCCAAATCTTCCCGATCACGGAGCACCTCTTCCAGTACTTCCACCGTGCCGAAGTCTTTGAGTTCGTGGGCCCGACTGATCTGTTTGCGCAACATCTCCTGGATCTTCAGTTCGTGCTCCAAATCGTTGCGCAGAAAATCCCGTATCGTATAGCGGCCTTCCACTTCGTGCTTGATATAAGACAACTCGTGTTGGGTCACAGGATGAGCGGTGGGCACACCGCCCAAGCGGGCCACTCTTTCCCCGATCGAATCGATGTGTTTGATCGTCTTTTCGATGTGCTCTTCCAACAGCAGATGCAAGCTGAGGAAGGCCTCGGCGCCTTCAGTCAGCCAATGATGCTTGTTGTACTGGTGCAAGGCCACGGTTAAAGCGCATTGCTGAACATCCAGCATGAGAGCCATTTCCTGGCGCACCTCAAACGGAAGACCGATTCCGGCCCCGATGGTCTTCACCGTTCGCGGCTCCTGCCGCATGATCATGTTGTGTTCTGAAGAATGGCCGGGCATATTCGGATCAAGCCCGGACTTGTCCAAATGAAACTCATTTGCCGGGCTTTGCGTAACGGTTTTCGTCTGAGTACGCCCATCAGTTGTTGTGCTTGGCACAGACACACCCTCCTTTCCCGTCTGTTGTAGTATCACCGCCCGGACGGGCTGCATACCGTGCCACCCAATGTGAACAGACGACCAAAACCGCAGATGGCGGCAGTGATCAGCCGCTGAGCGGCGAAGTTTGGATTCGGGTGGAAATGATTCCCGATCACTGAGTACCACACCGTGTCAGATACGACAGACCAAGGAGGCAGCCCCATGAGCGAAGACAGCAGGTACGTATTGTGGTACGAGAGCCCTGCACGGGAGTGGGTAGAAGCCCTTCCCGTCGGCAACGGAAGGTTGGGAGCCATGGTTTATGGTACGGTTCCCGCCGAAGAATTGCAGCTCAACGAAGAGACGGTATGGGCCGGTCGCTATCGCGATCGCGCTAACCCCAAGGCTCTCGAAGCTCTGAGTGAGATCAGGTCTTTGTTGTTTGCGGGCCGAAATGAGGAAGCCGCCGAACTGGCCAAAGAGGCTATGCTCGGTATTCCCCACCGCGTGGAATCATACCAGCCCTTGGCCTTCCTGCGCCTGGAGTACTCCCCCGAACGAAATGCATCCTTTTCGGATTATCGCCGTGAGCTCGATCTTCGTACCGGAGTGGTCACGGTCACTTACAAGCAAAACGCTGTCACCTTCTCCCGACAGGTTTTAGCCTCAGCCGTTGACGGAATAGTCGCCGTCCGTATGACTGCCGACCATCCCGCTGCACTGACAGTGCGCATCCGGATGGAAAGAGCTCAAGACGTGACGATCAATCGCGCTGAAGGGCAGAGACTGGTGCTTCAGGGACGCCTGGGCATCGACGGCCTGCACTACCGTGCCGAGGCCCTGGTACAGACGGAAGGCGGCAGCATCCAGTCCCGCGGCAATGCTCTTTGGGTGCAAAGAGCCGACGCAGTGACTGTTTACGTCACGGGAGCCACAAGCTATGTAGGGCCGACCGACTACTCCGCCGATCCGGCGCAAAAATGCGGTGAGACACTGGCTAAGGTGAGCGACAAACCGTTTGCTCAAGTCTTGGCGGACCATATGGCGGAGCATAGCCGCTTATTCGCTCGAGTGGACTTGGACCTGGGCGGGGAGGAAAGAGCGGATCTGCCGACGGACCAAAGACTTACGAGGATGCAAGAAGGGCACGATGATCCCGATCTTATCGCTTTATACTTCCACTACGGCAGATACTTGCTGATGAGCTGCTCCCGGCCCGGAAGTCTGCCGGCCAATTTGCAGGGGATCTGGAATCACTGGTATGAGGCTCCCTGGAATAGCGATTACCATACCAACATCAACCTACAGATGAACTACTGGCCCGCCGAGGTGACGAATCTATCCGAATGTCACGAGCCGTTGTTCGACTGGTTGATCAGCTGTGCGCCCAACATGGAGTACATCGCCAAGAAACACTACGGTGCCCGCGGCTATGTGATGCATCACGTATCGGATCCTTTCGCCTGTGCCACACCCATGGACGGCACATGCGGCATTTGGCCCATGGGAGCGGCGTGGTTGGCTCTGCACGCCTGGGAGCACTTCGTATACACGGGTGATGAAGATTTCCTGCGCCACAAGGGTTGGCCTCTGCTGAAAGGAGCGGCGGAGTTCATCCTGGACTTCCTTGTCGAGGCTCCCCCGGGTATCCCCGGAGGAGGCTATCTGGTAACCTGTCCCTCACACTCCCCGGAGAACCGTTTTCGCAAGGCGGACGGAACGGTCTCTATGTTCACCTACGCGGCCACGATGGACTTGCAGATCATCCGTGCGCTGTTCAGAGACTGCCTGAAGGCGATCGACGTTTTGGCTGAAGAGAAGAACGAAGCTCTGCGAAAAGAGATCACCCAGGCTCTGACCAAGATGCCGCCTCTGCAGATAAGCCCCAAGACCGGTCGCCTGCAAGAGTGGATCGAAGACTACGACGAGCCTGAACCCGGGCATCGCCACATCTCCCACCTCTTCGGCGTCTATCCCGATAACCAAATCTCCTCCGGCGCTACGCCGGAGCTCATGGCGGCGGCCAAGAGATCGCTGGAGACTCGCCTGGCCCACGGCGGAGGCCATACCGGATGGAGCAGAGCGTGGATCATAAGCCTGTGGGCTCGCTTCAAAGAAGCCGACGAAGCCTATGCGCACTTGCGTCTGCTGCTGACCAAGGCTACACTGCCCAACCTCTTTGATACCCATCCGCCGTTCCAGATCGACGGCAACTTTGGCGGTTGTGCCGCCATCGCCGAGATGCTTATCCAAAGTCATGAGGGATTCATAGACCTGCTTCCTTCGCTGCCTAGCGTCTGGCCCCGCGGCAGTGTCGGCGGACTGCGAGCCCGTGGCGGTTTCACGGTGGACATCACCTGGGAAGACGGCCTATTGAGCCAAGCTTGCATAGTCGCCGACAAAGACGGCCCATGCAAGGTTAGAGTACCGGAACCAACCGCGGTCACGGTGAGCGTTGATGGAGCCATTGTCTCGGATGTCACAAAGCAGGATGACCGGATCGTTTTCACCGTTACCGCCGGCAAGGCCTATATACTGAGGGGCAGCCCTGCGTAGACTGACACGGGGAGCTCTTTGTGCACACCGTCGATCCGTATGAAACAATGCGTGGGTTGGAAGAATGAACTTCCAACCCACGCCCCTTTTATCGAGTCTGCGGGACAAACGTAGCCATCCGGGTCAATGCAGGCTCTGATCGATAAGCGCTTGCACGGCGCCCGCGACCTCTTCCATGGCCTGAGCGGGAGATATTTTATTGCTCACCACGGCGGTAACCGCCGGGTTCATGATCTTGACAATGTCCGTGTAGGTAGTCACCTTCATAATGCTCGGAAATACCGGGTAGTTGGCCACTTGCTCGACCACGATCCTCGGGTTCATTCGAGGGTTGACCGTTTCTTGCTGCCTAATCCACTCGGTTCCGATGGCAGCCACCCCTGGAACACCCGCTCCGAAATTGCGTAGTGCATTTCCCCGAGGATCCATGGTCATAAACTTCAGAAACTCCCAGGCCTCCTCCCGATTCGGTGCCGTGCGCAAGATGACCAAGCCGTCAGGGTAAACATGACCCGCGGGACGATTATCCCCGACCTGAAACCACGGTGCCATGGTCATGGGCACACCGGATCGGGTGATCTGCGGAAGGTACCAGGTGCCGAAACCTCCCATGGCCACCTTACCGGTCTGAAATCCTGCCAGTCCGCCGCCCGACTCACCTGTCTGCGGCATCACATGGTGCACCCAAGCCAGGTCCTGTATGTCCTGAAGCGATCGCAGGACGCGCGGATCATCGCCCATGAACCTACGCCTTTCAAGATCAACCCAATCGCCGCCCCAGGATCCCGGAGCTGTGAGCCAGCTGTCCCATGGTGGCCCCGCAAAACCGAACTGCGTGACCACTCCGTCTGCCGTTGCCTTGGTCAGCTTCTTCATATCTGCAACAAACCGCTCAAACGTCCAGGCTGGCTCGTTCCACACTCTCGGCGGATATGCCACACCGGCCTCGTCAAACAAAACCCAGTTATACATCATAACGACCGCCGAAGCTCCGTACGGAAGAACCCATTGCTGCCCTTTCCACTGCAGGGGCTTGATCAACACTGGGACTATATTGGAAAGACCTTTTTCGTCCCTTTCCAAGAAGGGATCAAGCGGAGCGATAAGATCGATAGCGGCCTGACCGACAAAATCCAATCTGGCGGTAGTCAGATCCGGCGACAGACCACCCGCCACCTCGACAAAGGTCTCAGCCCATTTGTCAATCATGCTCCCCGGAGCCTGACGATGTTCAACTTTGATCCCCGTCTTCTCCTCGAATGCCTCAAATAGAGCCTGGAAGCGGGCCTCTTCCCCCGGCAGGATGTTCAGCTTGGCAATCACTTTCCGCTCCGGGCCATCTCCCGCTTGTACCAGCGATACTCCCGACATGAGACAGATCACTGTTAAGAGTATCATGATGAAACGGACCAACCCAAGGGCTCTGACTGGAAACATGGCGAGACACCTCCTATGTCTCGATAATTGCGAAAACCATGGACGAGAACCCTGTGACCGGCTCGAATCGGGGCTGTCCCAAAAGCAAGGTTGGGACAGCCCCGGCTTTTGTCTATCAGACGTGTAATG
>LFTP01000071.1 GCA_001513395.1 Clostridia bacterium DTU080
GGACTGCAGACCATGCGCGATCTGAAGCACAGCAATATCCGGATCAATTTTGACACCGCAAACCTGTATTACTACAACGAAGACATTGACATCGTGGCCGAACTCGAGGGATTGGTTGAGTACGTGGTGCATGTCCATCTTAAGGACAGCCGCCGCAAATATCAAGACTGGTACTTCCCGGCCTTAGGTGAGGGTAACATTGACTTCCCAGCTATCTTCCGAGTCTTTGATCAGGTCGGATTCCGCGGCCCCTTCAGCTTGGAGTTGGAGGGGATCGCCGGCGAAGAACGGACTTTGGAATTGCATCATGGCCGAGTCAAGCGCTCCCTTGAATACTTGCGAGAAATAGGTGTGTATTAACCATAGTAGTGCCATTCTCCTGGGGTGTTCCAAGAGTAAGGTTGAGACGGCCCCGGAGTCGTCACTTATGTGACACAATATGAATGTCGGCGGCCTGTTAAATCAGACCGCCGACACGTCTTTACGGTGCCGATATCACTCGGCCAGCAGAGGCTCAATACGGGTGGCGATCACACTGACTCCGTTTCCGCGCCGCGAGACGTAGCCCCACACCGTCAGCGCAGGGGAATGAAAGATCTCGCGTCCATATCGTTTGTAGACATCTTCAAATATGGTGACGTCGCAAAGACCGAACTCGTCTTCTAGGCTGAGAAAGACCACGGTGCGCCCGCTTTTAGTCGGAGGTCTATGCGGTCGGATCACTATGCCCGCTACTCCAACCCTACCTTCCACTTGACCGTTGCTGATCTCACCGCAGTTTTTTATGCCGCGTTGTATCAGTTTGGGTCGGAAAAACTGCATAAAATGATTTTCCGGGGAGAATCCGAGCAAAGTCACCTCGTGTATCACCTTTTCAAACGCCGAATAATCAGATAACCCTTGACCGGTTTCGGAGTCCCCCGCTCCGAATGGCAATGCGGGTTGGCCATTTTCACCGGACATGGCCAAGATACCTTGAAGCTGCCAGAGTAATTGGCGCCGATTAGTATGCAGATTGTCAAATGCCCCGACCTGAATCAGGTTCTTTATGACATCACGCGGCAAATGAACGCGTCGGCAAAAATCGCTGAGGGATTCAAAGAGTTTTTGCTCTCTCGAGGAGATCACTGCCCGGGCCATGTCGGGCGATAACCCCTTCACCTGTGTCAACGAGACTCTTATGGCCCCGTTTTCCACGGCAAAGCGCAGGTCGCTTTTGTTCACATCCGGAGGCAGAATGCGCACGCCGCGGCGTTTGGCTTCTTCGACGATCGTCCCCGGCGGGTAATAACCCATTGGCTGGTGACTGAGAATGGCCGCGAAAAACTCAGCTGGATAGTGGGTCACCAGGTAGGCCGTTTTGTAGGCCGTATCGGAAAAAGCCGCGGCGTGAGCTTCGCAAAAACCATAACCCGCATAGCTGACGATGTAAGAATACAAGGTCTCGGCCACTTTTCGCTCAACACCGCGCTTTGTGGCCTTGGCGATGAACTCACGCCCAAGCTGATCCATCTTTTTTTGTGAACGAAAATGAGTCATCGCTTTGCGCAACTGATCGGCCTCACCGGGACTGAAGCCAGCGAGCTTAACCGCGATTTCGATTATCTGCTCCTGGAAAAGAACGACGCCGTAGGTCTTGGCGAGGATGGGCTCCAAGTCCGGATGAATATAACTGACGGAACAATGGCCGTTCCTGTGAGCGATAAAAGGCTCGACCATATTCCCCTTTATGGGGCCGGGACGAATCAGAGCAATGCTGGCCACGATGTCTTCTATGTTTTCCGCCCCCAAGCGCGTCTGCAGCGCTCTTTGGGCAGGACTCTCCAGTTGAAAAGCACCGATGCTTTTTCCGTGATTGAGAGCCGCATACGTAGAAGCATCATCCAATGGAATTTTGGCGTACTCCACAAGAGGCTTACCCGCAGCCGTCTGCTTGGTGTTAATATCTCCTATGGCAGTCTGAACGGCTGACAAGGTACGAAGTGACAGCAAATCCAGTTTCATCAATCCCAGCTCTTCTATGTCATCTTTGTCGAACTGGATGATGCGCATGCCCTTGGCGGCCATCTGTAATGGGCTGACTTCTATCAGAGGGCGGTTACTGATCACCAAACCGCCCAAGTGTGTACCAATGTGGCGCGGAAAACCGGCCACCTGTTCAACGAGATCAAAAAGCTTCTCATAGCGTTCAAAAGGCAGGCCGCTGTTTTTTAGCTCGGGATAGTCGGTTAATGCTTTGCGTATGCCGTCTGCGGGAATGTGCGGAAACGCCTTGGCTACTTTTTCTACTTCTTGAAGTGGAAAACCCATGGCTTTTCCGAAATCACGCAAAGCCGAACGAGCATGATAAGTGTGATAAGTGCATACGGAAGCGACATGATCTTCGCCGTATTTATCGTAGACATAGCGCGCGATGTCATCCCGATAGCGGGCATCAAAATCGATGTCGATATCCGGCTGTTGAGCCCGCTCCAGACTGAGGAAACGCTCAAAAAGCAAACCTCTGTTGATGGCATCGACATTTGTGATATAAAGACAATATACAACAGCCGAATCAGCGGCGGAGCCGCGTCCTGCGTAACAGATGCCCCGTTCACGCGCAAAACGGGCGACATCCCAGGCGACAAGGAAATAGTCCGCCACACCCAAAACATCGATGATGCGCAATTCGTGCTCCAGCCTCTCGCGTATGGCTGTCGTGATCGATCCGTAACGCTCTTGTGCTCCTTGGTATGTGAGCTGTCGCAAGAACTGAATAGCACTGCTGCCGTCAGGCGTATTGAAAAAAGGAAACAGACGCTCACCCAAGGGAATGGCCGTATCACACAATTCAGCTATCTCGAGTGTGCCGCGCAGCGCTTGCGGAAAATCACGAAGACGATCCGCCATCTCTTCGGGTGTGAGAAGGTAGTTCTCCGCATTGAGCCGCCTTGCGGGATGTATGCTTTGAAGGCAAGTCAAAGTACGCACACACGTGAGTATGTCATGGACGGGGAATTGCTCTTTGTAAGCATAATGGGCGTTAGCGGTAGCCGCCATGGGCAGATGAAGATACTCCGCCAGATCGCGCAAATGACGATTAAGCGAGTTTGTACGAGGAAGAAGATTATCCTGGATCTCGATGTAAAAACGTCCGGGGAAAGCGGCTGCATAAACAGAAGCCGCTTCCAGGGCCTGGCGGTTTCGACCCTGCAATATTAAAGAGGCTACTTCGCCGTGGCGACATCCGGACAAAGCGATGAGGCCCTCGCTGTGCTCTTTGAGAAGCCTTCGAGAAAGTTGAGGTAACCCGCGCGGTGCATCAAGATGAGCCCGGGTAACCAGGCGGCAGAGATTGGTATAACCCGTTCGGTTTTGGCAAAGAAGAGTCAGGTGACAACCGTTGTCTAGGGTTATCTCGCATCCTTGAATAGGTTTTATACCCATCGCCGCGGCCAATTTATGGAAGCGCACGGCGGCTGAAAGATTGTTGTGATCAGTAATGGCCAACGCCGAGCATCCGATCTCCGCGGCGCGAGTCAGCAGTGACTCTATGGATGCTGCACCGTCAAGGAATGAGAATGGTGAATGAGTATGCAAGTGAGCATACATAGATGACACCGTCTCAATCGATGATTTTGTAAAGGTACCAAGATTTTTCCCGGAGGTCAAAATACAACTCATAGGTACCGCCGTCGCCGGTCTGCAACAGGTAAAATGCCTTTTCGGCTTCACCTTCCCACCAACTGCCGGTATCGCGCCATGTTTCATGTATGCGCGTCACGCGACGCCAGTTAGTATGCCAAAAAAAACGCAAGGGAGTCCCATGACGGTCGGAGGTTGCATTGATACGTCGATTGATCAGTCTGCTCAAAGACATGACACCCCCCCATGCTAGAACAAGTGTTTGGTGCACTAATGATACAACAGGTGTTCGATCGACGTCAAGCAAGCCGATATAACCGGATTCTGGCAGTTTTTGAAGGGAATAAGCGCAACGTGGCCAAACACCGTGAAAAGGTCACAGGGTCAATTCCCCTCGAAAGAGGCACTCTACGATTTAACAGAACACATACAGGAGGAGACGTTACTTGTGGATGTGAAAAGGCTGGTGATGGGCCAGGAAGTACTGGAACACAAGCTCCCTTCGGGGCTGACCGTGGTCTTTCTTCCCAAGCCCGGCTTTGCGCAAAAATTTGCCGCCCTGGCCACAAATTACGGCGGCATGGATTCGACCTTCATAGCGCCGGGACATTCGGAACCGACAAATGTCCCCGACGGTATCGCTCACTTTCTCGAACATAAGATGTTCGAAGAACCCGATGGTACCGATGTATCACAGCGCTTCTCGCAAATGGGCATGACCACAAATGCCTATACAGGATCGTATTACACGGTGTATCACTTCACCACGGTAGAGCGTTTCAGCGAAGGGCTCAGCTTACTGCTCCACTTCGTGCAAAACCCGTATTTCACCGATGAAAGCGTCGCCAAAGAACAAGGGATCATCGGGCAAGAGATCCAAACGGGACTCGACAGCCCTTCACGAATGGTCTACTACAACTTCATGGAATCAATGTTCCATGTACACCCGGCCAAAATCCGAACCATTGGCTCTGCGGATTCCATTGCCCGGATCAACAAGGAGCTTCTTTACAAATGCCACGATACGTTCTACCATCCGAGCAACATGATGCTTGTTGTGGCTGGGGAGCTGGATTTTGCCGAAGTGCTTTCCCTGGTGGAAAAGGATCTTGCGGCAAGAAAATACACACCGAGGGGACCGATTACCCGAGTTATTCCCACGGAACCGGACAGTGTGGTACATCCGGAGACGAGGATTGAGCTCAAGGTCTCCCGACCTCTCGTGATGATGGGCTTCAAAGGTATCTTATCGGCTGAAGGTCGCGACTATCACAAACAGCTGATCGCCGCTGATCTCGCTTTAAGTACAGTATTGGGGAAAGCCAACTCGGGCTACTGGCAGTTGTACGAAAAAGGCATCGTCACTGAGGACTTCCGTTTCGGCTACTCGGCCTATCGGGGCATCGGTTATGTATGGATCAGCGGCGAAACGGAAGACGTCGACGCTTTTGTGACGGAAATCACCTCGAATCTGCAGCGAGCCTGTCAAGAAGGTCTGCAAGCCGAGATCTTCGAGGCTGTCCGTCGCCAGGAAATAGGCTCTTTTTCGGCTTTGCTGGATGATCCGGAGCAATTGGCCGGTGTGTACATCACTCACCGTTTCAACGGATTGGATCTCATGGATGTGCGGATGCTACTCGATGAGGTTCGCCTTGAGGATGCTCAAGAATGCTTGGAGCAACTCATTAGGGAAGATAATCGCGTGGTATCCATCGTGGAGCCGCTGAAGGGAGGGCACTGATATGAACACGACTAAAGGATTCCAACAAGTGACGCTGGGGCCGGAAGTTAGGCTTTTTGTGCACGTTGTGCCCACCTTCAAACGTACAAGCGCGGCCGTTTTTTTCCACAATGATCTTTCTCCGGAGCATGTAGCCGCCTTAGGGATTCTCCCTCGGGTACTGCGACGAGGAAACACTCTATGGCCCACGGCCATGGCTTTAGAGCGAGAACTCGCTTTGTTATACGGAGCGCATCTGGGAACGGGCGTGCAAAAGCGCGGGGACCGGCAGATTTCTTGGTTCCTACTCAATCTTCCCAGTGACCGCTATGTAGATACGCCTATCTTGAGTCAGGGTTTGCGGCTGTTACGGGAAGTGATTTTATCGCCGATCATAGAGAACGGGGGCCTGGCCAGCGAGTACGTGGAGCAAGAGAAGCAACTGCAGGTGGGACGAATTCGCTCCTTGATCAACGTTAAGGCCAGATGGGCCATATTACGCTGCATCGAGGAGATGTTCCGTGACGAACCGTACCGACTTCATGAACTTGGTACGGAGGAACAGGTGCGTGAATTAACACCGCAGATTCTCCTGCGTAATCACACCCGACAGATTCGTGAGGCCCCCATCGACATCTATATAGTAGGCGATGTGGAGATTAACGAATTGAAAAGGGTAGTAGGCGGTTTGTCTTTACCCACCAGAGCTCCTAAGACACTGCCCAAGACGGTGGTACGTCCCGGAAACGCACAGGTTCGCACGGTCATTGATGAAGAAGTGATGGGGCAGGGCTGGCTGGTGCTTGGCTTCCGTACGGATATTGCCTATTCGGACGCTGAACGCTATGCCATGTACTTCCTAAACGGTGTTTTGGGTGGTTTCGTGCACTCAAAGCTGTTTGTCAATGTGCGTGAAAAGGCCAGTCTGGCCTATCAGGCGAGCTCCAGCTACAACGCAAACAAAGGATTCATGCTGGCTTATGCCGGTATCGATCCCAAATATTACGACCAAACGTTGGAGATCATGCTCAAGCAGATTGATGCCATTCGTCAAGGAGACATCTCCGATGATGAAATGAATGCGACACGCAGCAGGCTCATCGCACAGGCTCTGCTGACGCAGGATAGCCCCCTGGCGCAGATGATAACCCACCTGAGCGGTTCCATGGAGGGTGTCGAAGAGACGACCGATGAACTGACCGCTCGTCTGAAGCGTGTGACGAAAAAAGACATCGTGGATGTGGCCGAGCGAGTGCGTCTGGACACAATCTACTTCCTCAAGGGCGTAAGTCGCTAGTCAAACGTTCACAGTCTTTCGCGTTCCCACATTGAGCGAACCAACTCTCGCCGAGAAAGAGGGAGTTGGTTTGCTTTTTGCAGCGCTTGCACGCCGAATCTGTTTTGTAGGGTACGCATCACGTCGGTCAGCTCACTGTCGGCGCTAGTTTGGACATTGAATATGGCCGCTTGCTCGATTCGCGGGCGCTCGAGGTTTTCACCGTAGAGCCTGAGTTCCAATACGGAATCCTTAACAGATACCGAAGACCACAAGCGCCGGGCAGCCTCCAGCAGGTTTTCTTGTTGACACGCGGGCTGTCGCAGAAAGCAAGAAATTTGCCAAGTGTCCTTCCGGCATATTATCTCAAGCCTTATCCGCCGAGCCGCCAAACCTTGCCGCGATAAGTCAGCGGCCAATTCATTGCTCAAATGAATTAACACTTGATCGACCGCATAAGCGTTTAAAATACCGGGACTGTCAGGGGCTACACTGAATATAGCCATCACCTGTCGCGAAGGGTATAAACGGCGGACCGTACGGGGATCGACCCCTGTCGCCAAACGGTGTAAAACAGGACCTTTGTCTGTACCAAATTGAGCGGTGAGATCCCCGAGAGGTACGTTTGCCAGCTCATCAAAGGTGTGGATGCCCAAATCCAAAAGGCGTTCTATCAATTTTTCGGCATCCTCCATCTCGCTCTCCGTCAGATATCTCACGGACAAAGGAGCCAGAAACTCCCTTTCGCGGTCATTAGCAATGACCAGAGGCTTTGGCAACGAATTGCCCGCCGACTCTCGCTGCAGGTATGCGACAGCACAGCGGGCGACCCATCTGGTAGAAGCCATGCTGACCAATACGTTTTTTTGGCAAGCGGTAATCGCTTGGCTTTGCAGCAAAGAAAGATCCGGAAGTTGACTGCCGGAAAGATCGACGAGAATGCCATGGGGAGGAGCGGGCTCTATCGTCGGCGAGAAGTTCATGCACACCTCGCATACCGCATGCAAATCACCGGGCTCCGCATGCGGTATATGAAGAGCGGCAAAACGCGTATGACTCCTGAGCATTCCAATCCCTCCCGGTTTCTACTTTGTCTCACCTAGTATCTCCCGCTCACCGACAAGCCGCCGCAGTCGGACACGAATTGGCTTTAGACCACCGAACTCAAAGATCCACAACCAGACCATCATAAGCAGGCTGAATGCCGGCCGGTAATGAGGCGATAAGCTCTGCATGATCCACTTCGTGACACAGATGTGTGAGATAAGCATATTTAGGCTGTAAGGTTTCGATAACCCGAATCGCTTCTCCGATGCTGAAATGAGTGTGATGAGGCTTGTATCGCAAGGCACCCAACACTAATACCTCAAGGTTTTGCAGAGCAGCCATCGCCTGATCCGGGATCATGTTGCAATCTGTGACATAAGCGAACCCACCGATACGAAAACCCGTGACCGCCGTTTTTCCGTGATACACCGTCAATGGCTTGATGTCTTGGCCAAAAAGCGAGAAAGGGCCGTCAAGAACATGCGGCACCGCACGGGGGATGGTCCAATCATTGCGATCGAGATCGAATATATAGCCAAAGGCGCAGCGCAGCGTTTTAAGCGTCTCCGGACTGGCGTAAACCGAGATTGCTTCGCCTTGCATTTGACAAAAACGGCGAATATCATCGAAACCAAAAATATGATCGGCATGAGCGTGGCTAAACAGTACGGCGTCAAGGCGCCGCAATCCATAGCGCAAGGCTTGCAGCCGAAATTCAGGCCCGGTATCTATCACCACGTTCCGCCCCGCGAAATTCAACCAGATGCTCGATCTCAGTCTCTTATTCTCCGGCAGCGGCGAGCGACATACGGGGCAGTCACAGCCGATCACAGGGACGCCATGCGATGTGCCTGTTCCCAAGAACGTAACGCGCATGCACTACCTCCCGCCTTGGCAATTACTCCTTCGACAGCAACTTCTCATGGTACTTCTCCAGTCATGTAACTCCCTCCTGGCCCATATATTCTAATGAACCAATAGCGGGGTGGGAAAGATGAAGCTGAAAGAGTTAGCTATTCGCAACTTCATTCGTACTCCTTTGAAGCATCCTATGAGCAAGTACCTACTGCAGTTCATACTAGACACGCCGGATCTTCTCAAGCGGATCACCTTCGTACGGAACCGGGAGTATCTGCCAAATACCATGCTTATTTCGGAGTTAGGAAGTCCTCGCGTGGGCTTCGAACTTGAGCTGGGAGTTCACCAACGCGAAGAAGTGCGTATTGTCAACGGCGAACTCATCCGCCGGCTGCGGCGTGAGCGCCATCTGTGTATCAATGAGCCCATGGAGGCTATAGCGCCTTTGCGCACCTTTCGAAGTGAACTCTATGTCACTTTTGCATTCTGCGGGCCGATGCCGGCTTGGTACCTTGATGTGTTGGAGTCATCCCCGAGCCTGCCGGAAAGCTCGGTGGCCAATGTCAATGCCGTGTTGCGTGAGATCGTGCGGGAACAACTTGATCTGGCCGTCCAAGCCATTTTGACCAAAGCAGCGATTGACCAAGCTCTTGCCGAACGGGATCCTGATTCATTTCGGCGGAACTCCAGGATCTATCGGGAAATCATGAGCCGCTGTCTGTGGCAGCTATAAAAGAAAAGCAGGAGAGCCGCGTATTTGAAAGAATTGAAAGCACATCCGCACCGCACCGCTGTGCGAGTAACGAACCTTGACGTTGAGCACTTGACTTGATAGACTGTCAGACCTCAATGCCTTGCAAGGGTAGATCGTGTGCAGCGCCAGTCGCAAGCCTAACCGCTATCTGATAGACATTCAAACATTGACGAGGAGACTGGTGGCAAGTGCGTGAGCAGGGGTGTTTTGGCGCACCCCTGCTAATCCCGGCGCACATCGCCAAGTGTTTGAACCATGGTTTTGCCGCCGATCATCCGGTACGGCAATGTCCATGGATTACCGTCATGGCGAGGTACGGTGGCACATCCGCGGTGTTTCGGGGAGGCAGCAGTACTTGCCTGTTTATCGAGCTTTTCGCGGTTTCTCCAATAGTCGGCTAATTGATTTTGTACACACGGTAGTCAGCGCGATTTTGCTGTCTGTCTGTATCATGGCCCTCGCCCTCAAGACCTTCACGGTCGACGGGCCCTCAATGATGCCCACTATTCGCTCGGGAGAGCGGCTGTTGGTAGACAGGCTCACCTACTGTCTACGATCGCCGCGTCGAGGTGAAGTTGTGGTTTTCCGAGTGTCCGGAGAACAAAGGCGGTTCTATATAAAAAGAGTGATCGGAGTTCCCGGTGACACGATCGTGATCAGCGACGGCCGAGTCTATATTAATGGCATTGCTTTGGACG
>LFTP01000089.1 GCA_001513395.1 Clostridia bacterium DTU080
TGAGGCCGAGGCACAACTCGCGGCGGGGGACAGGGGGAGACTGTACAGCCTCTTGATGGAGGAAGCCGCCAAAGCTCCGGCCGGCAGTGACGGCTTGCTTTTCCTCCCCGATCTTCTCGGGTCCGTTTGTCCGACGAATGAGGCGGCTCGCGGAGCGTGGATCGGTTTGCGGCCCCATCATCGCCGGGCACATCTGCTGCGCTCGGCAGTTGAAGGTCTGGCTCACGATTCCTTCCTGAATCTCTCGCGCATGGAAAGCTTGAGCGGGATGAAGGGCGATTCCGTAGTGGTGATCGGAGGCGGGACGCGCAACAATCTATGGATGCAGGCCAAGGCCGACGTGGCCCAACGTCCTATGCATGTGCCGCTGACTGATGAGGCCACTACACTCGGAGCAGCTATCCTGGGCGCCGTAGGTGCAGGACTTCATAAAGACGTAAAAGCCGCCCTTGAGGCTGTCAAACTCGAAGAGCGGGTGGTAACTCCGAACCCGGGACTGGCCGAGGTGTACAGCAAAGCGCACGAGGCCTTTACCAAGATCTATCCGGGTCTGGTCGATGTGTTTGATGCCTTGGTTTCGGCTGAAGGCGCAAAGTGATGATGACGTGAGGCCGAAAAAGCACGTCTATTTGCTTGGAGTCATGACAGCTTAAAGGTTGCACAATCGATTCATCGAGGTTGGCCAGATAGGCATTTGCCACTGGCCAACCTGTTTTCAGTCTGCCTTCGATGGTCTCGTCCGTGGGGTTGTAGGCCCGGACGATCACCGCTTCGCCGTCTTCACTGCGCTTGACAGCGGTGATAAGCAGCGGAGCTGGCTCCAGATCTGCGATGCTGAAGCTTGAAAGGCCGCCTCGCGAATCACCGAGTTCATGTGAGGAAAAGGTCCGAAATGCGGCGCAGAACTCCCAGGCGGTACGAAAGGCTTCTTTCCAATCCCCTGTATGGGGAATCAGCGCGTAGTCGAAATCTCGAACGGCTGCGCTTTCGTCATCGATGTTCCCTGTCGCCTTCATCAGAGTCAGCGCTATGGTACCGGCGGGAGTGGGCTTGACCTCATACTCAAAAAGACCGCGTCCGGCCACCATAAGCCCGCGGTTTCTGCCGTTGATATCTATAAATCCTCCTGTGAGCATATGCGTTGCGGTTCGCGGGCATCTTCCGTGTTCGCGCTCGACCACATCGAAGGGCTGGGCTACCCGACACCGGCCACCGGAGATGTCCGTCGAGAACAAGACCCGCAATCGGTGGGTCGAGGATGGACAGGTGATCCGGGTATGGATGTCAACTCGCGGAACACCGCGCCGCAAGGTGACGAATGATATGACCTCTCCCGTGATGCCCTGGTCGGAGAAAGAGCGCGGTTCAGAGGAAAAATCGAAGCTGTGTTGGACTTGAATGGTGGCCGAAAAAACACCGTTCTCGATGATAGACACCTGTGCGGGAGCGGCATAGGTAGTGATAATGCGATCGTGAGCCGATGCTTCGTGTGGCGGCAGTGCTCCCGGATCGCCACCGGCTTCGAAGACATTGCAATTGTCGAAACTCAGGCCTGAGCGTTTATCCTCTATGCGCAGTGCTCCGTTGGCTTTTATCCCGATGCGCAAGAACTCGTTCTCCAGCGTGTTACCGGCAGCCAAAGACTCACCCATGAAGTAGGGGCGGGTTGCAGAGGCTACGACTTCAAGGCGCCTGAAGCCCAATGGCGGTATTTCCGGGGTCGGAAAAGAGATGGTAAACCGACGGACGTTCTGTCTGGGGGTAGTCTCCACGCGGTGGAGCTGATAAGGCACGCTCTGTCCCTTGTCAGAAAGAAGACGCAGATAGGGGCTGTGTGTGCTCAATTCGATACAGGCCGTCACCACTTCGCTGCGAGCCCAATTGAGCGGATTGACCACCCACAGCGATATCGACTCATCATCGTCGGGGTTGCGGGTGAGAGCCGATTCGGCACCGGAAGCTTTCACTACCGAAGCCAAATGAGTACGGGTGATGAGCTCCGCCAACTCTTTGCCGGATTCGGCCTGTACCCACATGTGGCGATGGAGGGCGCTCTCAGGGCCGTTGGTGCCCCTTTGGTTTTGCAAGAGGCCGATCCAAGCTCGCTCTAAAAAGCGATCGGGATAATCCGCGCCCAGCAGCCAAGCCGCCGTGGCCCACGGCTCGGCCCAGCGTTCCAATGCCGAGGCAGCCTGCCAACAAACAAGACTTAGATCCGGCCAGAGCGTATAGGGCTCCGGCGTTCGAGGAGGTCCCTCAGTCTCTTCAGCAGTGTTGACTTCGCCCCAGGTCGCAGTGACGTTCTCGACGCTCGGTAAGCTCGCCTCACTTAAGACAGCGGGAACCACGTCAGGCTTTGGAGTGGCGGTGAACATACCGTCGAAAAACAAGCCGGGCACCTGACCGACAAAGGACGTGATCTGCGAGGGATGAGTGACGGAGGGCATGTTAACTAGAAGAAGTGCGCTTCCGTCCATGCTGTGCCAGCGACGCACCTCAAAGCGAGACGAGGGCACGCAGGCCGCCCGTAGACCGAAGCCGCGAAGAATCTGAGGCATCTGGCTGTTGTAGAACGGAGATGGCGGCAGAATGCATACCTTGGAATCGCTTCCGAGAGCCCTCGAGCGTGATGTGCCCAAAAGCAGATTGCGCACCAGGCTTTCATCTGAAACGAAGGGCAAAAAAGGCGGAGTGTACCACGGACCGAAACAGATCTGTCCGGAGCGTACCAAGGCTTTGATCCGCGATCTGACTTCCGGAAACATCTGAAGCCATATATCCGTGAGATCGCCTGCACCGTCGATATGCAGCGGCGTTGGTATGTCAGAGGCGGCCAAAATCGCCAAAAGGGCGTCCATTCGTCGCACCCACATGTACAATAACTCCGGATAACTGTTATGTTTGTCTATCTCCCAGGGTAATCGGGGGAAAATACGAATGGCGACCAACTCTGCCACCAGCTCCTATGTGATGAATATGAGTGAGGCGATCGTTCATCTTCGGTTAATCTTTCGCTCGGTTCGCTGCGTATCCCTTTTTCACCGGCCAGCAGGGAAGCAGAGCGTTGAGCACGTATCATGTCTAGCAAGGGAACTTTGAGCGAGGTGTTCAAAGGTGACAAAACCCAGACCCAGTGCGGGTCGTCGACTTCACAAAGGGTGGTTCATGAGTGACGTGGAGCGGCGGGCGCGCGAGTTTCAGTATGCGCTTGAACGCGGATACTCAGATTCAGAGGATCAGTTCGGCAAAGACCCGAAGCAAGTGCTGGACGAGCTTCCGGGAGATGATGAAAGACGGTAGGGGGATGGCGCATGGAGGCACCTACTGGAGCGAAAACCTATTTCGATCTGGACGGTTATGCCCACAAGGAACTGTTTGCTGACTGCGAGCATGTCTGGGAGGTTCTGCCCAAACTTCCGACCTACATCGATGCACATCTAAGGCCGGGTCTGCATGGTGTGGTGATGGAAGGCGCCTGGGTAGGGCCGCGAGTGTATCTGGGACCGGGGTCCGTGGTTGAGCCGGGAGCGATGATCAAAGGGCCGGCGATCATCGGCTCCAACACGGTCATCAGGCAGGGGGCCTATCTGAGGGAGAACTGTTTGATCGGAGACAACTGCGTAATCGGGCACGCCAGCGAAGTCAAAGCGAGTATTATGTTGGACGGCAGTCAGGCGCCCCATTTCAACTACGTGGGTGACAGCATAGTCGGTCGCCAAGTCAATTTGGGTGCCGGAGTGAAGCTTTCCAACGTGAAAAACGCCGGCGGAGTCATTCGCGTCGTCCTCGGCGAGCAGGAGTGGTCTACGGGCCTACATAAATTCGGGGCTGTCATCGGAGATCGGTCGGCGCTGGGCTGCAATTGCGTCACCAGCCCGGGCAGTCTCATCGGTCCTGAGTGTTTGGTCTATGCAAATGTGGTGGTCCGAGGGATCATTCCTCCGAGGAGTATCGTTAAATTGCGGCAGGTGCAAGAGGTTGTCCCCAGACGGTAGACTCGGGACCCGTGAGATTCTGCGGCGATTCCTGCAACAGGAGGGGCTTGATATACCCTTGCATGAGGCTTGGGTGAAGCCTGACCGCCAAAGACTGGGCGCTTTGTGCTTTGTTGAGCACCAGGGCCGGGTTTTGATGTTGCAAAGACGCAAAGAGCCTTTGTTCGGATATTGGACCGCCCCGGGCGGCAAGCTGGAGCGGCATGAGGATCCCAGACAAGCCATCGGGCGCGAAATAGGCGAAGAAACCGGCCTTTGTCTGCGTTCCGCGAGATTGCAGCTTGTTGTGTCCGAACTGTCTCCGGATCTGTCGTACAACTGGTTGTTGTTCGTCTTTCGCGGTGCAGTGGACACAGACCGATTGACTGAGAGCCAGGAGGGGCCTGTGCGCTGGGTGCCTCTCGCCGAGTTACCTAAACTCGATATGGCGGCTATCGATGTTCAATTGCTGCCGTTTGTGTATGATGATCATCGACGCTACCTCATTCACATCTTCTTCGATCGTCCGCCTGAGGGAAAGATCGTGCGGGTGGATGCCTTTCCAAAGATGAAAACATGCTCACCAGATCGGCATGACACAGCATTGTAGGGGGGAAGGCCGATTCGCTATTGTGTATGGGTGTCGACAAAAGCCTTGGAGCCGTCACCCATACCTTCCTCCCTTCGTTCATATAACACCCTTTGGGGAGTCTCATGTGATCCCGATGTGGAGAGAGCTCTGTTGCCTTCGGGCGCCACAATGCATCTTGTGACGCCTTTTCTTCCCTTGTGGCTGGCTGAAGCCGCCGCGCGCTATGTGCGCGGAGCAGCGCTTCGACACGTGTGGCTGACCAGACTGAGGGTGCGCCGCCTGTTGGCCATGTGGGGCCGGCAAAGCACATGGCGGCGGTTTGATCCGTTCCCCTATAGCCCTTCTTCAGCTTTCAACCGTGGCGACCCCCTATCTGAACAGAGACTGAAAGATATTCTGAGCATTTTAAGGAACCGCTGGCTTCTCGACGACGAGCTGACTCATGCCTGCCGGGAGAGAGCTTTGGGTTCCAATCCTCCCTCAGGTACGGAACTCCAGCAGATGTTTCTGGCGGGTCTGATTGAGCGCCGGGCGGCCGTCGGCATGGGCAGCTTCGGGCGCCTTGAATGTCGCCGCTGCGGAGGTCAGACATCGGTCGTCGTCGTTGAATGTGCGGTCTGTGGCGGCGAGTGTCCGGAGTGTCGGGAGTGTCTCTCCTGGGGAGTGGCCCGAGGATGCTCGGCGCTGTTGTCAGCGACTTCCGTTGAACCCGTCTGTCGGCAGCGGAGCGGCCTTCGACCCGTTTCCTACCACCTTCCTTTTGCTCTTTCCTCGGCGCAGGCTACTGCCGCCACTGAGATCCAAGAGGCGATCGACCAGGGCAAGCGCCGCGTCTTGGTTTGGGCCGTTTGCGGAGCGGGCAAGACCGAAGTGGTCTATGAGCCCATGGCTCAGACCCTAAGACGCGGAGGCCGAGTCTTGATTATGACTCCTCGGCGGGATGTGACTGCCGATCTTTGTGAGAGACTGAAGTCCGTCTTTTCTTCGGAGTCGATCGCCGGTCTTTACGGAGGCGCACCACAAAAGTATCCCGAGGCGGAGGTTTTTGTGGCCACTACCCATCAAGCGGTGCGTTTGGGGGGACAGTTTGATCTTGTGGTGTTTGATGAATGCGATGCCTTTCCCTACACTGACAGTCCGGTGTTACAAAGAGCGGTCGCCCGACTGGCCGACTTGGCGGGCTGTTTTGTACAGATGACAGCCACGCCGACGAAACCCCAGCTGCAGCGGGCTCAGCAAGCCGACTCGCGGTTGGTCTATATCCCTGCTCGTCACCACGGCCATCCCTTACCCGTGCCCGTCGTGCATGTCGACTCAAGCCTGACAAAGGAGTCTTTGCACCGGATCCCCCGAGCTCTCAGAGAGGCTCTTGTCCAGACCATGGATGAGGGGGCACAGCTTCTAATCTTCGTACCCCGTCGGGCTTTAGTTGAGCCTGTGGTGGCCGCCTTGCGGCGGGAGGGGTACCGGAGGGTCATGGGTGTATATTCAGGCTCTCAAGAACGCGATGCAGTACGCGAGGCCTTAAGGACGGGCGCTGTGGAGGTTGTGGTTTCGACGACTGTCTTTGAGCGCGGTCTGACTTTTCCTATGGTCAATGTAGCCGTGTTGTTCGCTGACGCCGAGCGAGTATTCGACGCCGCGGCTTTGATACAGATGGCCGGTCGGGTCGGTCGGACGCCGCAGAGACCTACCGGTCGCGTCTGGTTCATCTGTTCACGGCCCGGTCGGCAAATACGGGAGGCGTGCGCCGCCATCGAGACCCTTAACAGGATGGCTAAAGAACGCGGATTGCTGAAAGCGTGATCCTCATGGAGGTGTCAGATGCGCTTCTTGCGAACCCTTATTGCCGAGGCGGAGCAGATGCTTTTTGCTCCGGCGAAGACTTGTTATCTGTGCGAGCGCCCTCTACGGCCGCCTGTTTTGCCCTGGCCGTCTCTCATTGATGAAGTACTCATGAGTTTTTGTCCGACATGTCTGCGCCGGATTCCTTGGGTGGTGCCGCCTTTTTGTGAACGCTGCGGTCGTCCCGTCGCAGGCGACGAAGCACTGTGCCCGATCTGTCATTCGGGAGCGGAAACGCTTAAGGGGCGAAGTCTGGCTGTTTACGACGGAGTCATCAAGCGACTCTTGGACGATGTCAGCGTCAAGGGCGTGCGTGAGTTGGCGGACCCGTTGGGATATCTCATCGGGGTCGTTGCAGAGGAGTTGGTGAGAGACTGGGGCTCATTTGTCATTGTACCCGTTCCTCTCCACAGCGAGCGTCTGGTCGAAAGGGGATTTAACCAAGCCGATTTGTTGGCCGCATCAGCGGCGCGCGTGCTCAGGCGTCCCGTGTGGGGGGACGTCTTGGAGCGAAAAAAGGCTACATCACCTCAGAACAGATTGTCGGTATCTGAGCGCCGGATAAACATGGCAGGCGCTTTTGCCGTGACCAGGCCGGATCGGGTGGCGAACGGGCGCTTTCTTCTGATCGATGATGTGCATACTACAGGCGCTACGCTCTCGGAAGCGGCAGCGGCATTGATGCGAGCCGGGGCTGCCGAGGTGCGCTTTGTCACGGTGGGGGTTGCAGTGGCCTTGAAGGATATGCTAGACTTACCCGGTAGTGGACAAGAGGAAAACGGCGAAAAGCATCGAAAAGGATCCGGCAAATAACGGATCGCTTCAGCCCGAGGGCTGTTGCAGTCTCGCCCAAGGAGGGACTCACATGCTGGTGCTCACGCGCAAGCGCGATGAGAGCATCTTCATCGGTGACGACATTAGAATAACGGTTGTTGATGTCCGCGGTGATCAGGTAAAGATCGGCATAGACGCCCCTAGACATGTACCCGTCCATCGGGAAGAGGTATACAAAGAGATTCAAGAGGAAGCCCGACAGGCGGACGCAGGGACCGATACTGAAGAAAGCGTCGTCCGGTACTAGGGGAGTAGCCAAACTGGGCGTCAAACAGTCGGCTTGCGGTTGTTAAAGCGACCGCGAGCCGTTTGATTTGTCTGTTAAAGGGCGCTGTTTCTTCTCGTTTGGCTTGCGGTGTTCTAATGAGCGAAGTATAACAAATTGCCGTCCTCACACAGGTCTGTGGTTGAAAGTCGATGCCAGCCGTAGGCGAAACGACCCACGTAAGGCAACTCCAAAAACTTCTTGGTTGCTGAGCATGGTACGGCTTAGAGTAAGTCCTATGGGCCGCGGTCCTTGTCCAAGGCTCCGTCGGTGCTAGGCAAATGTGGGGGCAAAGACCAGGTCAGCTGTGGGAGGGCGGCGTATTTTTCCAGGATGAGTCGCTGTGCTGTCGTGACGGCCGTATTACATCCAGGCGTGGTTGGTAGCCCTAAAGGCTTCGGTGCTGCGGACAGATATGGCGTTTTTGTCGCCGGCCAGCAGACAAAGGCGTGCCCTTCCGGTCCACGGGAAGGGCTATTGCATCTTAGGCTGATGCTGACAACGGACGCTGGTTGTCCATCAAGAAGAAGGCTGGGCGGGCTTTTTTTGGGCGGCTTCCAGGAGTTAGCTCATGCGTCCAGAAATATACTAATGCCGCCGTGCATAACGCGAGTGTAAAGTGAAGGGGATGACGGCCATGGCAGAAACCGGAAATGCGCGCATCAAAGTCACCGGTAAGAACCTTGAGGTCACACCGGCACTGCGTGAGTATTCTGAGAAGAAGGTGCGCAAACTCTTCAAATTCTTCCGCGGCGGTGAGGTGAGAGCTGAAGTGCTGCTGAGTGTACAGCGTGACATGCACATAGCCGAACTCACCGTATATCTGAACGGGATCCTGTTGCGTTCAGAAAGCCGCACATCAGACATGTACGCCAGTATTGACGAAGCTGTAGACCGAGTGGAGCAGCAGTTGCGCAAACATAAGACGCGCATCCAACGGCGTTTGCAGGAGAGTGTACGCAAGGATGCCGTACCGGTCATTCAGATGGCGGAAGCCGAGGAAGCTGAGGAGTTCACGCCGGCAGTGGTGCGAACCAAGCGCTTTGCCATGAAGCCAATGAGCGTTGAAGAAGCGATTATGCAAATGGAGCTGCTCGGGCATGACTTTTTCGTCTTTGTCCACAGCGACAGTGAGACCATCAACGTAGTCTATCGGCGGCGTGACGGCAACTACGGGTTGATCGAGCCTGAATAATCTAGCTCTGATTAGATCCGGCCCTGCAGAGATTGCAGGGCCGGATCTATTTTGGTGGGAGGTAAGCTTTACTCGTGGGGATTATGGCTTGCTTTGCGGCGGGAGGTCATCGACATCGTCAGTCAGATAAAACGCGTCAAAACGAGCCCTTATCTCGCCGTGGGAAGCCTTTATGGTGTGCTCGCCCTTTTTCAGATCATAGGAGTCAATCTTCACCCATTCATAGACACCTGTCACAGAAGGCCATTTTCTGTTCCAAGCAGCGTTATCGACAGTGACATAGACGGCGTCGGAGTTGCCGTCGGGACCATAAAGCCGGGCCCACAGATGATAGGTCTTGTCGGCGGGGACAGACACTTTGATTTCCGCCAAGGCGATCGGCGAGCGAGTATCTTGTCCGACCGGTACGTGGATATACTTGCCGCCAAAAGCCTTCTCATCCGTGCCGATCACCATTTCAGGAGCCAGCGTCATGTCTTCGGCTTCAATAAGCAAACTGAAACCGGAAGCAAAAACGACGCTTTGGAGGACAGCCACCGTCAACAGGGTAATAAAGGGTATTAGTACTCGTCGCAGCTTCTTAGTCATTCCAAAAGGACCTCCTTTGATACGATGGTATGAACGCTCGTAACATATAGCGATACAGAGTACATATACGACGCAGTAATGCCCATGCCTTCTTTAATGTTTCTAAATAATTGATGATACTTGGCGCAGTCAGTGACCATCATCTGGTCAGGGCGTTCCTTGTTCGGGGAGGCGGGCCCGTGCTATACTATTGACGACAAATAGCCGCCATGCGTACAGATGTTCGATCCGAGGAGCACGCTGGGCACGCAAGTGTCTCAGTCGTTTGTCTATTATATAAGCAACAGGCTGGCGATCGCCGTCGGCGGCGATCCGCAAAGGGGTAGTATATGCTCGGACTGATTCGAAAGATCTTCGATACAAATGCCAAAGAGGTGCGCAGACTGCAGGAGCGGGCTCAGGCCATCAATGCTTTGGAACCTGAGATCAAGGCATTGTCCGATGATGATCTGCGGGCGAAAAAAGATGAGTTCCGCATGCGTTTGGATAACGGCGCCACCTTGGACGATATCTTACCTGAAGCTTTCGCTGTAGTCAGAGAAGCGGCGTGGCGCACCATCGGACAGCGCCATTACGATGTTCAGCTCATGGGCGGTATAGTGCTCCATGAGGGTCGCATTGCGGAGATGAAGACCGGTGAAGGTAAGACCCTCGTGGCCACCTTGCCCGTCTATCTCAATGCTCTTATCGGCCGCGGCGTCCATGTGGTGACGGTCAACGACTATTTGGCCCGCCGGGACGCGGAATGGATGGGCCGTATCTACCGCTTCTTGGGACTGTCGGTAGGTTGCATCGTGCCCGGCCTTGATTTCGCCGAGAGGCAGCACGCATATAACTGCGATGTCACCTATGGCACAAACAACGAGTTCGGGTTTGACTATCTGCGTGACAATATGGTCATGCATCCCAGCCAAAGAGTGCAAAGGGCTCTCCACTACGCGATCATCGACGAAGTGGACAACATCTTGATCGATGAAGCCCGTACGCCGCTGATTATCTCAGGACAGGCGGAGGAGTCCACCGAGCACTATTACCGTTTTGCACAGCTCGTGCCTCGTCTGAAGCGTGATGTCGACTATACGGTCGACGAAAAGGCGCGTCAGGTTGCCATCACCGAGGAAGGTGTGGAGAAGCTCGAGCAATGGCTGGGCGTGAACATGTTTGATGAAGCGCACTTCGAGCTCACCCACTATATGCAACAGGCGTTGCGGGCCCACGCTCTTTATCAGAAAGATAGAGACTATGTCGTTAAAGACGGCAAAGTGATCATCGTTGATGAATTCACCGGTCGTCTGATGATAGGCCGTCGCTACAGTGACGGGCTCCACCAAGCCATTGAGGCCAAGGAAGGAGTGCGTATCGAGCGAGAGTCACAGACACTGGCCTCGATCACCTTCCAGAACTACTTCCGGATGTATGAAAAACTGGCCGGCATGACAGGTACCGCAGAGACGGAAGAAGCTGAGTTCCGTAAGATTTACGGGATGGATGTGGTGGTCATTCCCACCAACATGCCGATGATCAGGGAGGATCACCCCGATCTAGTCTACAAGACCGAGAAGGCCAAATTTGAGGCCATCGTTGAGGAGATCGAGCGGTTACACGAACAGGGTAGGCCGGTCTTGGTCGGGACCATATCCATTGAGAAGTCTGAGCGCTTGAGCGCCATGTTGTCACGCAGGGGCATCAAGCACCAGGTACTCAATGCCAAGTACCATGAAAAGGAGGCCGAAATCATCGCCCAGGCGGGAAGGCTCGGGGCGGTGACCATCGCCACGAATATGGCGGGCCGAGGTACAGACATTCTGTTGGGCGGCAACCCCGAGTTTTTGGCGAGGCAGCTTTTGCGGCAAAAGGGTATTCCACCGGAGGTTGAGATGCAGGCCGTTTCGGGCTTCGAGACGGACGATCCGGAAGTGCTTGCTGCACGCGAGATGTATCAGGAGTTTCTCAAGCAGTGTAAGGAAGAGACCGATGGCGAAAAGGAGCAGGTGATCAAGCTGGGGGGCCTTCATGTCATCGGTTCTGAGCGCCATGAAAGCCGCCGGATAGACAACCAGCTTCGGGGCCGTGCGGGACGACAGGGCGATCCGGGTTCATCTCGCTTTTACGTCTCATTGGAAGATGACTTGATGCGCATGTTCGGCTCTGAGCGGGTCTCTGCCATCATGGAACGTCTGGGATGGGAAGATGATCAGCCCATCGAGCACGGGCAGATCACGCGGGCTATCGAAAACGCGCAGCGCAAGGTGGAAGCTTTCCACTTTGAGATCCGTGAACAGGTGTTGAAGTACGACGACGTGCTCAACAAGCAGCGCGAAGTGATCTATGAGATGCGTCGCCACGTGCTGAACGGAGAAAACATGCGCGAGCGCATTCGCGAAATGCTGAAGCAAGCCGTTAGCGGGATAGTCGAGGATATATGCAGTGAGAAGCTCCATCCCGGAGAGTGGGATCGCCCCGCACTCGTAGATCGTCTCAAAGACCTCGTGGCCGCGGATACCGGTCTGACTGCGGACGATCTGCAGTCTTCCAACCGTGATGAGATCGAGCAAGTCTTGTTTGAGAAGGCTGAAGCGGCCTATGCGGCCCGGGAGGCGACCATCGGCGCCGAGCAATTCCGTGAACTCGAGCGTATGATCTTGTTGCATGTGGTCGACAGCAAATGGATGGATCATCTGCGCAACATGGAGGATCTGCGACAGGGAATAGGCTTGCGGGCCTATGCTCAACAAGATCCTTTGCTGGAATACCAACTGGAAAGCTTCGAGATGTTTCAGGAGATGATGCACTCGATCCGGGAGGATACGTTGCGCTATCTGTATCGCGTCCAGGTTAGAACCCGAGATGCTGAGGCCGAACAGGCTCAACGCCAGAGGGCGGCGCAACAAAGACTTCTCGCGGCGCGTAGCAATCGAGAGACTGTGGCAACGCCACAACCGAGACGAGCCGGAGTGAAGGTAGGACGCAACGATCCGTGCCCATGCGGTTCCGGGAAGAAATATAAGCGCTGTTGCGGAGCTTAGAGATCAGAAGGGATGGTACAAGCGGTGTATGATACGATTGAGTTAAAAGAGATTTTGCAGAGCCAGCGAGAGCGCTTGGCTGAAATGAGGGTGTATCTTTGACATCCCGGGCATGCAACAACGGCTGGAAAGACTCGAGGAGGCCATGGGATCTCCTGCTTTTTGGAATGATCAGCAGGAGGCCCAGAAGACAGTCCGTGAGGCCAGCTTATTGAAGCAACGCATTGAGAACTGGAACGCCGTCCGCGCGGAATTGGAGGATGTCGAGGTTCTTTTTGAATTAGCGGAAGAAGAAGACGATTTCCAGGCCTGGCAAGAGGTCTCAGAAGCTCTCCACAAGTTGAAGGCCGGCGTTGATCGTCTGGAACTGGCGAGTCTGCTCAACGGGCAGTATGACAGTGCCAATGCTTTGCTTTCCATTCATCCCGGAGCGGGCGGGACGGAGTCGCAGGATTGGGCACAGATGCTCTTGCGCATGTATACGCGCTGGGCGGAAAAACAGGGATACGGGGTAGAGACGCTGGATTTTCTTCCCGGAGAAGAGGCCGGGATCAAAAGTGCGACCGTTCATATTAAAGGGCCGAATGCCTACGGGTATCTGCAGTCGGAAAAGGGGGTACATCGTCTGGTACGTATATCCCCATTTGACGCCTCCGGTCGTAGACATACTTCTTTCGCATCGGTGGATGTCATGCCTGAGATTGATGATCAGGGTGCAATCGAGATTGATCCTTCCGATCTTCGGATTGATACCTTCCGATCCAGCGGAGCCGGCGGCCAGCATGTCAACAAGACCGAGTCGGCGGTCAGAGTGACACACATTCCCACCGGGATCGTGGTCTCATGTCAGAGTGAGCGTTCTCAGCATGCCAATCGCGAAGCAGCCATGCGTGTTTTGCGTGCCAAACTGCTGGAGCGCAAGATGGAGGAACAGGAGGCCAAGTTGGCGGAGATCCGGGGTGAACAACGGGAGATCGCCTGGGGCAGCCAAATCCGGTCGTATGTGTTTTGTCCCTATACCATGGTGAAGGATCATCGAACGGAGATGGAGATCGGCAACGTTGAGGCGGTGATGGACGGGGAGATCGATCCCTTGATCGAAGCCTATCTGCACTGGAAGGCGCGGGCGCAGGGACAGGGCGCATTGTCGTGAGATCATTGTTGGGGGGCTGGTCGATGCGCGCCGCAATCGGTTTGCTGGTAACATTGCTGGTGGCCTTTGCAGGCAGCCAAGCCTTGTTGCCCCGCGTGGTAGAGCAACGCTTGGCCATGGGCATCGACGAGTCCATCGGCCCTGCCGAGCGCGTCAGCGTGCAAGTGACGTCCTTCCCCGCCCTCCGGCTTTTGATGGGACAGCTGCAGCGCCTGTCAGTGGATGTGCGTCAGGTGGAGCTCGACGGACTGCGAGTGGAGGCCTTCATCATCGACGCCCAGAATCTTGTTATCGATCCTCAAAAGCTTCGACGCGGGGAAGGTGTGGAAGTGAAGGCGGCCGATTCTCTGCGTGTGAGTGCTGTCATCGCCGAGGAGGATCTAAACGCCTTTTTTTGGGAGAAGGTTGATCCGTCGCGCAATTTTTCCATTGTGCTGGAACCTGATGTTGCGCAGCTGCGGGGGAGCGTGAGCTTTTTGGGCCACAGCATCGGGATCACTGTAAACGGCCATTTTGAGGTGGTTCAGCCGACGCAGGTCAGCTTCATAGTGGACGAGGTAAAGGTGGAAAAGGTGAGCTTGCCGCGGCTGATCATGGACAGTCTGGCCAAGCGTTGGACGATCCATATTGACTTGGCGACAGCGGTCGTCCCCTTAGAGATCAGTGACGTCCGAGTCGCCCAAGATCGCTTGTTTATCTACGGGCGACGTCCTCCCGATCTTCCTCTTGCGGGCGGGCGGCAGACAGATGCCGTGAGCATGAGGAGATGAGCGGTCATGACTGATTCTTTGAAACGCGTCTATGCAGTGATTCTCTTAGCCTCGGTTCTGTCTGCGGCCTGGATAGCCTATTGTCGACTTGCGGCTGAACAGGAGAACAACACGGTCGGGATCATCGTGGATTTCTATGCCATGAGGGACCTGAGCCTGCAGGCCAACAGGTCCATTTCCGAGACGTTGGAAGCACTGAAGGCCTCAGGGGTCTGGGGGATAGGGCTCGAGGAGTTGACGGTGAGTCGTGCCGCCAGCGAAGGTTTGCTGATGTTGTTTAACGGTCTGGAGGCCGGGCCCGCGTTGCAGGCCATGGGCTTGGGTGTGTTACCGATACGGGAATCCAGTGTCTATGTCGTGTGGTGGCCGGCGACGACACCGCAGTGGTTCGCGCACGCCCTGCGGATGCATGTTTGGCCATGGGCCCGGGAGGTTGCCTATGATCAGGGGTTGCTCGTCTGGGAGATTCCTGCAGGAGACTCCGGTCAAGGTCATGCCAACCGAGCGGTGGTGGCGGCTAATGTAGGCAATGTCGGGCTGGGATTATCCGAGACGGCAATACGATACATTCGCCAAGCCGGGCTGCAGGTGGTGCCTCGTTTTCGGCATGCTTCGACGCTGAATGATCAACAGGTGCGATGGAGATTGCGCACCCTGGATGCGGCCTTTTACGATGCAGTGCCGGTGGTTTTTGCGGGCCAGCGTATTCCCGGTGCGCCGGATCTGTTAGCCGAGTGGATCTCAGGTCTGCAAAGAAGAGGACTGCCCATGGGTGTCATTGAGTTTTCACCGCAACCCGGAGATCGGGAATTGGCGCAAGCCCTGGGTAATCGGGGGATCAGAGTACATTCGATAAATCCCCAGGAGTTGCTCGGGATCGATCCGCAGGTGGCGGTTGAAAGGTGGCGAAGGGCAGTCCGAGAACGCAATGTGAGAATGCTTTACGTACGCCCGTTGCCGACGGAAAACCCCTATGTGCAACCTGCAGACAACGAGCGTATATCTCCTGAAGTGATGCTGTTCCAAAAAAACGTAGACTATGTGTGGCGGATTGCCGAGGCGGTTCGCCTTGACGGTTTCTATATCGGTCGACCTGCACCCTTCAGACCTTTGGTCTATCCGTGGGTGCTTTTGTGTTTCTCGGCGGCAGGTATAGCCCTTGGCGGATGGCTACTTTTGAGCCGAGCGGTCCACGTCGAGCAACGTCACGGTCCATGGTTGGCTTTGGCCGCGGCTGCGATTTTTGCCATCGGCTATCTTCTGGGGTACGGAGCGGTGTTGCAAAAGGTATTCGCCTGGATGGCGGCCGTGATCTTTCCCACTCTCGCCGTGGTCAGGGCTCAGAGTGTGGCCCGTACCCGCTTCGGGCTACCGAAGGGCTACTGGTCGGCTGCCGCTGTCTCCATGTTCGGTGCCCTGCATGTCGTGGCTATGCTCGCAGATGTGCGCTATATGATCAAGACCGACCAGTTTGTCGGGGTGAAACTGGCCCATGCGGTGCCGCCGGCCCTGATTGTTCTGGGCATTCTATTAGGTCCCTTGCCTGTAGTGTTCAAGCGTGGAGGCACCGGTTGGCAAAGGATACAGAATCTGCTCGCCGCACAGGTCTCCGTCAAGGCGCTGATCGGCGCGGCGGCGATCGGATCTTTAGCTTTGGTGTATCTTCTGCGCACGGGCCACGAGTATTTGCCTGTTTTTGCGCTGGAGAACACCGTGCGACGGTCGCTCGAGGCGCTGTTTGTCGTGCGGCCGCGGACCAAAGAGATCTTCTTTGGTCATCCGCTGTTGGTGGCTGCCCTGCACCAGCAGAGCCTGGGTCGGCGTCGCGTAGGAGCGTGGTTGTCGGTGGGAGCGGTCATCGGTCAGCTTTCCGTTTTGAACACCTTTTCCCATATCCATACCTCCTTGATCGTGAGCCTGTGGCGTACGCTGCTCGGTCTGCTGCTCGGCTATGTCTTGGGTTGGGTTGTCGCCAAACCCGTTGTGGCCTGGTTTGTGCCACGGATCGTTGGGAGAAAACGGGGAGAGGCCGGTGTCTGAACAGTCAAGGCAGTTACGGCTTGTTATCTCTGGCTACTACGGATTCGGTAATCTGGGCGATGAGGCAGTTTTGGCCGGGTTGCTGACCGGCATTCGCACCCTAACACCGGGTGTGTCAGTAGTAGTCTTGAGTGCGGATCCGTCAGCAACCTCGGCTGTTTACGATGTGGAGGCGGTGGATCGCGGCAGCCTGCCGCAGATCTGGCATGCCTTACGTGAGGCAGATGGCTTGCTGAGCGGTGGCGGAAGTCTTCTTCAAGATGTGACCAGTCGTCGCAGCATTTACTACTATCTGTCCGTCATGGCTGTGGCCCGGATCTGTCGCCGGCCGTATTGCCTTTATGGCCAAGGAATAGGTCCCATTCAGAGGAATTGGGCTCGGCGCATGACCCGTTTCATCTTGGATGGCAGTTGCGGGGTCTGGGTGCGCGATGAGGCGTCGCTGCGGTTGGTCACCGAACTTTGCGCTCGACCCGCGGTCCTGTCGTTGGCAGGGGATCCGGCATTTCTGCTGCCGCCCTTGGTGGGGGAAGAGGAGCATACGGTTTCCGGCAGTCCCCGGTGGGTGATCGCCGTGCGTTCCTGGCAGGCTGAATCAGTGTGGTGGCCCAATCTGGTTGAGGCTTTGGGCCGGGCGGCTGTGAAGACCGGCGCTTCGCTTCTTTTTTTGCCTATGCACCGGGGGTTCGATAGCGAACTGTCGAGTCGGACGGCACGACGGCTGAGGAAGGATTTCGGCCTGTCCGCCGAATTGTCAGAGATCGTCTCGGTACACCAGGCACGTCGATTACTGTCCGACGCTCACCTAGTGATCGGCATGCGCTTGCACGCCCTTATTATGGGAGCGGCTGAGGGAACACCGGGTGTGGCGATCAGCTATGATCCGAAGGTGGAAGCCTTCGCTTCAGAAGCAGGATTGCCGTGGATTTCTTTGCAGCCTTTGCACACTGCATCGGGAGCTGAGCGCTTGTATCAAATGATCATCGCCGCTTGGCAAGCAAGATCTGATATTCGTTCCAGGTTGCGACAACACGCCAAGCTTCGGCAAGAAGCTGCCAAAGAAGGATTGGAGGCAGCCTTGCGAGCTGTTGGCATGACTTCATAGCCATTGAAGAAAGGGCGGGACGGTATGGGATCCGCATCCGGGCGAGACACGGTAGACGTCTTGGGGGTCGCGGTCGATCGCGTGACAATGCTTGAGGCGGTGGAGAGGGTCGAGTCCATGATGGCCTCATCCGTCTGCAGACAGTCGGGATCCGAGATGCATCATGTGGTGACTGTCAACAGTGAGATGGTCATGATGGCCAGAGAACGGCCTGATTTCGCGCAGATCTTGGCTCAAGCCTCTCTTGTGGTGCCCGACGGGATCGGCGTGGTCTGGGGAGCTCGGCTTTTGGGGGATTATCTCCCGGAACGCGTGGCCGGTATCGATCTGATGGATCAAGTGCTGGCCGCATGTGCAAAGCGAGGATGGCGCCCCTTCTTGCTCGGAGCCGCTCCGGGAGTTGCCGAACAGGCCGCCGCGGCGTTACAGCGACGGCATGCCGGACTGGAGATCGCGGGCGTTCACCACGGGTATTTCAATCACGATGAAGAAGCGACCGTACTGGAGCAGATCGAGAGTACCTCGCCTGATCTGCTGTTGGTGGCCATGGGAGCACCTCGCCAGGAGTATTGGATCGCCCGTCACCGCCACAGATTGCCCGTGGCCCTGGCGGTGGGCGTCGGCGGAAGTCTTGACGTATGGGCCGGACATGTAACCCGGGCTCCTCGATGGATGAGAGAGGTCGGGTTGGAGTGGGCGTATCGACTGCTCCGTCAGCCGCGTCGCATCCTGCGCATGGCGGCCTTGCCGCGCTTTGCTTTAACCGTCCTGTCGCACAGGTTTTTTCGCGGTCGACGGTAGTCATTGGAGTCGGCCGCGAGCGGCGACGTTCCAGATCGTCTCTACCCGGTCTTGACGAATGACGTGCACCTGATCGAAAAGGTTGCTCACTGGACACACGTGATTGGGTATTATCTCCACTCTCTGACCGATCTCCCAGTTTAGGGGACCATCCGCTGATTCCGCCACGCCGTGTTCCTCAGACAGGCGCACAATGTTTACCTGTGGGTATCCGAGCACCATACCGTAGCCGCTGAGGCCGAACAGATCGGACGAAAGGGCTTTGCTTCCGGCGTCGAGAATCGCCCGATGCGGTGTGGGACGACTGGCCACCGTGGCCAAGACCCGCAGTGCGCAATCGTCCGGGCGAGCCGCTTTTGTCTCCACCGTATGACGGTCATTATAGACATAGGTGCCCGCGCGGTGCTCGTTGAAGATCTTCGCCTTGTGAGCCTCCCACATCTGCGGGGTACCTCCGCCACTCACCACCGGCACCGGAAGGCCGGCCTGTTGGATGAGGCGGACGGCCTCGCTCATGAAATCGGTGCCTTGGGGAATGGAGGTCGGATAGGTCATTAGGCCGCCGAATTGCAGCCCCGGGGAGTCGGCGATCTGCCTGGCCAGATCCAGAGCCTGCGTTGGAGCCTGCACGCCGCAACGGCCGAAGCCGGTGTCACATTCCACCAGAACGGAAAGCGGTTGGGTCTCGTTGCGCATGGCCTCGGAAAGCCCTTTCACTACTGACGGGTGATCGGCAGTGACTGACAAGCGCACCTTTCGGGCTAGATTCACCAGTCGCTGCAGTTTGGCTCGGCCGACTATATTGTAGGTAATCAGGATATCGTCGGCCACCTCAGCCATGACTTCGGCTTCGCCGATTTTTTGACAGGTAATGCCGACGGCTCCGAGTTCCAGTTGACGTCGCGTCAGCTCTACCAACTTGTGTGTCTTGATATGCGGTCGGTTGGCGATGCCGTACTGATCGCAGTATTCTTGCCACTTTCGCAGATTGCGCTCTACGATGTCCAGATCAACGATGATGGCGGGAGTGTCGATATCCGAGACTCGCACACATAACTCCCCCTCGTCAGAATTTGTCCCCGCATGGGTGAGCCGGGCGCCCCGGTTTCGTTTGTCTCAGGGAACCCGGTTGTTTTGTTTACAGAGCGCCTTGATGGATCTTGGAGAGGATATCCACTACACCGGCGACCATTGGGTATTCCGACACGTAACCTACGATGCTCCGCACTGCAGGAGTGCAGTTGGCCGGAGCCGCGGCTTTTCCGGCAGCTTTGAGGATATCAAGATCATTGTCTGCGTCTCCTATAGAAGTGACTTCCTCGACCGGTACCTTTTCGATCTCGGCCCACAGAGCCAACCCGGCGTCTTTTGTCACCCCGTGAGGTACGACCTCAACCGAGCGACCGGAGTTGAAAATTTGGATGGGCAGCCCTTCCAGTGTTTTGCCCACGGCTTCAACGAGATCCGGCAGGTCCTTCTTGTCAGGAGGATTGACGCTGATCAGTACCTCTTTGCCAAATTCCACAACTATGTCAGTCCCCTCGACCATCTCGTGCAAGGTGGCCAAGATCTCGGGACGTTTGCGAAGAAACTCTTTCGGGACGTCCGGGTGAAGGATAAGATCTTTGGTGAGCGGGTGCATCAGTAAGGCCCCGTTTTCGCAGATGCAGTAAGATGCGACAAGCAATTGACGGGCCAGTGCCTCTTGAAAGGCGGGCGGTCGACCGGAACAGAAGGCGATCCGTAACATTCCGTCCCGGTTAAACTCAGCCACCTTCTGCAAATTGGAGAAGTCCCACATGGCGCCTCGAGGTGGTACGAGGCATCCGTCGATGTCGCAAATTACATGTCGAACCATTGGCTGCAACTCCTGTCATCTGATGAGTGGTAGAAAACGGCCTATTTTGCTTCGTTGTATATCTTGCGTTGTCCTGCGTGCATCTATGGTCACGGGGATTTTGTCAGCAAGTATGATCCAAGCGATTTGAAGGGCTTTCGTTTTTCGGCTATAATGAATGGACGACATTGTGTGAGCATAACGGTGGTCGGCGTGAATAGTATCGCTACGTAAAGCAATGAGAGGCCGGGTGGGATTTATGACAGGACGGCGCAGGGTTGTTGTCGCCATACTGTTGGTAACCCTCGCAGTGTGCGGGTCATTGGCAATCGCCCGTCAGATTGTCGATGACAAAGAAAGGCCGCGCGAGGAACTGCGTACGGTGCTTGAGGTTGTTGCGCTCGTCAAGACGCAGTATGTCGATCCCGTTGAGGCCATTGACTTGCTGCGAGCGTACGTCGACAGTGGCTCAATCAACGGAATGTTGGCTGCTGTGCTGAAAGATCCGTACACACGGCACATGGACGCACAGGCTTTCAGTCAGATGCAGATTGACACGACCGGACACTTTGCCGGTATCGGCATCATGGTGGGTCTCAAAGACGACAGGCTCACCGTGATCGCTCCGATTGAGAACACTCCGGCCCACAGAGCCGGCCTGCGGGGTGGCGATCGGATCATCGCCATTGACTCGCGCTCCTCAGAATTCATGTCTCTTGATGAGGCGGTCAGTCTCATGAGAGGCAAAGAGGGAACGCAGGTCACGCTGACTATTGAACGGGGTACCGCTCCTCCGTTCGAGGTCTTCGATGTGATGATCGTTCGCGACATCATCGAGGTGCCGAGCGTGACGGACGTCGTTATCATCCAGGACGATCCCTGGCCTGTTACGGAGCCGGTGGGCTACATCCGTCTCAGCCAGTTCAGTGAGCGTAGCAGCCAGGAGCTGGAAGAGGCTCTGCAACTGATGGCCTCCAACCGGGTGAAAAAACTGGTGTTAGACTTGCGCAATAATCCGGGGGGTCTGCTTTCGGCAGCCGTGGAGGTTTCCAGCAAATTCCTCGACGGCGGTCCGGTGGTTCACGTCGTGGGCAGAAATAACGCGAAAAAGACGTACACCGCCTTACCGAGGGCGAGTCAAGACGATTTTGAAATGGTCGTCCTGGTTAATGGCTTCAGTGCCAGCGCTTCGGAGATCGTCGCCGGTGCCTTGCAAGACAGGGGCGTAGCTACGGTGGTCGGAGAGCGCACGTTCGGCAAAGGGTTGGTGCAGGTCGTGATACCCATGCGTGACGGTTCAGCTCTCTCGCTGACCTCGGCGCGCTATCAGACGGCGGGCGGACGTTTCATCGACAAGACCGGTATCGAACCGGACGTCGAGGTTAAACTCGATGAAGATCTGTTGGCAGGGATCGATCTGTCGACCCCCAGTCTTGAGGATCCGCAATTGCTTAAGGCCCTTGAGATACTGGAAGCCAACAGCGCAGGCTATAAACTAAAGAAGGCCGGATGAGTTTTTGCTCGATTCCGGTTCGGGTTTTCAAAGATCGGATCTTCCTTTTGTAACCGAGGCGGCGCTATGGCCGTCTCCTTGGTATCTTTTTGTCTGTTTTGGCGGGCAACGAGACACCTCAACAGGTGATTTCGGAGGTCCTCGCTTTGCGTTTTTCAGTTTCTCATGTATTCTCGGACAACAAGAACTCGGTTTTCGGAGTTGGCATCATGGTTTGTCGGATGCGGAGGGAGACGTGTGTTGTGCGGGTGAGCAATAATCGGCAGATCCTGGGCGGGGGTTGCGGATCTTGAGTATGGGCGCGCCTTCTCCTCGCCCGCGACGAGCAGTATGGGCAGTTGCCGTCGGTGTTGTTTGTCTCATATTGCTATTCGCTGGGACCAAGTTGCTGCTTCAACTTAGAGCACGGAATCATATTGCGAGAGAACGAACGTCACTGTCGCCGGAACCAGCGCGACAAGAGA
The DNA here is from genome assembly GCA_001513395.1 of Clostridia bacterium DTU080. GTDB lineage: Bacteria > Bacillota > Limnochordia > DTU080 > DTU080 > DTU080. The sequence goes on from LFTP01000089.1 coordinate 22,003, forward strand.
TGACTGGTGAAGTCGAGTGCGAGGAGGATCTTGATTCACCATCCGTTCCTGATCCTCAAAGAGCGGCCGTCGTACCATACGCATCTGAACCCAGCCTGGCGTTGGTGATTGATGATTGGGGTTACGATTGGGAGGCTGCCGAGGCTTTTCTGCAGATTCCTGCCCCGTTGACCGTGGCCATCTTGCCTCATTTGCGCGGATCGGCGGAGTATGCCGAGCGAGCGAGGGAAGCCGGTTTCGATGTCTTGGTACATCTTCCTTTGGAGCCGCTGGGCGGCTATCGGGTGGATGAGGCGGGTATGATTACCACGACGATGAGTGACAATGAGATCCGCTCTGAAGTTGAGGCGGCCATTGCTGCTGTTCCCGGGGCGATAGGGGTCAACAATCACATGGGATCGAAAGCGACGGCGGATTCCAGGGTTATGCAGACTGTACTCGGGGCTGTGTGGGACGCCGGCTTGATTTTTCTGGACAGTCGGACGACGCCCGACAGCCGAGGATATGAGATCGCAAGTGATATGGGACTGGCCGCTTTGCGTAACAGGATCTTTATCGATGATGTTGATGATGTAACGGTTGTCAAGGAACGGTTGCTCACGGCGGCGCGGACGGCGCAAAAGGAAGGTTTTGCAGTCGCCATCGGACATGTACGCCCCGCGACGGCTGAAGCGATCATTGGGCTGTTGCCGGCCATTGAAGAGATGGGTGTTCGTTTGGTGCGTGTGTCGGAGTTTTTTGAGCGCATCGAAGTAGCTGGGGCCTACCCTTGGGTTTCACGCAGTGTTCAGGTTGTGGCATCGGAATCAGAGGACGAAAACGATCAGCGCCTTGCTCACGAGGCGTCTGACGTTTGGCCATATGTCTCCTCGTTATCGGAGTCGGAGCCGGTTGAAAAGATTGAGGAACAGAGCACCGAAGAGCCGCAGGAAAGCGTGGCTCGTGAACGAAATGGAGATGATGATCAACAGAGCAGCTGTTCGGCAACGGAGGAGGCGACGTGATGCAGGCTCGGGAGACGCCGATCAGCCGGCCCTTTAGGGTTGTCTCGGATTACACACCTGCTGGAGATCAACCTCAGGCGATCGAGAAGTTGGTCGAGGCAATCGAGGCCGGACAGCGGTATATAACTTTGCTGGGGGCTACGGGCACGGGCAAAACCTATACCATGGCCGAAGTTATCGAACGGGTGCAAAAGCCGACCTTGGTGATCGCTCATAACAAGACTTTGGCCGCTCAGCTGTGCAGTGAGTTCCGCGCTTTCTTCCCTGATAACGCCGTCCATTATTTTATCAGCTACTATGACTATTACCAGCCTGAGGCCTATGTGCCGCAGACGGATACCTATATCGAGAAAGACTCTTCGATCAACGACGAGATCGACCGCTTGCGCCACGCGGCGACAAGCGCCCTGTTCGAGCGACGAGATGTGTTGATTGTAGCCAGTGTCTCCTGCATCTACGGTTTAGGTTCCCCGGACGATTATGTAGCGATGACCCTGTCGCTGCAAAACGGGGATTTCCGTGACCGTGACAAGATCCTGCGCAAGCTGGTGGGTATCCAGTATACCCGCAATGACATCGGCTTTAAGCGGGGCACGTTCAGAGTGCGGGGAGACGTAATTGAGATCGTCCCTGTCTATAACGAAAACGTTATTCGCATTGAGTTGTTCGGTGACGAAGTGGAGCGTATTCTAGAGCTGGATCCTCTCACGGGTGAGGTCTTGGCTCAGCTGGATAAGATCAGCATTTATCCGGCGACACACTACGTCACCCCGGAGGAGAAACTCAAAATAGCGTTGGCCTCCATTGAGCAGGAGCTGGAGGAGCGCGTGGCTTTCCTGAAACGGGAAGGCAAACTGCTGGAAGCGCAAAGGCTGGAGCAGCGGACACGCTACGATTTGGAGATGTTGCAAGAGGTCGGCTATTGCCCGGGCGTTGAGAATTACTCGCGGCATCTCGACGGACGGCAGCCCGGCGAGCCGCCTCCAACCCTGCTTGATTACTTCCCCGGTGATTACTTGATGATTGTCGATGAGTCACACCAGACTTTGCCGCAGATACGCGGCATGTATTTCGGGGACAGATCACGCAAGGAGACTCTGGTAGAGTATGGTTTCCGCCTACCTTCGGCACTGGATAACCGTCCCTTGACATGGGAGGAGTTCGAGCGGCATGTAGTCCAGGTTGTCTTTACTTCAGCTACACCGGGCCCATACGAGCGCGAGAAGAGTCAGGTGGTGGTCGAACAGATCATTCGTCCTACCGGACTTGTGGATCCGGAAGTGGAAGTCCGTCCGGTGGAGGGACAGATCGATGATCTCATTGATGAGATTGAGCAGGTAACGACCCGCGGCGAGCGAGTGTTGATTACGACGTTGACCAAAAAAATGGCAGAGGATCTTACCGATTACCTGGCTGACAACGGGATCAAGGTGCGCTATCTGCACTCAGAAATCGAAAGCCTCGAACGTGTGGAGATACTGCGCGATCTGCGTTTGGGTGAGTTTGACGTACTGGTGGGTATCAACCTACTGCGCGAAGGTCTTGATCTGCCGGAAGTCTCTTTGGTCGCTATTTTGGACGCCGATCGGGAGGGCTTCTTGCGTTCGGAGACCTCTCTCATCCAGACCATCGGACGTGCGGCACGGAACGTAAACGGTCGCGTCATCATGTACGCCGATACGATCACTGAGTCCATGCGGCGGGCAATAGATGAGACGAATCGCCGCCGGGCGGTGCAAATGGCCTACAATGAGGCACACGGCATCACACCCGAGACCGTGCGCAAGGCTATTCATGAGGCGATCAGGGCGGAGCTTCCTGAAAAGCAAGAGGCTTCCGAAGCAAAGACCCCCGTTCGACAGGACCTGTTCGCCATGGACAGTCGGGAACTGGCAAGTTATATAAAGAAGCTTGAGGCAGAGATGATGGAGGCCGCCAGGAAACTGGAGTTCGAACGGGCTGCTGAACTGCGGGATGAGATCGCAGAAATGCGGGAGATCCTTCTGGAGTCTACCGGTTAGATGGGATTGAGTCTATGAGCACAGACCTTATTCGCATTCGAGGAGCGCGCCAACACAATCTAAAGAACATCGATGTCGATATCCCCCGGGACAGACTTGTCGTCATCACTGGACTGTCTGGGTCAGGGAAGTCTTCACTGGCCTTCGACACCATATACGCCGAGGGTCAGCGTCGATACGTGGAGTCGCTGTCGGCATACGCTCGCCAGTTTTTAGGGCAGATGGATAAGCCCGATGTTGATTTCATCGAAGGTTTGTCTCCAGCCATCTCCATCGATCAAAGATCGTCGAGCCGCAATCCGCGCTCAACTGTCGCTACGGCGACCGAGATCTATGATTACCTTCGGTTGTTGTACGCGCGTATCGGTAAGCCACATTGCACGAAATGCGGCCGACCTATCGAACAACAAAGCGTCGAACAAATTGTGGATCAGGTGATGAGTCTGGGTGAGCGGACGCGATTGCAGGTGCTGGCTCCGGTAGTGCGCGGACGCAAAGGTGAGCACAAAAAACTGCTGGAAGAGATCCGAAAAGACGGTTTTGTCCGGGTGCGTATAGACGGCGAGATGTACGAGATCGATGAAGCTCCGGAATTGGACAGAAATAAGACTCATAACATCTCCGTGGTCGTTGATCGCATCGTGGTGCGCGATGACGTGCGCACACGCCTCACGGACTCCATTGAGACGGCTCTGCGACGCGGAGACGGCATCGTCGTCATTGATGTCATTGACGGCCCTGAGTTGACTTTTTCGGAGAAATTCGCTTGCGTGGACTGCGGAGTCAGTGTTGAAGAGCTCACTCCGCGCATGTTTTCCTTTAACAGTCCCTATGGGGCCTGCCCGACATGCGATGGTCTAGGCGAAAAGATGGAGATCGATCCGGAACTCGTGGTGGATACTAAACTGTCCTTAGCCGAAGGGGCGATCATCCCTTGGCGACAGAGCAAAAGCAAGTGGCTGGCCGGTGTGCTCTCAGGTGTCTGTGAGAAGTATGGGATAGATGAGAATGCTCCTTTGTCTTCACTTGCACCGGAACAGATCCAGGTGCTTCTGGAGGGAACGGGAGGGGAACCGGTTACATTTGACTATGTAAATCGACAGGGTCGTCAACGACGCTTCAGCACCGAATATGAAGGGATAATTCCGCATCTGGAGCGGCGCTACCGAGAAACGCACAGTGAGTATGTCAAGCGCGAGATTGAGCAGTTCATGAGCTCGAGATCGTGCCCGGATTGTCACGGCAAGCGGCTGCGGCCTGAAAGCTTGGCGGTGCGGGTGGGAGATCTTAACATCATGGAGCTCACCGCCATGTCCGTGGATCGCCTCGATGAGTTCATATCGGGGCTCAGCCTCAGTGAAAAAGAAAGATTCATCGCTCATCAGATTCTCAAAGAAGTGCGGGCTCGGCTCTCGTTTCTCAAGAACGTAGGGCTGGGATATCTCACCCTGGATCGGACCACGGCGACTCTGTCGGGAGGCGAAGCCCAGCGGATTCGGCTGGCGACGCAGATCGGATCCAGTCTAATGGGTGTGCTCTACATCCTGGATGAACCGAGTATCGGTTTGCATCAGCGCGACAATCGACGCTTGCTGGACACACTGAAAGCTCTACGAGATCTGGGAAACACAGTCATCGTGGTGGAGCATGACGAGGAGACCATTCGTGAAGCGGATTACATCATAGACATCGGTCCTGGAGCGGGCGTGCACGGCGGCGAGCTGGTTCAAGCGGGCAGTATTGAGGAGGTCATGGCCAATCCGCGGTCGGTCACAGGTCAATACCTGAGCGGAAAGCGAGCCATCCGAGTTCCTCAGACAAGACGACCTCCGAACGACAAATGGCTGCGCGTGCTGGGGGCGCAAGAAAACAACTTGAAGAACATCGATGTGGAGATTCCGCTGGGAACATTCGTCTGCGTGACCGGAGTTTCGGGATCGGGCAAAAGTACCCTGGTTAATGAGATCATCTATAAGCGCCTGGCCCGCGATTTGAACGGTGCGCGCCTTAAGCCCGGAGCCCATCGGGACATTGAGGGTTTGGAGCACCTGCAGAAGGTGATTAATATCGACCAATCTCCGATTGGTCGGACTCCTCGCTCCAATCCGGCAACCTACACCGGTGCCTTTGATTTGGTACGTGAGCTTTTTGCCAGCACTCCGGATGCCAGGATGCGCGGTTATGCACCGGGGCGGTTTAGCTTCAACGTCAAGGGCGGGCGCTGCGAGGCCTGTCGGGGTGATGGGATCATCAAAATCGAGATGCATTTTCTCCCTGACGTATACGTGCCTTGTGAGGTATGTGGGGGCAAACGCTACAATAGGGAGACTCTTTCCGTGCGCTATAGGGGTAAGTCGATCGCCGATGTGTTGGCGATGACGGTAGAGGAAGCCTGTGATTTCTTCCGCAATATCCCGCGTCTGGCCCGAAAGCTGCAGACACTGGTGGACGTAGGTTTAGGGTATATAGACTTGGGCCAGCCGGCCACGACTCTGTCGGGCGGAGAGGCTCAACGGGTCAAGTTGGCTACGGAGCTTTCACGCCGGAGTAACGGCAAGACGCTATACATCTTGGATGAGCCGACAACGGGTCTTCATATGGCGGATGTCGATAAGTTGCTCGATGTGCTCAACCGTCTGGTCGACGCCGGTGACACGGTGTTGGTAATTGAACACAATCTCGATGTGATAAAGACTGCTGACTACATCATTGATCTGGGTCCTGAAGGCGGAGATGAGGGCGGTTGGGTAGTGGCGACGGGAACCCCCGAAGAAGTGGCTGCCTGCAGCGCTTCATATACCGGGCAGTTTCTGGCTCCAATCTTGGGGCTGGTACGGGCCTGAGGTTTTGCACGAGGGGTCTGATGAGATGATCCGATATCCGCAAGCCACCCCGGCGTTCGGCGAGCGTCTATGCAGGTCGTGAAGAACTAAAGCTCGATGAACGAGAAAGAGTCCCCCCGGCTTCAGTCGTGGGAGCACGTCAACGGGTGATATACGATGTCTGAGGAGAGCCTTCGTTCCCCTCATATCGCGGAAAAACTGAAATATGTTCCTAACCGGCCGGGCGTCTATCTCATGCGCGATGACAAAGGCGAGGTTATCTACGTCGGCAAGGCCGTGTCATTGCGCAACCGTGTGCGATCCTATTTTCAAGACAGTCGGAATGCCGGACCGAAAGTGGAGGCCATGCTGAAGCATGTGGCCGATTTCAGCTATATCGTTACGGACTCCGAGGTCGAGGCGCTCATCCTCGAGGCCAATCTGATCAAAGAAGAGGAGCCCTGGTACAACATCCGTCTCAAGGATGATAGGAGCTATCCCTATTTAAAAATCTCCGACGAACCTTTTCCGCGGGTCTTGGTGGTCCGGAGACCGGACCGCCAAGACCGAGTGTTCGGGCCGTATACCGATGCACGAGCGGTGCGGCAGACGGTGCAGTTCTTGCGCAAGCTGTTTCCTTTGCGCACCTGCAATCTAGACCTTTCAGGGCCGCGTAACCACCGGCCTTGTCTGTTGTACCATATCGGGCGGTGCGGAGCCCCCTGTGCCGGTCTGCAATCCGAGGAAGAGTATGCCGAGCTGATCCAAGAGGTCGAGCTCTTCTTGGAAGGGCGTCACGATCGGCTCCTTCCCGCTCTGCAGAGAAAAATGGAGGAAGCCGCGGAGCGTCTGGAATTTGAGCGGGCCGCTCGATTGCGTGATCAGATTCAAGCCATGGAAAAAATGGTTGAGCGGCAGAAAGTGGTCATGAACGCCGATGTGGACCAAGACGTTTTGGGTCTGGCTGTGGCTGACGGTCTGGCTTGTGCGCAGATCTTTTTTGTGCGCGGCGGAAAGGTCGTGGGAAGCGAACATTTCTTCCTCGATATAGGCGAAGAAGATGATGAAAGCGAGATTCTGCGTTCTTTTGTTGAGCAGTACTATAACCAGACCAGATTTGTGCCGAGGGAGATACTGTTGCCGCTGGCCATAGAATCGAAGTCGGCGGTCGAGGCTTGGTTAAGCGAGAAGAAGGGCCAGCGTGTTTATTTGCGCCGACCCCAGCGAGGAGAAAAAAGGCGCCTGGTGGAGATGGTCAGCGAAAATGCCCGCTTGGTGCTGGCAGCACGCCAGGAAAGGATGAATGCTCGTCAACACCATAACGAGGCAGGCCTGAAGCAGTTGCAAGGAGTCTTGGGATTGGCAGACCTGCCTCAGCGTATCGAGGCCTTTGATGTTTCCAATCTGCAGGGCACTGACACAGTGGCGTCGATGGTCGTCTTGCAAGACGGGGAACCCCTTCCGTCGGACTACCGACGATTCCGCATTCGAAGTGTAGAGGGTTCGGATGATTACGCTGCCATGCGTGAGGTTGTGCAACGCCGCTTTCAGCGCGGTCTGCGCGAGCGGGAGGAACTGGCCGAGCTGGATGCGGATACACGGGAAGAAGCCCGGACCAAAGCCAAATTTGCACGTATGCCTGACTTGGTATTGATTGACGGAGGGCGCGGACAGTTGAACGCGGCGGCTGGAGTCCTGCGCGAGCTGGGTTTGGATGATTTGCCGGTAGTAGGGTTGGCGGAACGCCTGGAAGAGGTCTATACTCTGGAGCAACCTGACCCACTTCGTCTGCCTGCTGACTCTCCCGGGATTCACCTTTTGCAGCGGGCTCGAGATGAAGCGCACCGCATTGCCTTGGGATATCACCGGCAGTTGCGCGGCAAACGGACACAAGCTTCTTCGTTGGACGCCATAGAAGGTGTCGGCCCGGCGCGCAAGCGGGCATTGATTAAGCATTTCGGTTCGGTCAGGGGTGTACGGGAGGCAACCTTGGACGAGTTGCTGGAGGTTCCGGGGCTTCCGGAGGCGGTCGCCCGGCGCATCTACGAACAGCTCGGACGGGCTGAACGTTCCGAGTAGTGAGACTGATACCGTCGACATTTAAAAGACATGGGCGGGTTATGGGAGTTGGCGGGTCGGCCAAATGCCAATAGTCTTGGAGGACGCAGATCCATCTCCCGGGACGGTGATCGACGCTGCTTTCACTAAGAGGATCAGGATGATCATGATGAAGAAGCATTGTAGGGACGGGGACAGCCTTTTCGGGCGCCAATCGGCCCTCACCTGGCACCAAGGCGGGTGGGGGTGTTTTTATGTCCCATGCGCAATGAGACTTGTGTCCCTTCCTCGGACAGAGGGCTCCGGCGCTGAAAGGTTCGACAGCTATACCAGAATCCGGACCGGAACCTTGGCGACAGGCCGACATCCAAGTTGAAGGGGGGTATTCGTAGGATCAAGTCGGCGGGCTATCGGGACGCAACCCTTTCCCTCGATCCGGCCTTAAAAAAGTTAATGCATCGCTTTAGAAAAATTAATACCGGCATTGACATTGTTATCCAAGGGGACGATAATATTGATGCGGTGTCCGATTGGTACCCATGTCGATGTGGGGAGGAGGTGCGCGAGTGCGACAGCGGCAAGCACCGGGCACATGTCCCGTGTGTGACGGGCCGATGCATGTCACCCGGTTGGCTTGTGATACGTGCGGCAGCACCTTGGAAGGAACGTTTTCTGCGTGTCGATTCTGCCGGCTCTCTCCTGAACAACAGCGGTTCATTGAGGTCTTCCTGGTCAACCGAGGAAACATTCGCGAAGTGGAACGAATCCTGGGGATCTCGTATCCCACAGTGCGCAGTCGTCTAGACGGAGTGATTACCGCCTTGGGGCTTGAGGCTCAGGTGCAGGAAGATCGAAATAGCGAGATCGAAGCGCTAAGGAGACGGCAGATTCTCGAGGCTCTTGACAAAGGGGAGTTGTCCCCACAGGAAGCTATAAAGCGCATGAAGCACATCAAGCATGAGAAGGAAACGGCGGATAGCGACGAACGTGATTAGCGGCCTGGCGCCGAAAAAGGGTGGTTTAGTATGAGCGAAGAGCGCATGCAGATTCTTCGGATGTTGGCAGAGGGCAAGATCAGTGTGGAAGAGGCAGAACAGCTGCTGTCTACTGTTGAGCGAAGTCAGCTACCGAGCCCGTCGTCGCACAGGAAGTTTATCCGTGTCCGCGTTGTTGATGGAGACGACACTAAGGTGAATGTCAATATCCCGATCTCTCTGGCGAAACTGGCCTTTCGCTTTCTTCCCGCCAAGGTTCTCGATCAGTATCCGGAACTCGACTTTGATGCCTTGGTGCAGGAGATTGAGGCCGGAGCCGAAGGCAAGCTGGTGGAAGTCAATGACGGTGATACCAGTGTGGAGATCCTCGTCGGCTAGTGTTCGTTGGTGATCAAGGGTGTAGTTGTGCGGGGGCCTTCTGAAGACCGGGATCCCCCTGGATGTATCACGATAGCGGCTATGGCGGGGGTGAAGGTCATTGCGTCTGAGACTCAAGAGCAGTTGTCTGATCGTCTATGTGAGAAGAACGCAGTGGCGCTTCCCCCTGTTGGTCCTCATACCGCTGCCGCTGTTGCAGGAATTGCTCCAGGGGTTAAGAATCATTCTTTGGCTTATGGGCGGCGGCTTGGATGACAGGTCTCGGCACGCATGTCCTGGCGTTGAAGACATAAGGCGCCGTCTGCTGTGGTGGCGGAAGGAATCGTGTGATTCGGCATTGAACTCACTGCCTGACAAGAAAAGCAGTGGCCGGCGCGGTTTGATAAGGCGATTCTCTACGGGCCTGAGGCGTTGGCTAAAGCTAGTAGATGCTGCAGTTGAAGATCTTCGTGGCCTGGGGCCTTTTTGTTTAGTCTGCGCTGAAGTCGCCGATGCGAAGATCATCGTCCGGTTGATCTGAAGGTATAGGGGGTAGCCGACGATGCGGGGGATTCTGGTGCGTTGGCTGATCAACACCGTAGCCCTTCTCGCGACAGCCAGTATCATCAAGGGGATCGAGGTCAAAGGCGTATGGGGCGCCTTGGTGGCCGCCGGGGTGTTGGGCATTGTGAACGCTTTTATCCGGCCGGTCTTGATCTTGCTGACTTTGCCCTTTAACGTATTGACTCTGGGCCTGCTGACATTTGCTATCAACGGTCTTATGATGTTGCTTGTAGCGAAGGTTGTGGACGGCTTCGTCGTGCACGGCTTTTGGGCCGCGGTAGTGGGTAGTTTGTTGCTCAGCCTAATCAGCGGCTTTATCAGTATGGTGGTGACAGATCGCTAGTGTGTGCTTCCGTTCCGATCCGTTTATTGGCTATAGATCTTGACGACACCCTGCTTACCGATGACTTGACAATTCCCCCGTCGGCGTTATCGGCCATTGCCGCCGCCCGGAAAAAGGGTGTGCGAGTGGTTGTGGCTACCGGACGCATGTTTCAATCAGCGTTGCCTCATGCTCGTGCCGCTAATGTAGATGGGCCTTTGATAACCTACAACGGTGCTCTCGTGCGTACGCTTGACGGAAGAACGCTGTCCCATCAACCGATAGCTATAGCTGAAGCACTTGAGTTAGCGGATTTGGCTGTGGAGCATGGGCTGTGTCTGAACTTCTATATAGATGATGAATTGTACGTCTCCTGTATGGATGAGCGGACGGATTACTACCTGAGGATCTCGGACGTCTCTGCTCACGTGGAACCCGATCTGTCCCGAATCCTCACGACCGGCCCTACAAAAGCTCTAATCGTGGACGATCCGCAGTATGTACAAGAATGGCGGACTCGCTTGACTGCCCGCTTTGGAGAGCGCTTGTCCATCACTATATCAAAACCGCGGTTTTTGGAGATCATGTCGCCGGGAGTCTCAAAGGGTGTGGCGCTGTCGAAGCTGGCTAAGTCGCTGGGTATAGAAGCCGCCCATGTGATGGTCATTGGAGACAGTTTTAACGACTTGCCCATGTTCGCCTTCGCGGGAATCAGCGTGGCCGTCGGAAACGCCGATCCCGCGGTTCAAGCGCAAGCTGATTACGTGGTGGCCAGTAGTCTCGAAGGGGGTGTGGCTGAGGCGATATCGCGGTTTATTCTCACCCCCACAAGGTGATGTCAACATCTGGCGTTGGTGATAGTAGCTACCATGGACACCTCGCCGCCTCCGTCACGACATGCCCTTTCAAACAAGCGCTGCAAAGCGCGGAATACCTCATCCGCTTCTCCCTGTATCTCGGTATTCACCGGTCCCACACTGAAATGCATCGTGTCGCTTTGGTTTAGTTCTTCCAAGGACGCGTTGATCACTTGATCGGCGTCTTCCGCCTCAATCGGGTAGAGGGCGACTTGAGCCAAGATCATCACGTGCACCTCCTCAATCTGGCTTCCTCCTCGTAGTATGACCCAATCGCGACACTGAACATGCGAATTCCCGGGCCAGGCAAAGGCTGGCAATTCTGGAAGAATGTAAAAGTCCAATAACGGCAGGAAGTCGGTGAAAGAACGGGAAATTAGCAAACGAGCATTGGAACTGGCGATGGCCAGGGCGATTGCCCCGTTATGTGGCCACGGCGGATGACTGATCCATGTCAACCGGCAACACACACTCAATGCTCAAGTCTGCTCTGTCAGCTCCGTGTGATCAGTTCATGGCGAAGAAAGGAGGTGCTCCATCCCCCAAGGCCAGATGAACGGTCGGAGCCGGAGAGCGATTAGGGATCACAGCAGACGATAAGGCTGGGGCGCTGACCTTTTGATGAGGAAACAAGGAGACTCATCGGTGGGTTGCACCCCTATCGAGGCAGACAACGCAGCATTCATCGCGGCCAGACTCTATAGATGCAGCAGGATGACTTCAAGTCAACGTAGCTTTGTCACAGCAGTATCAGAGGGGGAACACGACACACCATGAAAAGAACTTCAATCGTACTAGTAGCCTTGCTGACCGTTGCAGTAGCGGTTCCGGCACTAGCGGAAGTAAGCATTCAAGACGGTAAAGTATCCGCCGGATTTGCAGTGCTCAACGGCGATACCGGTACACTGGAGAAAGAGTCAGATGCCGAGCTTCGCTTAGTCGGAGGCGAAGAGGGCGGTTGGTCGGCAGAAGCCAAGTTGGAGAACCTTTTGACCACGCCTACCTTGGGCGAGTACAGGGTTGAGTTTCACGACCCGCTGTTTGGTGTCAAGGTGTGGGGCAGAGGTCAAGAGATGACCGACATGGCCGATCCGTTCGAGTTTATCAAGTCTCACAAAAAGCATGACGGCGACTTCAAGGTGAGAGCAGAGGTCGGTCCTGTGACTCTCGACTTGGATGATGCGAGTAACTTGCGACTCTACGCCGAACAGGCTATTGGCGAACACACCATAGGTCTGGCGGCCCAGAATCAGATGCCGTTGTCGAATGGCGTCACCGCAGTTGGTTATGCCAAGACGCAGGCAGCCGGACTGTCCATCACCGGTGCCGTGGGCATGACTCTAAAAGAGGACGTGACGGATGAGCACATCGGTTACGGTGTGAGAGCTGAAGCTCCTGTCATCCCGGGTATCACGGGTGCAGTCACCTTTACCAGTGAGCCGATGAACTTCATCAACGGCAAGAACCGTGATCAGCTGAAACTTGAGGCTGAGCATGAGAGCGCTCTGCTGCGAGTGAACGGTTCTTATGCCAGAGCAGTGCAGACCAGTGATCGGAAGTACGCCGACCAGATCATCGAAGCCACAGCCGATTGGCGAGCGGCCGAAGGCAATCTGGACTGGGACGATCAGTTTGAGAGCGATCGGTACTTCGAGAATCTGGCTCCAGCCGTTCAGGTGCGGGCTAAGCAGACACGTGACAACAGTGAGCCTACCAACGAGCTGACTGTCAAGGGCATGATGCCGGTCATAGAGGATCTCCTGTGGATGAACGGCCGCGTGACCCATGTCGCTGACAAGGATGCAGATCTGGACGTCGAGGTAGACAATCTGGCCAACACAGGCACAGTGGTCTTCGCTGGAGCCGAACGCTACACGACACTTCTTGCCGAGGGTTATGTGCAGGCCACGGACAAGCTCAGTGTGGAGCCGGGCGTGTTCTACCTGCACGCCGGAGAGGCAGGAGATTACCTCAAGCTCAGCGCTAAGGCGGGTTATCAGGTGGCTCCGTCGGGTAAGTTGACGGCAGAATACGCGCAGGACTATCTGCAGAAAAACGCCAATGACAGCAAAGTAGCATTGGGCTTCGAGCTGGGGTTCTAGTCGCATAGGGATAAAAGGGGGCCGTCCCGAATCGGGACAGCTCCCTTAGGGAGCAAACAGCCCCTGTTTAGCACCGGGAAGTGTGCTAAGCGGGGGCTGTTTTGCGTAAGAAGTCTGCGAACGGTTGGTGCGAATCACAATGACGGCAACAATCTGAGCTGGAGGATTATAGACGTCGCTCTGTTCCGTTGTTCTTCGCAGCCGCAGAATGCCGCGGATGACGCCGTAGGATCAAACACGGAGGGATATACGGTCTTTTGAGCCCGCTTGTTATTGGGTCTTGGGTAACGTTCCTTGAGAAGAGCGGCTATCGGACGCCTGTGGCCGAGGCAACAGCTGATGACATGTCAGGGTGTCCCTTTGGTAGCAGTGACCGACGTTTTCGGTGAGTGGCTTTTGCCTATGACGGAGAAGTCCATCAGTTGGAGGACCTGACGGATTAGGCCGATATGGGCCGGACTGAGGCAGACAGAATCCCTCTGAATGGCTTGTCACCGTCTCGTCGGAAGGTAGGGCCAGCTGAGATGCGCCGGAAGGACAAATGGGGGCGGAGGCACAGCAACAGCAGTGGCCATCAACGCGGGCAAAAAGATGATTCCGATCCGACGGCGAAGATGGCAGACGAAGGAGAACAGGAAAGAGGAGGAACACGAAAGAGCCGGGAGAAGTCTTACAAGTAAGTGAGATGGAGTCTTGACGAATGTGATAAGTATGCTCGCTCCGGTTGTCGGAAGCAGGCGGAGAGAGCAACTACGTGGATGGGTCACGTTAGATTGCCGACAGCAGGGTTCGCTTTAGTACGGGCATTTTTACCCACGACTTTTTCCAACGCGGGGGAAGGATTCCGTATATGTGACGGTGAATATGACTTCACCCCTATATGGGAGGAGTTCAAGGCCCTTACGGCGAAGGTGATTTGCGCTTTGTTAAAGAAGGTATTGGCATGAGTGAGAGTAATATATGAATTGGGTCCGCACCTCTGCGTGCGCAGAGATTGTGCGGAAGCGCAACAAAACGGTGGCATAACCTCGGTGCGATCTACGTCGGGAAAAGGAGGTGACACCCGCAGTCAGACGTCAGTTCACCAAGCACCGAGTTTGCGTACGGAAGGCAAGCGAAACACAACTGTCTACGGTTCTTGAGGCAAGGTGAAGGTAACTAGGAGGACTTCTCCTGTGTCCAAGCGCCGGAAGCAGAATGCTAAAAGCAAACCTTCCGAAATTTAAAGCAGGACTGTTGGGGATCAATGGTTAAGACATCACCAACGAGAAAAGGACAGGAGGAGTGCTTAATGAAGTCGTCACTGATGGTCAAGTCCGTAGTGCTGGCCATGGTTTTGGCCATGGTAGCATCTATGGCCGCGTTTGCTGTCCCGATATCGGTAGAGGTACAGAGCATCTTCAAGTTCTCGAGATCGTCACAAGAGGGCGTACTCCCGTTCACGTCGTTCTCGAACACCCATGAGTTCCGTTTCCGTGCGTCTGACTCCGGAAAGTGGACTTTGCATCTGGATACGGCCGCTTCCGGTGCCATCCAGTGGAACGCTCCCAAGTTCCGGGCTCAGTTGATAGCTACGCCGGTGACCTTTGACGTCTGGGGCGGCGGTTACGACCTGGGCGCTGCTTCGGTAAATACAGACCCGGCCGCGTTGATCGTTATGGGTAGCGCAGCTATGCGGCCCTTCGCCTTTGGCGGCATGACGAACAACGTAGCCGCTGGTCAGGCGAAAGTTCGCTCGACCTTCAAGGTAGCCGATGCCAACATCGCGGCTGTCGTGCACTACCTCAACAACCAGCGCACTTATCTGGAAGCCTACGGCGACTACAATCTGGATGCGGCTACCATCGGTGGCATAGTCCGCGCCGGAATCGATGCTGACGAGGATCTCAATACAACCGCCGTGGTTGGCTTTGTGAAGACCGAAGTTGGCGGTGTCAATATCGGTGGTTCCGCCGGTGCACGTTTCGGCGACTCCATTGACGGAGACAACGTCGCTTTCGGTATTGTTGCGGACACCAAGCTTCAGGATGGGGCGCTGGTCCTGCAGGGCGAGTACGTGAATCGTCAGAAGAACTTCTACGACGACCAGGCGCATGACGCGGGCTATCAGAACGGTACCGAGCGCTTCAGGAACGCGTACAGCAGCGCCGCCGATGGTAAGGGCGAGGCGAACCTCATCCGCTTCACTGGTACGTGGCTTGGCGAGGCCAATAAGACTCGGCCCTTGCACAATGTATTGCATGCCACGGACTATGCGGTCTTGACCAACTTGAAGGGACCTGCCTTCCAGGCTATCGTCCAGCGCACCAAGGATGTGAGCGAGGAGCCTGAGCTGAAGCTCGTGGCTCGTGCCGGCACTCGCTTCCTGGAGAACAATCTCTGGGCAGTCGGTGAGCTGAACATGTGGAAGGATGAGGCGCGCGTAGGTTCCATTGCCGGTGTCGCCGGTAAGGATACCCGCTACCAGCTGCGCGGTGTCGCCCGCTACAACCTCAATGACGTTGGTTGGAATAACTGGTTCTTGGTGGGTAAATTCGATTATTCGTCCACCAGCGACGGTGATGAGACCGGTTCAACCCGCAGCCTGACCGGAGAGCTCTGGTACGAGTCCGGCAAGGTCCGCATTGTCAACGGCTTCACCTCCGCGAAGGCCTCCAATGCTGACAAGCCGACCAACACCATCAGCGCTGAGTTCAGACTGAAGTTCTAATCGGGGATTAGGCA
>LFTP01000021.1 GCA_001513395.1 Clostridia bacterium DTU080
CATTAACGCCAAGTTGCGGTAACCGATCGCAGTGACACGGTTACGCCGGCCCTGCCTTCGCCGATCAGGTGAAACCGCCATTGGGCTTTCGCTTTGATGCCTTTAAGGCGCCAGCAGGGTAGTCGGTCTTTGCTTCAGGGGCACGTGTTTTCCGTCCCGGTAGCGTCGAGCGATCCTGAGGGGGCCTGGCGCCTTGTCGAATGGATGACGAGCTGTGAAGGACAGCCCTCGATAGCACGAGATCTCAATCGTCCGCTGTCCGGGCCCCGTAGCAACTTGTGGAACGAGTCTTTCGCCATGCTCGGTCCGGCGAAAAAAGCTCCTATGCCCGGTTTTGGTTATGAATGTCTTTTTGCGGCCCCGGACCGGTCTACACCATGAATTGCCGAGTTGCGGCATGCAGAGACGAGGATCCGGACGCTTTTGGAACAGTGGTCTGAGTACGTCAAACTGAGATGAGCAACACACGCGCTCCCCTTTTCGAGATCCGGGAGCGCGTTTTTTGTCAGTGCGTTGGCTTTGGCTCAATAGCGTAAAAACAGCACCAAATTGTTGAAGGAAGGCAAGCGACCGGGATGAACATAGAATATGAGTGAAAAACGAGTTTCGGAGGGAGAAGATGCTAAAACGAGTCGGGGTTTTATTCATGTGGGTTGGCCTCGTTTCAGTGCTCTTCTGTCTTCAGGTATCTGCTTCCACCAACCTGTCGTTTGCTATTTGGATCAATGAACCGACTGAGATACAGAAGACAGAGGACATGTTCAGGGAGTACGAGAAAGCCAACCCGGGTATTTC
Organism: Clostridia bacterium DTU080; assembly: GCA_001513395.1. Classification (GTDB taxonomy): domain Bacteria; phylum Bacillota; class Limnochordia; order DTU080; family DTU080; genus DTU080. The sequence continues at coordinate 796 of LFTP01000021.1, forward strand.
GGTCACCTTGTTTCAACAGCCGTATTCGGGCTACCACGAGCGCATTCAGGTCATGGCTGCTGCCGGTATTCCTCCTGATATCATCACCACGGACCGCATGTATGTGCCGGCTTTTGCCGAGGCGGGCATCATCCAACCGTTAGATGCCCTGGTGAAGGCCGATCCGGATCTCGACTTGCAAAAGGACGTAACCGAGATTGTTTCCGGTACATACTTGGGCCGTTTCTACGGGATTCCGATTCGTGGGGGCCCAAGTGTCATGGCCTACAACGTGGCCGCTTTCGACGAAGCTGGCCTCGCCAGGCCGGTGAAGATGGTTGCCGATGACAACTGGACATGGGAAACGTTTGTGGAAGTGGGTAAGAAGCTGACGATCGACCGCACGGGTGATGGAGTACCGGACCGTTTCGCCGTGACGCGCACCGGCACGCACATACCTGTTTGGGCTTCGCGTATCTGGCAGGCTGGCGGCCGTGTCCTCAGCGACGACGGTCAGACGGTGCTCATCGACCAACCCGAGGCGATCAGGGGATTGGAGTATCTGGTGAGCCTGACCTGGGATCATCACATTGCTCCGCAACCGGGAGAGGGCGCGGATCTCAAGAACGGAACGGCGGCTATGACCTATGCATGGGTCAGTGAGAGCATCAATTTGGCCAACTCGGTCAATTTTGAGATAGACCTAGTCATGTTCCCGGCCGGACCCAAAGGATATTTCCATACCGCGGGCGGCAATCCGGTGGCGGTGAGTTCGGCCACACCGCATCTCCAGGAAGCCTATCATCTGGCGAAGTGGTTTGCCATGGACAGTGGGACACGGGGTTTGCCTGCTTCCGTAAAGGTCCTTCGCAGAGATTACTTGCCGATGCTGGGACAGTATGTCGCCAGCCCGGAACAGGTGGCGTTGGCCCTGCAGTATCCGACGCGCATGGAGCCGAAGGTCCACCCCAAGGGACCTGAACTCGAGGCAGCATGGGTTCCGCTGTTGCAAAACGCCTTCGAAGGAAGAGCCAGTGTTCATGAAGTGGTGACCAATCTGGCCAACGTTTTGCGCGCCATCCTCTCTCGTTAAGGTATTGGGAGCGGTTTTCCATGTCGAGATGGAACGCCATTCTGGTGTTCCAAAAGGAGAGCAAGCAATAAGTCGGTGAAGTCGACGCCTGTCTACGAAGTGTGTAGAGGAACGCAACCTCCGATCTGAGGTTGCGTTCTGTGCCATTGTGCGCGCCCGACATGGCGCGTTTACTTGGAAGTGTAGGTCTCCTGTCTAGCTGATGGGAACTGCTAACCGGACGGCAAGGGTGTCCATCGTGAGGCGGAATCTGAAGGAAGCCGCAGGCAGATTGCTGGTCTGACGAACAGAAAGCGCATGGAAGGCGCCCACGTTGGATGAGAAGGCGTAGGCAGTTCCATGCCCTATACGGAAAAAGCGCGGTCGTATATGCGGCGGGATGGATGGATCGACGGAAGTCAGCAGACGGCATAGTAGGCCGCTCAAGTTGGCCGAGGGCCGAAACATGCAGTGCCGGATGGGAGCCTTGGCTTTCGATGACGGCAGGGACCAAACCAAGATGACTGAGATGCTATCGCCAGGAGGATAGCGGACGGAATCTGCGAAGATATTGGAAGGGCATGACACGGCAAGAAAAGAGACCTCCAGCTCGGAAGAGTCGAGACTGATGGAGGCAGTGATCGAAGGCGAGAATACGAGGCGCGCGTTGTGTCGCGTCAGGACCAATAAGGAGGCGGCCGGAATCGACGGCATGACTGTCGATGAGCTGCGTTGCATCAAGTGTTGTCACCGATCTTCGAATCGCACACTTGCGAGTACACCTGCGGTTTTGTGACCCGGAGGAAGCGCAAACGATGCGGTACTGCTGGCGCACATGAGCGCGGGCTCGACAGGTAAGTGACAAACGAGTCCCGAGACTGATACCCCGGTATCTGCCAGCCGAAATGATGCCGGGTAGTCTCGTATCGGTACCCAGAGAAGGAACGTCGCAAGGCGGCCCGTTCTTTTCCTTGCTGTCCAACACCTTTCCGGATGAGCTAGCTGGGCAAAGAGCCGGAAAGACGAGGACATGCCTTCTGCGGGTAGCATGCTCTATGTGCAGTCGCGGTGGGTCGGAGACCGAGTCGTGGAATCAATCACGCGGTTCGTGGGGAGTAAACTTAAGCTCAAGGTCAACCGTGAGAAGAGCGCGATCGACCGTCCTCGGAGCGGCGAAGATTCCTCAGCTATGCCATGACCTTTCACATGAAGAGTAGCACTGGAATCAGTGAAACGCTTCAAGGAGAAAGTGAAGGGATTCTTCCGCCGGGGTAGGGGATGGAGCCTTACACGAACCGCGGACTGACGGAGAAACAGGCATGGAAGTCCGCCCCAAACGGACGAGGCCCCAGTGGGGTGCAGGGGCTTCACATATGAAGGAAGCCTTAATAGAGAGACCTTTCTTTTGTGCACTTGGCTTTGTGTCGCTGCGCGCTTCCGGAAGCGCTACATGAACTGCTGTGGTACGGAAACCCTATGCCCGGTCGTGTGGGAGGGCGGCGGGAGCGAGCCCGTCTTCTACCCGGTCTGTCGCGCAACGAGTGAACAGACTCAACAACCAGGTAAAGGAGAGGTCAGATGTCAAGTATGTTCAGGATTCGGAGTGTCTGTCTTGTCCTAGTCCTATGTCTCGCACTACTGTGGGCTGCCCCCGGTGTGGCAAAGACAAGGATTCAGCACTTACACGATACTAACAACGGAGTCACGTGGACTCACTGGACTGAAGAGGCGAAAAAGCGTTTTGAGGAACAGAACCCTGGTGTTGAGATCGAAGTATTGGCCATGGGGCGGACACAACTTCTGGAGCGCGTAGTGACCCTGTGGGCGGCCAACTTGCTTCCCGATGTTGTGGAGTTGGCTCCTGAACTGGGATATGAGTTCATGAAACAGGGGCTGTTTCAGGATCTCAATCCATACATGGAAAAAGACCCGAATTTGAAATGGGAAGAATTCTTCCCATTGGCTGTACGAGCGGTGACCGAGGGCGGGACAAGCGGTGGAAAACGTTGGTTGTTACCGGGATCGGTCTGGGTCATCGGCGCTGCCTTCAACGTTGATCTGTTCAACGAAGCCGGTGTCGATCTTCCTTTGGGAGATGAGCAATGGACCTGGTCGGATTTTGCCGCCACGGCCAAGAAACTGACGGTTTCCGCTCCCGACGGACAGATTACTAGATACGGAGCTTGTATCCCGCGCAGCTGGGCTCGTTGGCCGGTTTGGGTCCACAACGCAGGCGGTTTCTTCCTCGACAGCTATTTCGAACCGACGCGCAGTCAGTTGCTCGATCCGCCTGTACGCACCGCTTTGCAGTTCTTGCAGGATGCCTATCAGACGGATCGCTTCGCCTCTTGGAACGATGCATACAACGCGGGAAGAACACCTATTACCTTTGAGGCCGGTCCCAGTAGGACTCCTTTGCTTGTTGAAGCCGGAGCCACTTTCGAGTTTGCCTATGGGCCCTATCCTCGTTTGGTCAGAGGGGGCAGTGAGATACAGATTCTGGGATGGTCTTTGAGCGCCAGAACGGAGAATCCCGATGTTAGCTGGCGCTGGATGCGTTTCTTGGCCACTGACATGGCCAGCGATCACATTCGCTTCACCGGACGTCCTCCGGCCTGGCGCACAGTGGCGGCTCGCTATCAGTCTTTGGTCAAGTACCACTCGCCATGGGAGCATGTGTGGGTGCGGTTGATCGAACATCCGGACACCTATCCGCGAGCAATCTATGAGGTCAGTATCCGGGATACCCTGCAGAGGTATATCAACATCATTTTCGAGGGTCGCCAGGACGTGGATTCCACTCTCGAGCAGGCACATCAGGTCATCTCGGCCATGTTGCAAGAAAAGATTGGCTCGAGATAGGACGCCGTTCCGGCAAGCAGACTTCAGGGCCAATGTTTTTCGAGAGAAC
>LFTP01000101.1 GCA_001513395.1 Clostridia bacterium DTU080
GATATGTGCACAAGAGGGACAAAGAAGGCCGCCTTCAGCTACGCTATACATCAGCGTCACTTGCTTGCCCGCCACAAAAGGATGACGGCATCGCACACACTCTCCGAGTTCGGGATTATATCCCAGTACACCAAGGGTGTGCAATTCGAACCATCTCGATACCATGGACGGAGCGATTTCGCCGTGGTCAAGGAGTCTTAATGCCTCAAGGGTTATCTCAAACAGACGCTCCGCCGGCTCTTCCTCCGGCAAGGCGGTGTCTACGATTTCGGTAAAATGAGCCGCATAGGCCATCAAAAGAAGGTCTTCACGCAGCCTTCTGAATGAGTGGATGATCTCACCCTGACTTAGGGTGTGCAGACTTCGCTTGTTCAAAAAAAGCATGAAGTTCGCATAGGTAAACGGTTGAACAAGACCCAGCAATCTGCTTCGCCCGCGCCTGGCGCCCCGGCCTACAGCGTCCATCTTACCTCGATCCCGGGTCAAAACCGTCACAATCTTGTCAGCTTCGCCCAAATCCCGGGCGCGCAAAACCAGCCCCTCCAGCTTATGTAAAGACACAGTCTCCCTCCCCGATGCCTACCGACGCAGCAAGCGCAACAGAAGGGTGAGAATCAGACTGATGAGGATACTGCTGGCCAACGGGAAATAAAAAGCGAAGTTGCCTTTGCGAATCGCTATGTCCCCGGGAAGTCTCCCCAGGGGCAAAAACCGGCCCCCGAATAGCAAAAACAGGCCGATAACGGTCAAAAAAATCCCCATCGTGACCAACAGACGTCCTATCGCCGAAGTATCAAACATCCTGGTCCTCCCCTGACGCAAAAAGCCGGCCCTGTCCGATATCTCCGGGCGGCGTGATACCAAAATAGCGATATCCCAAATCGGTGAGAACTCTGCCGCGCGGAGTGCGCTGTATCAGTCCGAGTTGCATGAGATAAGGCTCATATACATCCTCAATGGTGCCCACTTCTTCGGCCGTAGCCGCCGCCAGAGTCTCCACGCCCACCGGCCCGCCATCAAACTTATTCATAATGGTCAGGAGAATACGCCTGTCAGTCCTGTCAAGTCCGTTTTCGTCGATGTCATACAGTTGCAGGGCCTCCCGGGCCAGCTCACGGGAGATCCGACCGTCTCCCCTGACCTCCGCATAGTCGCGCACCCTACGCAGCAACCGATTGGCGATCCGCGGCGTGCCGCGAGCTCTGCCGGCGATCTCATTGACACCTCCCGGATCGATTCGCACTCCCATGACCCGAGCGGATCTTTCCACGATAAGGGCCAGTTCTTCGGTCGTATAAAACTCAAGCCGCTCGATGACTCCGAATCGATCGCGAAGTGGTGAAGTCAACATACCCGCTCTGGTCGTCGCCCCGATGAGAGTGAATCTGGGCAACTCGAGCCGCAGACTGCGCGCTCCCGGGCCCTTGCCCAAGACGATATCGACGGCGAAGTCTTCCATCGCCGGATAGAGCACTTCTTCAATGGCGCGATTGAGGCGATGAATCTCATCGACAAAAAGGACGTCACCGTGGTTCAGATTGGTCAAGATGGCGACCAGATCGCCCTGCCGCTCAATAGCCGGCCCGGATGTGGCGCGCAGCTGAACCCCCATCTCGTTCGCCAATATATTGGCCAAAGTAGTCTTGCCCAATCCCGGCGGTCCGTACAAAAGCACATGATCCAACGGCTCGCGTCGATTACAGGCCGCCTGAACAAAAATTGAGAGTTTTTCCTTCAATCGCTCCTGCCCGATATACTCCGAAAAGGTACGGGGACGCAGCGAAAGATCATATTCGTCATCCTCGTCTCGTCGCGCCGGGCCGACCAGACGTTCTTCTTTTTCCGTGTCTGGCATAACTCCCCACTCCAAGCGATGAGTCTGATCCTGTCGATCCGTGCGCCTACGCCGAGCTCACCAATCGACCGAGCGCCGCACGTACCAGGGCTGAGGCATCATCGGGGTGAGTCGATCCGTCTCCGAGCACCTGAGCCACCGCCCGCTCTGATTCCACTCTGCTGTATCCTAAAGCGACCAAGGCCTCTATAGCATCCTGAGCGGGCTGTGAATCCTCAACGACGGCACCGCCGCTCATAACCGCCATCATGGATTCGTCCGCTTTGAGTCTGTCGCTCAGTTCAAAAAGCAGGCGCTCGGCGGTCTTTTTCCCTATCCCAGGAATCCGGGTCAACGTCTTTTGATCGCGGGTCGCCACCGTACGGATCAACTCGGAAGGAGATAGGCTCGACAACACTGCCATAGCCAGACGAGGACCCACCCCGCTCACACCGGTCAGCAGCAAAAACATCTCTTTTTCCGTCACGGTAGTAAAACCGTACAAAGCCAAAGCATCTTCGCGAACCAGAGTGACGACATGAAGAGATGCTTCCTTACCTACCGACGGCAGCGCCGCTTGTGTCCGTTGGGAAACGAACAAACGAAAGCCGACTCCCCCGACGTCAAGGATGATGTAGTCGGCATGCATGCCCAAGAGAATGCCCCGCAAATGTGCAATCACGGGTCCCCACCCCCCTCCCGGCTAGGAATCCGCCTGGCGCGCCAGCCGCAAGAGCCCGCTCTCCGCATGAAAAGCGTGACACAAAGCGACGGCCAGGGCGTCCGACACGTCATCGGGCTTCGGCATCTCGCTCAATCTAAGCAGAGTCCGAACCATATAGCCCACTTGATCCTTTTCAGCCCGACCATGCCCTGTCAGGGTCTGTTTTACTTGCAAAGGCGTGTATTCATCGACCGGCAACCCCTGCTTCGCCGCAGCCAGCATGGCCACGCCCCGCGCTTGCCCCACGGCAAAGGCAGATGTGACGTTTCTGTTGAAAAAAAGCTGCTCCACAGCCACGGTTTGCGGACGATACTTGGTAATCAGCTCCGAAACGGCATCATACAAAACGACAAGCCTTTGCGCTTGAGGCATCCCAGCCTTGGTCGTGATTCCCCCGTATGCCACGGCTTCATATCGCCTGTTCTCGGCGGCGATAATACCGTAGCCGGTTATCGCCAGTCCGGGATCAAGGCCCAGAATCAGCACTCTTTTCATTATACCTCCTGATGGGCATGGACCTAGTCGCCCATGAGTCCGTCGATCAGCTGCTGACGCTCATCCTCATCGGCAAACGGAATCCCCGCTTTGAGACGTTCTCGCTCGTCCGGGCGGATGCTTTCCACGGGAATATCGGTCAACTCGCGCAATACACTGCACGCTCCGGGATGACCTTCGAAGATGGCCACTCTGCCGTCTCTCTCGCCCAGATAGCCGCCTTTAGGTGAAGGAGCGCAACGGACCTCAGCAACGATCTCATCGGCCGTGAAGCGCACAATGTTCCAGGTGGGATGACGTCGATGTATGTCCAGCAAAGTCGCTCCGATCAACTCGGCGGGGACAGGTTCACTCGCTTCGGCTCCCCTGCGGCCGTCATCGAGAATGTGACGGAGTATCATCCGAGCCCCCGCCGCCAAGCGTTCCTCGCTGTGAGTAACCAGACTGCGATCAGGCAACAGGCGGTAATATGTGAAAGCAAAACTAGCGGCAAACAGCAATACTCCTACGCCAAACCAAATCCAGCCGTTGATCTGCCGCATGTCACACCTCCGAATACACTTCTGCCCGTAGCTTCTCCAAAACTCGGGAAAACATCGGTACAGAAGCGTTCAAAGGTGTGCAACCTCAGCTGTTACGCCTCTAGAGCCGCCAATAGCTCATCCGTCAGATCCAGGTTGGTATAGACATTTTGAACGTCGTCGTTGTCTTCCAGATCTTCAATCAGACTTATGACTCGGCGGGCCACGGACTCGTCAACCGTCATTGTGTTCTTGGGTCGCATGGTCAGCTCGGCCGATTCCACGGGTATTCCCTCTTGAACCAGCGCCTCTTGCATCGCTCTGAGATTTTCAGGGGGGCCGATGATTTCAAAGAACCCATCGGAAGCCTCCATATCCTCCGCTCCGGCTTCCAAAGCGCTCATCATCAGCTCATCTTCATCGATGTTGCCGTCTGCGGGCACAAGGATAACGGCCTTGCGCTCAAACATCCAGGCTACGCAACCGCTCTCACCCAGGTTGCCTCCGTGACGCGAGAAGATGTAGCGTATCTCACTGGCGGCGCGGTTGCGATTATCCGTGGCGACATCTATCAACAAAGCTACGCCTCCGGGGCCGTATCCTTCATATACGAATTCCTCGAAGACCGCGCTGTCCAGCTCGCCCGTTCCCCGTTTGATGGCCCGCTGGATGCTATCGTTGGGCATATTGACCATACGCGCTTCTTCGATGGCCATCCTCAGTCGAAAATTGGCTTCCGGATCGCCTCCGCCTTCACGTGCCGCTATCGTGATCTTCCGAGCCATCTTAGTAAACGCTTTAGCCCGCCCGGCATCTTCTTTGGCCTTCTTACGCTTGATATTTGACCATTTGGAATGCCCAGCCATATACGCACCCCCAATGCCAGCCTCTCATATAAGTCTATCATGCGGACAGGCCGTTGCAAAGGTGCCGGAATTCAAAGGCCGGCCCGCTGCAGGCGGCTCAGAACATAGCGGTAAACCGCATACAAGAGCAACAAAGCAGGCCAAGCCGACAAACGGGGCCTACTCACCAACAGATCGTATGTTGCATGCAGACCGGCGGCGAGCAGGAACCCTTTGAACACATCACGGGCGCGCGCCGTTCGGGCTTTATACCATCCCAGATACATCCCGAAAACGCCGGCAAAAGAAGCGTGAGCCAACGAGGTGATCACAGCCCGCATCAGGGCTACCTGTCTGCCGAAGGCCAGAGTATAGACGGCGTTTTCCACGACGGCAAAGCCGAGTGCCGCGGAGACGGCATAGACAATACCGTCTATGGGCTCATCAAAATGCTCAGAGTGAAAAACGGCAACATAGACGGCGGACAGCTTCACTCCTTCTTCTATAAGGCCAATGGCCAAAAGCCCCATAACCCGGACGCTTTGCTCATCGGAGAAGAAAGGATACAACGGCCGCTCCAACAACGCGGCCGGAACGACGGCTATCATTCCGGCTACGAACGCCCGGGCCAGCATAGCGGTCGGTTCCCGATGACGATCGTGACGGACAAAATACCAAACCCATAGGATCCCGGGCACCAGCGAGAGCAAACCAATCGACAGGGCATTGAGCAACGGATGCGTCCTCCCCTGCAAATTCCGCAATCAACTCGCCTGTGTGGTTTGCCCAAAGAATGACCGTGCTAGCCGGCATGCGTACTGTCAGTTGAGGCTTGGATGACCACAAGAAGGTAATCAAGCCCTGCCAGAACAGAAAGCAGCGCGCCGACATACAACAGAAGGCGAAGAGCGGACAGATCGGCCAAGCCAGCCACTAAGCCCGGGAAAAGAAAAAGAGAAGCCATCTTCCCTGAGGGACGAGCACTGATCACCCGTCCGCGGCGCAGGAGAAAAGCACCTCCTATGATGAGAGCCAGTTCCTTGCCGACCAGAACTAAAGCAAGCCAAAGAGGGATAAAACCGTTTGAGGTCACCAACACAAGAGCCGTGGCTTGCAGAAACTTGTCTGCCACCGGATCCAGCCACTTACCGACGGTGCTTATTTCGCCGCGCCGGCGCGCCAGCCAGCCGTCTACGGCATCAGTCGCAGCGGCCAAAGCGAAAACGACGGCGGCAGCACCCGGCCTCTGACTGACATGCAGCCAGATCACAACCGGTATAACCAACAAGCGCAGTAATGTTACGAAATTGGCCAGGGTCACTCCACTCGCTCCCCGATACCCGCCATCTCTGTCACGTGGGGACTCTCATTTGAGTCCCCACGCCTTCTCCATGTGCCTCAGGATTCTATCCAATCTTTGTGCCCGAGCCTCGAGAGTCCGGAACACCTTGCTATACGCGCCACTGTATCCATACACGCAACGCAACTGATACAAGCGATCCTCGATACGCTCGTATTCATCACGTATACGTTCCACACTGACGACCATGCAGCGCCCTCCCTAGTTGCGCGCGTGGGTGGCCGCCGACACGCGTGCTCCTTCGGGTTTAGGGTGCACTGAGCAACCACTCCATGATACAGTCAAACACAGGTATCAATGGAGTGCTGTGTGGTACTACGAATTCAGAGGCTGAATCTCGGCTCCCTGCTGAGGAGCTCCGACTATAACCACATCATCAAAACCTCGAGTCTGAAGCCCGGAGTACAATTCAGGATGGTTCTTTTTGAGATATCCGCCGTAGTATCGATCGATCACCGTCTCCACGAAGGATTCGACTTTATCCTCGTGCACCAGATTGACCGTGCAGCCGCCAAACCCGGCACCGGTCAGTCTGGCTCCCACAGCCCCGGCCGAACGTGCCACACCGACAAGCTCGTCAAGCGCAGGACAGCTGATGCCGTAATCATCGCGACATGAAGCGTGCGAGGCGTTCATCAGTTCGCCAAAACGCAGCGCATCGCCCGCACTGAGAGCTTTGACCGACTTCTCCACCCGTTGACCTTCGGTGATCACATGGCGGATCCGCCGCAGCAGTGGGAACCCTTCCGGCGGCGTGGGCAGAGTAGCGCCGTCAATCAACCGCATGTAGCGTGCGGCGACCTCTTGCGATGTGATACCTAAGTAATCCGCCACCTGCTGTTGAGTCCAGTGAGCATCGCCAAACAGCTTTTCCGCCTCTTCCAAAACCTGATCCGGAGACAGGGCCGACACAATCTCGGAGATACGCACCACTGATTGATCGACGCCGCGATCGCTCAAGGCTCGTGCCAGAACGGCAGTAGCAATGCGACACTCAATAGGTAACCGGTTGTACAAAAGACGCGCCTCAGCGGTCTTGGGAGCCCGAATCATGCTATTGCAGATGACCACCCGATAGGCAGGCGGCAAATTGACGTGTGTGATGCGCAGAGGGAAGAAATCGATCTTGAGAGCGCTTCCCGCCTGGGCCAGCAAAATGACGGCCTGATCCATGCCGCCGCCCATGGTACCCACGTATTGCTCAGCCGCCGCCATCTGCTCGGCCAGCTTCTCGCGATCAAACGACCATCCGTTAACGGTCAATTCAGCAAGGGCTGACGCTACCACGAGGGCCGAAGACGAGGACAATCCGGCCGCGGCGGGCAGACTGCTATCGATGAGGGCGGAAAAACCGCGGATGTCATTCAGCGCCTTTCCGCTCTCAAGCGCCTCAGTGACGATACCTTGCACGCCGGCCTTTACATAGTTGCCCCAATCACCCGTGGCATACGGCGCAATTTGCGGGGAAATCGTAAACGTCCGCGGCTCGTAACGCTTAACTGTGTTATATACCTCCACACGTTGGTCCGTTCGCGGTGCCACAAGCAGGCGCACTTGACGTTCGATGGCCATAGGCATGACAGGCAGTCCGTTGTAGTCCGTATGCTCCCCGATCAGATTGACACGACCGGGGACTCGTATGTAATGAGTAGGCTCAAGCCCTGTGAGTTCCTTGAACTGCGCCACCAGATGACTGGGCATAACACAAGACACCCCTTCAGTAGGCCTGACCGGCCGTCAAGGTCTATTCTTCCTTAAACAGCTCTTGTGCGGCTTCCACATCTTGCGGCGTACCGATGTCGCGCCAATATCCCTCGAGGGGATATCCCCGGATGTCGAGCCCGTCAGAAAGCATGGCCTGGATGGCATCGGGCAACTCATACTCGCCTCGCGCGCTCGGCCGCAGGCGGGCCGTGTACTCAAATATGACGGGATCGAATACATACATCCCGGCATTGTTCCAGTTTGTCGTCGATGTCCCTTTGGGCGGCTTTTCTATGATCCTCTCTACGCGATTGTCGGGCCCAAGATAGACAGCCGCGCCTTTATAGGGATCATCGATCCAGTTGAGTCCGAGGATGGCCCTGCTTTTTGTCTGCTCAAAGGTCTGAATCATACCCGCGTAGTTGGAAGCCGGCACCAAGATGTCCCCGTAGGTCATAAAAAACGGATTATCTCCGACAGCGTCTTTGGTCAAATGAAGAGCACTGCCCGTTCCGTCGGGGACTTCCTGCTTAACGTAACGAATGTTTACGCCCCAAGGAGTACCGTCTCCGAAGTACTGCTCTACCACTTCAGAAAGATATCCGACTACGATGACAAAATCGTGTACGCCTACCTTTGACAGTGCCAGGATGATCCTCTCGAGAGCCGGTTTGTCACCCACTTCCACCATCGGCTTGGGTTTCGTACGTGTCAGCTCTGCCAAACGCGTTCCCTTCCCGGCCGCCAGTATAACCGCTTTCACCTTGATTAGCCCCCCGCAAGCACCACGGATGGTGCGATCCACCGAATAATCCGGTATCCACAGTACCGGATGATCGGCGACGAAATCTTAGTACAACCTCTGTCCTGACAGGAGTGTAACAAACACAACACCCCTGCTCATCCTCGCCCATCTGCCGGATCCCATACACCTTACAGCGGGTATTATCCCCTCTGTCGATCTGGGCGTTCTTTACGGGCAGTAGAGTCGTGGTGTTTAAC
>LFTP01000127.1 GCA_001513395.1 Clostridia bacterium DTU080
ACTTCGATTTACCTGCTCAAATCCCTCCAGTGTCCGCCTACAGGGCTGTGTATACTTGTCGAGCCTGGGACGGTTACGAGGCTCAAAAGCGGAGAGCGACAGCGATGAGAAGCATATCGAGGCCCTCAAAGGCGCCTCTTGCCACTACGGCGACTCCTCGGCTGGCCGGTCGGAAACCAACTCCCAACCCCGCGGTTGAGCGTATTGAACGGGAAGGTTATTTTCGTCCATATCGCACCGCACCTGGCGTATCCTCGTCTACAGCCAGGGTGATTCCAGTGAAAGAACGGCCTATGGGGTGGCTGCCTCCGTAGGAGTCCCATGCGGTGATGAGCTCCGAGAGCTGAGCCAAGTTCGTACCACAAACGAGCGGCCTGCGCCGTCCCAGGTCATTTCCGTTACGGTTGAATCATCGGCGTCCGACGTTGAGCGGAAAAGAAGCGACATTGAGATCGGTCCCCGAGGTTATTCGTTGACGGCATCTATTGCTCAGATGCTGGTTCTTGGTTGATCTCTTACGTGCCGTCCGCAAGAACTACGACGGTCACGGGGCCAGAGTAAATAGCGGTTAGAGTGGCAGCGTTGTGGTTTTGGCCGAGATCAACCGGGCTCTGCGGGGCTGAGCGCCCCGGCACCAAATTTTCTGATCGGGAAAGCCCAAAGAGACCATGGCCGGCGGGATTGCAGGCCAGACCCGTGGCCTCCATGGACAGAGCGCTGTAGGCTCCGCCTATACCCTAGACCCGAGCTGTGTATCCAGCTGCGACAGCGGTGCAGGTCATCAGGATCATGATCATAGCGGATGCGAGAAAGCGAATGCGCCAAGCTATCTGCACCTATGAGCACACTCAAGACGATCGAAGAAGACCGCTTGCAGTCATCTTGTCGTTTCGTCACTTCGGGATGCCAACCCTGCGTCACCGTTGCGGAGCTGAGGTGCTTTCCTCCGTCGTCGTGATCCTTTTCAAATTGCGCTGAAGCACGTTCGACCGTGGGCGGCCGACCACGTGCGCTTGCACTATGCCTTCCCGATCGATGAAGACATAGGTGGGCGTGGCCTTAACGAGATAGGCGGTGCTCACTGCGCCGTTTTGATCCAAAAGAACGGGAAAGCTGAGACCGTGCTGTTGAGCTATGATCTTGACCAGTTCGGGTTTTTCAAGCAGATTGACCGCCAAGATGACCAATCGATCGTCGCTATGTGTTTGATAGAGCTCCTCCAGTTGCGGCAGATCATCGCGGCAGAATGTACACCAGCTGGCCCAAAAATACAGAAGCAGCGGTTGGCCGCGATACGATGACAGCCTATGGTTTTCTCCTTGTGTGTCGGCCAATGTGAAATCAGGGGCAGGTGCCCCGACGGCAAAGGGGGTGCGGTTAGTCTCAGGTTCCGTCGAGACGGGAAGACTGTGCCACAAAACAGTGCGAGGTACCGGAGTCGAGGTGAACACTGCCGTTCGTAGGAGAACGATGTATCCAAGAAACGCCAGGAACAGAATGAAAAGAGCAATTGATAAGATCAATCGATCCGCTCTGAGGGCGATGAAGCGAATAGGCGACACGGTTGTGCTCCTCTCTGCCCATACTAGATGATGTGTACGCCGGCGGGCGTCAAAATATGGCTGAAGATCAAAGGTGCCGCGTTCCTAAGATCGGTCTCCGCTACAGGATATGAGTAAACGGTGAGAAAACAGTCAAGACGGGTTAAAAACACTCATGAACACGTGGCCAGGAGGCTTCAACCCCACAACTCTTGACTCACTGGGGACTCATCGCTGTGATTGACAGCAGTGAGGTGAGGGTGTTAGGATGGAGACGGTTATAATGGGGTGTCGTGTGATCCCCGACAAGAGCAACGACATACCGATGGCTCTTATCAAGAGAGGCGGAGGGACAGGCCCGATGAAGCCCGGCAACCAGCCCTATGGCCAGGTGCCAATTCCTTCAGGAGTGGCAATGCCGTCCTGGAAGATAAGAGATGAGATCTCAATCTCTTCCGGCGGAGGAGATTTTTTGTTTGATGCAGCCTTTGGCGTACACCATCAGTAAGAGAGGAGCTCCCATGGGATGAGGCGATTCTTGTTTACTTCCGAGTCAGTGACCGAGGGGCATCCCGACAAGATCTGTGATCAGATCTCGGACAGCGTTCTTGACAGCATCCTAGCCCGAGATCCGCAGGCGCGTGTCGCGTGTGAGACAGCGATCACTACGGGGTTGGTTTTGGTGATGGGTGAGATCACTACATCGGCCCACGTGGATGTATCCAAGGTGGTACGCCAAAGAATTGCTGAAATCGGTTATACCGATTCCAGCTATGGCTTTGATGCGGCGACATGCGGTGTCATCGTGGCTCTGAATGAGCAATCGCCTGATATCGCCTTGGGTGTGGATCGAGCTCTTGAGGTTCGAGAAGGAGCGGCGAGTGATCCCTATGAGCACGTCGGGGCGGGAGACCAGGGTCTGGTCTTTGGCTATGCCACTCGCGAGACGCCGGAGTTGATGCCCTTGCCCATTTCATTGGCCCACGCCCTGGCCCGGCAGCTCGCTCATGTGCGCAAGAGCGGAGAAGTAAGCTATTTGCGCCCCGACGGAAAGACTCAGGTTACAGTGGAGTATGTCGATCACACTCCGGTTCGCGTAACGGCGGTTGTGGTGTCAACCCAGCACGATCCGGACGTGGATCAGGAGATTATCACCCGAGACGTCATTGAGAAAGTCATCGAGCCTGTTATACCGGGGCGTCTGCTGGATAGGGAGACTCGTTTTTTGATCAATCCGACGGGGCGTTTTGTGTTCGGAGGGCCCATGGCGGACGCCGGTCTGACCGGGCGCAAAATCATCGTCGATACCTACGGCGGAAGCGGTCGTCATGGCGGGGGTGCACTGTCGGGCAAAGATCCGACAAAAGTGGATCGGTCCGGCGCCTATGCGGCCAGACATGCGGCAAAGAACGTGGTGGCGGCGGGTCTTGCCTCACGCTGTGAACTGCAGGTTGCGTATATTATAGGAAGTTCACGTCCCGTATCACTCATGGTGGATACCTTCGGTACGGGTGTCATAGATGACGAAGAGATTGCCAAGCTGGTGGAAGCTCACTTTGATATGCGTCCCGGAGCTATTATCGAGCGTTTTCAATTGCGCCGGCCCATCTATCAGCAAGTCGCCGCCTACGGTCACTTCGGGCGTCCCGACCTTGATCTGCCTTGGGAACGACTTGATGCGGTCGATGAACTGCGGGCAGCGGCTTCGTGCTTCCACACACGGAAACGCTGACGGATTCCGCAAGGCATACGGGCAGTCCAACCTCCGGGCTGCTCTTTTATTTCCTCCTAGAGGTTAGTATATATATCTACAACGGCGACCATCAGGCTGCGGGGCGCGAAAGACAAAGCGACCGGAGCAAAAGACGCCTCTTTTTCGGACAGAAGACAAGAAGGAAACAAGAACGGGAGATAGAATAACTAACCCTCAACACGAATACATAGGGGTGACTTTACATATCGATGAGGAACGGAGGATCAGCGCAATGTTAAAAGGGCAGGCAAGACTGGGAAAAAGACTCAAAGCGGTAATCGTCATCGGTTTGGCTGTGTTTTTCGTCGTTGGGGGTTGCGGAGCGGTGCAAGCCGCCACAACGCAGACCAACTCCACGTCCTTGACGCTGAACATCGGTGAGGCGATCGAGGTCGTCAGTTGGCCGGAGGCCTCAATCAACCTGAGCGGCTCGGCCGTTCCGGGCGAGGCTGTGATTTCCGGACCTTTGCGTTTCACTGTGAAGTGCAACACTGAGTGGGATATAGAAGTGAGATCGGATGAACCCACGGGCAAGCTGCGTCAGTTCGATCCGGCGAGCGGATCTTATGTAAATGACGGCAGAACGAGCCAGCGGGCTCTTGAGTGGTCGCTTAGCATGGACGACCCTTGGAGTCCGCTGACCGGTACAGGAAGCAATATCGTAACCAGGCAACCGGCAACAGGAGAGGACGGGCGTCAAGTGGAGTTCTTCCTTCGCTATCGTCCCGGTTTTGACGAGATCCGTCTTACCGACGGCCACGTGTATCGTATCGTGTTGACTTACACGGCGACGGTGGGCTACTGAGCATGAGACACGGTGGCCGATTCGCAGATGTACTGAGTTCGGATCGGCCGCCTCAACGATCGGAGGAGGTCAATGATGAGGCAAACAGGTCGATTCCGCGCCTTGTTGTTGATGATTATCATTCTCAACACGATTGCTCAAGCCGGAGTGGTTGTTGCTCCGGCGCGCTTGGAGGCAGTGGTGGGTCCCGACGGCAACGCGCCGGGGCTGCGGATTGCCAATACCGGATCAAATGCCGTTACTGTTAAGTTGTCTTTGGCCGACGGGGGGCACGACCTGGACGGAGCGCCGTTGTTTGATGAAAGCATCACCGGGCGACAACGCTGGGCCGACAGGATCTTCCTGGACAAAACGGAGCTGTTTTTGGGACCGCAGGAGTCCACAGATGTGAGAGTTCGTGCCCTGCTTGAGGAGGGCCAGGGCCTTTATCCGGTAATCATGGCGGAGATTCGGCCTGTCGGATCTTCGTCCGTCGGTGTGGAGACCGTGGCTCGAGTGGCGGTTCCGGTGTTGCTTACACGTCCGCCGGCCCAGACTCTGGTTTCCGCTTCCGGACTGATCGTCAGCCAAGAGAGTGCCGGGGGTCCGGTGCTTATCGAAGGGATCCTGCGTAACGAAGGCAGCGTCCATGTGCGGGCGGGAGCACGCATCGCCATCGAGGGACCGGGTATAGTAGATGAAATCCTGTTGAATCCGGTAACCGTGCTGCCCGGTCTGGCTCGCCGTGTACGCGGGGAATGGCGGCCGGAGTCTATGCCTCCCGGTGATTACGTAGCTCATTTGATTCCCACTCGCTCTCATACCGATTTCGAGAACCCCGGGGCCGGAACGTCAGTATCCTTCGGGGTCTTGAGACCATATGAGCTGGCATCGGCGAAGCCGATTCTTGAGCTATTTGATGTGAGACGAAACGTCGATTCCGCCCTGAGTGTAGAAGCCTTGATCAGCAATCGTGGCAATATTACCGAGCAGGCTCGTCTGGAAATCAACGTGCTTGACCGGGCCGGTGACGTGATCGGTCATCGTGATTGGGAATTGAGTGAAGTCAACCCTGGCACGGCGCGAGTGGTGGCAGGGGAGATTCCTTTGAACGGATCGTCTCAGGACGGATACCTGGTGAGGGCTTCGCTGTGGCACAACGGCCATCAAGTGGCTGAAGAGATCCGTTCGGTGCATTCTGATCCGGGTCAGGTCGTTGCCGATGGCTAGAAGATGCGCCGGGGATGTTACCCTCGGCTTGTTGGTCTGCTCGATTCTCGTTGTTCTGTGTCAGGTAGTAGGCGTGCAGGCTGCGGGCCTGGGTCTGGAAGGCGGTCTGGTCACACTCGATTTCGGCCGCCTCATACCGGGTCAACCTGTGATTTGGCCGGGAGTGTCGCAATTCAGGGTTTTTGCTGATACGCCGTGGCATGTCTCGTTGCGGGCCGAGGGGGATCTCAGCGACGCTGAAGGACGGATCATTCCGGCTGAACGCTTATCCTGGGCGCTCAAGGATGAGGCGGGTGCTTGGGGAAACTGGTATCCCGTGCGGCTGCAGGAGTGCCTGGTGGCTGCCGATCAGTTACCGACCGGAAGTGAAGGGCGACAGCTCGTACT
>LFTP01000201.1 GCA_001513395.1 Clostridia bacterium DTU080
ATCAGTACATCCGCCAGACGCGCCTTATTCATCAACTCAATGGCAGCGACAACACTGGCCGGCCCGCCCGCGCCCTGTACGAGGCATGGAGCGACCAGGATATTAACGGAGGGATTGCGCCGCCCCAAAACGCTGATGATGTCGCGAATGGCCGCCCCCGTAGGAGAGGTGACGACCCCGACCGTCCGCGGCAAATACGGCAGGGGACGTTTACGCTCGGGACTGAAAAGCCCTTCGGCTTCCAGCTTCTTTTTCAGCTGCTCAAAGGCCAAAAACAAAGCTCCTTGGCCTGCCGGATACATCTCACGCACATAGAGTTGATAATCACCCGAAGCTTCGTATACGCCGAGCGAGCCCCTAACGATCACAGTCAACCCGTCTTCAGGACGAAAACGCACTCGCGAGTTGTGACTGCGAAACATGACGCAGCGCAAGCGACTCCTGCTGTCTTTAAGCGTGAAGTACATGTGTCCTGAAGAATGATGCTTAAAATTGGATATCTCGCCGGTCACGAGAAGGTCTTTCAGCGGAGGAGTTTCCTCGATCAAAGACTTAACGATTCGGGTAACCTCATAGACAGTGAGGCACTCGCTTTCTAGCCACACCCGGGAGTCTTGAAGCATGTCCCACCTACTCGCTGCGGATTTGACACGTGCTTATGGTCCAGTATAGCACATCAGCGGACCGGAGACCGACCGGGAAGGGCGGCAATCGGTCCGCCGCTCAGGCGCGCCGCAGCCCAAGCGGCCAATCCGACGGCATTATCACCGCTTAGCTTTGGCGGAGCAAACCAGAGCCGACATCCCGCAAGACGCTCACTTGATGCCAATGACCGGCGCACCAGACGATTGGCAACGACGCCACCGGCCAAGACAATGCCTTTGACCCCGGTTTGGCTAACCACTGCCGAAAGCCATAGTTCCAAAGACTTCGCCAGACACTCCAACGTGCCGCGGGCCACCTCGGCCGGTGTCGCCCCCAAAGCGATCGCTCGACGGGCCGCGCTTTCGGGTCCGGAAAACGACAGCTTCACATCTTGAACACTGACTGGTAAAGGCATACTGCCGGGCTCGCCGCCTTCGGCCAATCGCTCCAGATGCGGCCCTGCAGGAAAAGGCAGGCCCAGGGCATTGCCCACCCGGTCAACAAATTGCCCCGCACTTATATCCCCGGTGGCCGCCACGATGCTCAGACGCGGACGGATCCGATGCTCTTGCCCCACGCCTTGCACCAGTACCGCTTCGGTCGTGCCCCCGGACAGATGAACCGCCAGGATGTCGGTCATCTCCATCGGCGGTAACGCCCACAGAGCCGCCCAGATATGTCCCTCTTGATGGGAAGCCTCCCAACACGGAACTCCGTGCGTAGAAGCGATCACACTGGCCACGGCGTGGCCGACCAAAAAGACCGGCATAAAGGAATCCTCTTGAGGACGGGGCGTGCGACTGACGGCCACGGCGCGCACGTTCATTTGCGGAAAGCTCGGATCGAAAGCCTTAGCCACGGCCTCGGGCAAACGGCGAACATGCTGATACACCGCCTCTGCCTGACGCAAGCCCAGCTCTCCCGGCCGCACTTCGAGCGGTATTCTGACATCGCTGAGCAGCTCGCCCCGAAGATCCATAACGGCCACGGAACACGTGTAAGCGCTGGTGTCTATGCCGACTGCTACAGGTCTCATTGTATCGCCTCGGGCACGGAAGGCTTGTCGCGCTCGCTGTCATCGGTCCTGTTCAGGACGGAAGCGATACTGGAGAGAATGCCGTTAACAAAGCGGCCGGAGGTCTCATCACCGTAGATCTTTGCCAGCTCCACTGCTTCGTTGATCGCCACGGCCACCGGTACCTGGTCCCGTAGTTTATCAAGCTCGAACACGGCGAGGCGCAAAACTACCCGGTCGGTGCGCGGCAGACGCTCCAGAGACCAACCGACGGTGTATTGGCTTATCAGGGCGTCGATCTCTGACAAATGCTTCAGCGTTCCTCGCACCAACATTCTGGCAAAGTCAGCTGCCGGTTCGGAAACGCCCAATTCTTGTATGTTATAGGCCAGGGCTTCTTCCGGATGGCCTTGTCCCACATCAACTTGGAACAAGGCCCTCAAAGCGACTTCCCTGGCCAACCTCCTGTTTGACAAGTTCTCACCTCTCAGTTTCTTCGCCGCCATACCGTGTTTTTGTCTTCGTCGATACGTGCTCCGGCATATATGCCGACGGCCATGCAGACGATGACAAACAAGGTGCGCCACACACCGAAGACCAGCACCATCCAACTCAAGACTACGCCTACTATGGCGCCAATGATCTTGCCCCGATGGCGAAAAAGCAACTCCAGGACCTGCCAGGATTCTCGCATCGACAGGGGCCTCCTATTCAACGCGTCGCACATCTGCTCCGACTGCCGCGATCTCGACTGAGACGCTGTTCACCTTGACTCCGATAGTCTCTCGTACGTACTTCTCAACAGACTCTTGCACTTGCGTGGACAAATCGGGGATGGTGCGATCACCCGTGGCCGCCAACTTCAGGCGTACATCCGCCCCTTGAGTGGTCAACACGACCTTCACATCCGCGCTACGCACTCCGAGCATCTGCTGGACGACACGAAGAACGGCCTCTTCGACAGCCTGAACGGCGACTCGCACTTGCCCCAGTTCAGTCTCGTTGACCAGAACGCGTTCGACACGGTCGGGGAAGACCTGAGCCAAAAGCCGCAAACCGGCCGCGAGTAGGACCACGGCGGCCAAAGCCGTCTGCCAAGGGGCCGCACGCAAACGATTGATCAACACAGCCAGCTCCCCCACCGCCTGCCAACCCGACGCAATGGCTATCAACAGCGCGGCCAAGACCATGCACAGCAGCGCGACAACGGTCCCGGTCACCCGGTCAAGCAAAGGCACGGTGACACCCCGCCTTCTATATCACCCGGCTTTCTTCCGCAGGCGGCTCCTGAGTAGGCAGGTGCACTCCCTGAATGTGCACATTCACCTCAACGACCGTCAGGCCCGTCATAGTCTCAATGGCTCTCTTTACGTTCTGTTGGATGTTCAATGAAACCTCGGGGATTCGCACCCCGTACTCGACAATCACGTACAGATCGACGGCCGCCTGTTGCTGTCCGACCTCCACTTTGACCCCTTTGGTGAGGTTCTTGCGACCCAGCATTTCGGCAATGCCGCCGGCAATACCGCCGCTCATCCCGGCGACGCCATCCACCTCCGTTGCGGCCAGACCGGCGATCACGGCCACCACTTCGTTAGCGATCCTCAGCTCCCCGAGCCTACTTCGCTCACGTGGTTCTGACACCGTCAGTCCCCCCCGTCATATATTGTTCCAAAAACCTGGTAGATAGCAGAGCTTGCCGAAAGGCTTCGTCGTTGAGCAGACGGCGATGGAAAGGAATGGTCGTGGCCACCCCTTCGATGAAGAACTCGTCCAACGCGGCCAACATTCGGGCGATGGCCGCCTCACGGGTAGGCCCGTGGCAAACCAGTTTAGCCAGCAGTGAGTCGTAGAAAGGCGGCACGACGCAACCCGTGAAGGCCGCGCTGTCCACGCGTACACCCGGCCCGCCCGGGGCATGATAGAACCTGATGGTTCCCGGTGAAGGGATGAAATCCCGATCGGGATCTTCGGCATTGATCCGACACTGCAGGGCATGTCCACGTATGACGACGTCTTCTTGAGTAAACGAGAGTTCCTCACCGGCGGCCACCAGAATCTGCTCCTTGACTAGATCAAGGCCCGTGACCATCTCAGTGACCGTGTGCTCAACCTGGATGCGAGTGTTCATTTCCATGAAGTAGAAACGCCCGGAACTGTCCACGAGATACTCCATCGTCCCTGCGCCCACATAGCCTACATGGCGTGCCCCACGCACGGACATCTCTCCCATGCGTCGGCGCAAATCATCACTGATTCGGGGTGCCGGAGCTTCCTCGAGGACTTTTTGATGCCGGCGTTGCAGCGAACACTCCCGCTCGCCTAAGTGTACCACATGCCCATGCTCGTCTGCGAACACCTGCACTTCGATATGACGCGGATTGTCCAAGAGCTTCTCAATGTAGACATCGGGTCGACCGAAAGAAGCTTCAGCCTCGGCCTGGGCCGGCACCAACAGACGGGACAGCTCGGCTCGGCTATGAGCCACACGCATCCCTCGGCCTCCACCTCCGGCCGCTGCCTTGATCAACACGGGATAACCGATCTCCTCGGCTACGGCAATGGCTTGAGCTTCGTCGGCTACCACCCCGTCGCCGCCGGGCACCACGGGAACACCGGCATCGCGCATGGTCTGCTTGGCCTGGGCTTTGTCGCCCATCAACTCGATGGTGGCGCTTGAGGGCCCTATGAACTTAATGCCGTGGGTCTCGCAGATCTCAGCGAACTGCGCTCTTTCTGACAACATGCCATAACCGGGATGAAGAGCGTCGACCTCGGCAATCAAAGCCGCGCTGATAATATTCGGGATGTTCAAGTACGAACGTGAAACCGGACCCGGACCCACACATACGGCCGCATCCGCCAGTCGGACGTGCAAAGCATCTTGATCGGCTTCGGAATAAATGGCCACCGTCTCTATTCCCAACTCTTTGCAGGCCCGAATGATCCGCACGGCAATCTCACCGCGATTGGCTACCAGAACTCGTTCAAACACAGAGACGCCTCCTATAGAGCCGGTAAGGTGTCAAGTGCGCTGAATCACAAACAAAGGCTGCCCATACTCCACCGGCTGGGCGTTCTCTACCAGAATCTGTAACACCTTGCCTTTCAACTCGGACTCGATTTCGTTCATGAGCTTCATGGCCTCGATAATACACAACGGTTGCCCCACTTCGACCTCGTCGCCTACCTGCACATAAGGCGGTGCATCCGGTGCGGGTGCCCGGTAGAATACACCGACCATCGGAGCCACAATCGTTACGGTATCGTCAGACGCATCCTCAACGGGGGTCGGTGCCGCTTCCGCCGGACGCTCCTCGACAACAGCGCCTGGCGGCGCCGTCACCCCCGGGCTGACCGAACCCATCACAGACGGAGCACTGAAAGCGGTCTGTTTACGAATGGACAGCTTGACAGACTCCGTTTCCAGAGTAAACTCAGCAATCTCACTTGCCTGAAGAGCTCGAATAAGCTCCTTGATCTCTTTGATATCCAACGGTCCACTCCTTCGTAGATCCTTCTATGGCCAAGGCGGGTACACAAACGCCCATCTAATAGTCCGATGCAACCAGGTATATAGCCATCATGTTTTCTACTCACGGGCAGACATATCCTTCCATGACAAGACCTAAGCATCCCCGGCGCCGTCAATGATGGCAATGCGCTCCAAAGACACGTTGGCTACTCTAGACACCAACTCTCCCACCAGCCCGGCTTCTTCTTGCTGCAATACTTCGGGCAGAACGACACTGGCGGTGTCATCGGCCAAGACAACCACCGCGTCGCTAAAACCTTTGGCGCGCAACAAAGACTCCGCCTGCATCTCACGCTCATTGCGTTTGAGCAGAGCCAACAGCTCAGTAGTCAGCTGCGTCTTGCGCGCCTCGCTGATGCCGCTTTCAGCCGCCGCGGCCCGCAACAGGTCGATCTGCATGGCGCGGACTCTATCTCTTTCCATTCTGTATTCGTCAAAGCGAACGGCTGACGCGGGTTGAACCAAAACTTGAGCCGATCCGCGATCGATATGCTCGACGGGCATTTCGGGAATCCGAGCCACGACACCTATGGTAGGATTCGACATTCGGGCTTCGCGCTCATGGCGGGCCGCCAGATACAGCACACCCAGAATAACAAACAGCAAAAGCATCATTATTATGCGCCAAATGCGCTGTCGTTCAACCACGATCATCACGCTCTGTCACCTCCTTAATGTATCCCCCGGCCGCATGGGAAAGACAGCAACCCGGTTAGCGGGTAAAGACAGTGCCGTTTGCACGGCCAAAGACAGGCGATAGCATATCTGTGGCGAAGAGGCCCCCTGAGCCACCACGACAACTCCTTTGATCTTTGGTCTGCGTTCGAGAAGAACCAGAGGTTTTTCGCTGCGGGACGCATCATCGCGCAAGGTGACGGGGCGCCTGCTTTCATGCAGATCTTCGCCTTGACCTTCACCGGCTGCAGTGCGCTGGATGGTGACTTCCTCTGCGATCACCACCTCCTCCCCGGCTTCCAGCGCCACGAACACTTCCACCGCGCCAGCTCCCTCTATGTGCCCCAGAATCTCACGCAATTCACGGGCCAAGCGCTCTTCGTAACTGACCACGGAGCCGCCCTCTGTCAACGGTGGGGGCGCCAACGTCGGTTGCGCCGACGGCCCGCCTCCTCGGCTCAGTACCATGAGAGCGATACCTACCAGGGTTAGAACGGCCAAACCCCGCCCGGTGGCCCCTCTCAACAACAGGTTGTCTCCGGCGTCCTTGGCCGAAGAAGCGTCTGTGTTCCCCTGCAGCCAGCGCATCCAAGAGTTCTCCCGCTGTGACATGTCACTGCCCTCCCCGCTGTGCCTCCACGCGGACGACGACATTGTTAACGCCAAAGAAGGACCTTGCCAGAAGTCTCACCCGTTCCGTCACATCCGCCTCAACGGCCGTCGTCTTCAACGAGACGTTGATTTGAGGCTGGCCTTCGACCACATGCACAGAGGCTTGCTGCACGCCATCAATGGTCTCGATCTCCATTCTGACTTCTTCAAACAGCCCGGCTTGTGTTGCCCTCGCGGCGCCGATAAACATCTGCCTGCCCGCCTCCGCGGCGTCCTCGCCGGCCGTTGCGTTCATGGCCGGAACATCCGGAAACTGACTCATCCAGCCCGGTCCTCGCACGAAATGCAACAAAGGATCGAGAATGGCCAGGATGACGACCAAGCCTAAGATCATTTTGGTATAGCGGCGCAGCTCGCCGGCTGGCAAGATCATCTCCACCACGGTGACAAACAAAATGAGAAAGACAAGCTGTTGAGTCCAGGTATGGATCAGCTCATACACCGCGCTAACCGCCCTAGCGTAGAATTGTCGGTATATTGCCGATGCTGATCAGGATCGTGATCCCGACAAAGAACATCAACCCCACTGTCAGCAGGCAGGCAATGACCAGGGAAAAACTGTTTGCCAAAGCACTCATGGCCTCCACCAGGCGCTCATCGCTGATCGGCTCCACCAAAGCAGCGGCCAAGCGATAGACCATGTAAATGGCAAAGATCTTGATGGTGGGAAAGATCATGAGTGCGAATACGGCTGCCATTCCGAAGCCGCCGATGGCGTTTTTGATCAGCATCGAACCGCCGACGACAACTTCCAGAGCCTCAGCCATACGGCTTCCCACGACAGGGACGAAGGTTCCCGTCAGGAACTTGGCCGTTTTGAGTGCCATCCCGTCAGAGACCGGGGCTATAGCTCCACGCACTGTGAGCACGCCGAAAAAGAGAATGAACAAAACACCCAACAGAGTCAAAGCCCACTGACGGATCAGGGAGGCCAGTTTGCGCATGGGGAACTCCCGCGACAGAGTACCCAGCACGGCCAGGACCGTAGTCAGCATGACCATGGGCAGAATGGTGCTTTTCACCACGGTAGCGACCAGATTGATGGCCACGAATAGCAGAGGGTGGAAGACAGTGGCCGTGGTCACTGCACCGACCGCGGCCAACATGGTCGTCATCATCGGCAACAGAGCCTGCATAAAAGAGACCATGGTGTCGATGGCCTCGGTGGCGGTATGCACCACCAGTCGGTAAGAATGCACAGCCATATAAAGCAGCGTCAAAAGCGCTACGGTCAGCGCCAGATCGGAAGCTCCCTGGGCCGGAAAGACATGAGCCAAGTTCTTCAACACAGCGCAAAAGACGGCGAGGATCACCAATTGCCCCAGCAGATGCAGGTGTTGTGTGACTTCCCGCACGGCAAATGAGAGCAGGCGACGCATCATGTCGGCCGGGTCAAGACCCAGATCGCGACCCGAATCGGAAATGATGCGGGTCAGATCGAACGGGGGCAGCTCCTGGCGCAGATCAGCCGGTAAGGAGCCCAAAAACGCCTCCATCTCAGTGGTGGTCAAGGCGGCGAGTTGATCCTCGACCGGCTTGGGCAATCCGGCGGATTCGGCGCAACACACCACGATAAGCAGCAGCGCAAGGAAGAAGAGATGAACTCCGTAACGATGAAGGACCCTCATGGCATAAGACCTACCAATGCCTCCATAATCCCCGCCACCAACGGCACGGCCAAGAGCATGATGAGCACCTTGCCAGCCATCTCGACGACGGCGGCAGTGGTCTCTTCCTTGGCGTCTTTGGCTAGCTGAGCTCCAAGCGCCGCTATGTATGCAGTACCTACGGCCTTGAGGACCACCGCCATGTAAACGCTTCGGATTTGAGCCCTCCTGCCCAGATCGACAAACAACCGCATGACCTGTTGCAACGGCGGAAGCAGAACAAGAAGCAGGGTGACCATAAAGGCTATGGCCAGCTGAGAGGCCAGGGCACCCTGCGACGCCGAACGCAGATAAGTGAGCAGAACGGCCATGACAATGGCCATAGCCACAATTCGCGTCATCTCCTGCACTGCCAAGCCCCCCTCATCTCGCCTACCACCAACGAAAAACGGCCTCCACATCCGCAAAGAGCCGGGATATCATCTGGACAAGCCAGAGCAAGACGATGATCACACCGGCCAAAGAGAGCATCTGTGCCTGCTCCTGTCTTCCCGCCTGCGTCAGGAAGATGTGTAGGATGGCCACAATGATTCCTAACCCGGCTATTTTGTATATCGCTGTAATATCCACAGGTGTTAACTCCTCTTCTTTTTTCAGTAAAGTAGAATTACAAGAAGCAGGCCGCTGCTCACTCCTAAATAACGCCACAAACGACAGGCGTTTTCGACCCGGGAACGCAGCATCTGCCGTTCGTCCGTGAGCAGCTTCTGAGCCAGACGAAGATGACGAACGTGATCTTCAGCTCGCCACGGCCCCCAAGCCGCGGTGACTCCCTTCAATATGTCCAGCTGACGACTCGGCAGCTGTCTTTTTTCTCCCCACGACGTGCAAGCGGATAGCCAGGCTTCCCGAACTCTCACACCCTCCCGCAAAGACCGGGCGGCCAGCAAAAAAAGCTCTGAAGTCTCTGTCGCTGCAGAGGCCGCCTTCTCAAAAGCCTCCTCGAGATCGGAAGCCAAGAATGCGATTTCGGATTCCAAGACCGCAAAGGCCCTGAGCAGCCCCTCTGTCGTAGCCAGATGGCGCAGCTCCCTCTGCGCCGCTCGTTCACCCAACAGCACGGTGGCGATCAAAATGCAGACGGCTCCCACTGCCTTCATCACTTCTCACGTCCCTGGCGCTTCCGGTCAGATCGACGATCCGCTCTATGGTGCCGGGTCCTTTTTTCCTACTCAACACAACCAGTCGCTCAAAGGCCCCGTGACGAACCAGACGGGCGAGACCGGGCCGGCGTTGAACATCCTCGAGTGACGTTCCGTGTGCCGTGACGAGCAGCGTCACGCCTGCAAAGAGGGCCTCCTCCAATGCTGCGGCATCGGCCTCACTGCCCACCTCGTCGGTCACAATCACCTGTGGCGACATCGAACGCAACACGAGCATGATCCCCTCAGCCTTCGGACACCCGTCCAACACATCGGTCCGAGGCCCGACGTCCAGTTGAGGTATTCCCCGCCAGCAGGCCGCTAACTCGGAACGCTCATCGACCACGGCCACCCTGCGTCCTGAGAAGCCAAGTGAAGCAATGCCGCAGGATACCTGTCGCGTCAAATCCCGCAGCAAGGTTGTCTTCCCGCAGCCGGGGGCGGAGACGATCAGGGTATGAAACAGGCGGTCACCCCGAATCAAAGAGGGCACGACTCCGTCTGCTGCTCCCGGCACGGCTCGGGCTAGGCGCACATTATAACTGGCGATATGCTTCATGGTCTGGATGCGCCCGTGTTGCAGCACAGCCTGTCCGACAAATCCCACTCGGTGTCCTCCGGGCAGGGTGATAAACCCTGCTCGCACGTCGTCCTCGACGGCATAAAGAGAGGCTCTCGTGATGGCCTCAAGAAACTCGGTGGCATGCCGGTGATGCCAGAGCAACCCTTCGTCGGCTGCAACGGTCTGACCGTTCCTACCCAGAAAGAAGTCTCCGGTGCTCGACACCACCATGACCGGTCGTCCACACCTCAGCCGAATCTCCTCAAGCTGCCCACGCTTGTCTTTCGGTAGCTTGGCCAAAGCCTGACGAACCGTAGGAGGAAAATAACCTAGTATCTCATCGAGGGCACAATTCACACCGCTCACCTCTGTACAACCTATGCCCCTCGAGGGGTCAAAAAGAACAAAAAAAGGACCGTCCCCACAAACAAGAGGGGACGGTCCTCGTTCGACCGCGCCGAGACCGGCTACATGTCGTCATCTTCTTCGTCTTCGATGTCTTCTAAAGACGCTCCGTTGGTATGTGCCTTTCCTGCGCAGTCCCCCGTGGCATAGACCACGGCCCCGCAAGACGGGCAGGCGATCTCCACATCGGAGTCATAGAGGAAGTCCTCCTCGAAGAAGATCTCCTCATTGCATTCAGGACAGATCATCTCCACGATATCGCCGTCGTACGTATCGTCGTCAAGACCGAACAACACATCTTCGAGATCGGCGAGATCGCAATCGATGGCTTCCAAGTACTCTTCAGTCTCCGCCTGACCCGCTTCCAGCATCTCTACCTTATCGGCAAGATCACTGCAGATGGCCAGCAGACTGTCCCAGGCAGATTTTGCCTGGGGGTCATCTGCACAGAAGCCCGATCCGTCGATAAGCCCGCGCAAGTAAGCGATGCGCTCTTTCACTCCCACGTCGCCACCCCCCTGGGGACCCGTCTGCTAGACACGTGACAGATACTCGCCGGTGCGCGTATCGACTCGTATCTTATCACCCTGTTCGACAAACAAAGGAACCTGTACCACCACACCCGTCGCCAGGGTAGCCGGTTTGGTACCTCCGGTTGCCGTATCACCTCTGAATCCGGGTTCGGTATGTACGATCTCCATTTCCACGGCTGTTGGCAGATCCACACCTATCGGCTGACCCTGATAAAACTGGATTCCGATGATCATATTGTCGACGAGCCACTTCCAGGCATCACCGATCTGATCCCGAGTGAGCACCACTTGCTCATACGTCTCGGTGTCCATGAAGGTAAACTCATCGCCGCTCGAGTACAGATACTGCATCTGCTTGGTCTCAATGTGAGCCCGATTTACTCTCTCACCGGCGCGGAAAGTCTCTTCTCGTACCGCACCTGTCTTGACGTTCTTTAGCTTAGTGCGGACAAACGCAGCACCTTTACCCGGCTTAACATGCAAGAATTCCACGACCGAATAGACTTCTCCATCGACTTCGATGGTCAAGCCTGTCCGGAGATCATTGACGGAGATCATACCGCCACCCCCTGCTTCCTCTGTTAGGCTTACCCGTCAAGAGCATAGACATACGGATCTTACAAAATCAACAACTCTTTCGTTGCGCCAGTGAGCACCTGAGGCCCTTCTGCGGTCACGCAGATGAGATCCTCTATGCGCACACCACCCCAACCCGGAATATAGATCCCGGGTTCCACACTGCAAACCATACCTTCGGCCAAGACGCTTTCACCGAGGCGGGAAAGACGCGGATATCTTTCATGAACCTCAAGACCGATTCCGTGCCCCAAACCGTGCCCGAAGTTGTCACCGTATCCGTTGGCGGCGATCACCTCACGAGCCACGTCATCTACCTGCTTGCCCGTTCTACCGCATACGGCGGCGGCGATACCCGCCTTTTGCGCACGCAGTACGAGATCGTAGATCTCTTTTTGCTTGGCATCGACTGAGCCGATGGCCACCGTACGTGTGATGTCCGAGTG
>LFTP01000018.1 GCA_001513395.1 Clostridia bacterium DTU080
TATGGCGTAGAGCACGCCCTGACGGATGGTGACTATGACGCGCCGTCGCCAGATACGGCCATCGGTGTTGAGCCACTCATAGGACATGGTGCTCGCGTTGTAGCCCGCCAAAGTAGCCGGTTCCATAGAGACTATCTCTCGGAATCCCCGTTCTTGACGGACCCACTGGCCGCGCCAAGAGCGCAGCACGCTGTCGGGTGTCCGCCGTTCCATGCCTCTTTGGACATAAATCGTGAGGTAGCCGTTTTTTCCCAACTCGGCAAAGGTGATGGCACTTCCGTCCTCAGAACGATAAAACACTGGCCACAGTTTCGGGACTTCAACGCTGTAGAGCCGCTCTTGATCGACGTGCAGGCGCATTCCCGCGCTCCTGAGGAATGAAACGGGCACGCTGCCGCTTGGAGTGGGACCGAGTCGAAAAGCAGTGGAGAAATAGCGAATGAGCTCCTCTTTTTGTGCTCGCAGCCGCTCAGGCGTGTCCGCGTATTGCAAGATGTAGTTGTGATCCTCGTACCGTCCGAAAAACACCAGTTCTTCCACCGAATCACCGCTGACGGGGTGAGGATAGGTATAATGGGCCAAAAACGCCGGAGCATCACTCAGGGTAGCGGGTTGCAGATCCGATACGATCCGGGCCTGTTCGGAACTGCTCGTATAGGCATCGAGCACGGAACGAGCGAAGCTGCTCAGACTTCCGGCTTGTGCGCGATCAACATAGACGCTGATTCTCTGTGGCGCGACGGGACCGGCAAAAGAAGTGGTATCCACTGTCAGCTCGACGTTGGCACTGTCCCAATCGAGGGGCAGAGTAATGGAAAAGCGGCCGGCCGGATCGATGTAGTCCGGGCCGCGTCGCAGTGGGCGTACCGGTTCTGTCGGATACTTGGGCTCCGTAATCTCAATGACAATGGGAATCGGTTCGGTCGTCTCCGGATCAGACGTTGTAATCGGATCAATAAGATCGCTTATTGGTTGGCTGACCGAGATGACCGTGGGTCGCGCTGGCTCGTCATCTGTCGGTTCAACGGGTGTAGGTTCCGCAACACCGGCCGGTGCCATGGAGGCCGGACCAAGATCAAACAGATAGCTGTCCAATTCCATGCGCACGGTTATCTCCTCCGTGGGATCGGCTCCGGCCCAAGGCAAACGCAGCTTAGTCTGCACATCAAGGCTGGTAGCACTTTCGATGACCCGACCGGTAACCGGATCAAGATAGGCCTCAAGTCGTCCCACGTAGTTGTGGCCTGTAGACGGGCTTTTTGGGATGAGCAACAGGCTGCCGCGCACCAAAGCGTAGACGCGACCTCGCCTTTCTTCAAGATTGACAAACGTATACGTGCTTCGAATGTCGAAACCGGTTTCATCGGAGTCGGGATCGCTCAATGTCGCCTGGGTGGTCCAGGTAGTTCCGGGAAGAAGCTGATCGAAAGAAGAAGGGATGCGAATTCCCAATAAAAGATGGGTTAGATTTAACCCCAGTTCACGCAGCCGAGGAGGTGTCCGGGCCCACAGGATATGCCCGTGTGTATCAAAGCTGGCGGGCAAAGGACCAGGTTGTACGAACAAGACCTCTTTGTCTCCCAGGATCAGATAGGGAGCGACAAGACTCAGCTGAGCCGGATAGACACCTTCAGCGGTCTGATCACCCCAGCGAATCTCCAGACCGGCAAGTAAAGAGACGCTCTGCTGCAGCCTGGATCCCGCCTGGGTGATGGTGATGGAACCGACGGTTTGCAGATCGTAGGCAAAACCCGTACCTGCCTTTGGCGGCTGCAACTGCAGCGAAGAAGAAGGGGCCGCGAAATCGGTCCCGGGCGCGACCGTGGTCGCCACTGGTTCTCCGACCGCTATCGCCGATGCCGATATGAGCATCGTAAGGGCAAGAAGAATACAAACCGGTCGCATAATGAAGACAACCTCCTACGTGGCTTGCTGAACCTTGGCGATACTGTGTAGTTTGTCAACGCTCATCCGTTTTCCTACTGAGTCGACAAACCCAGACCGGGAATTGATTCTATATTTCGTATCGTGACACGGATTTGCGGAGTGACGGATAACAATGCTTCCGGGCACTGCCGGGCACTGGGATCGTTCACATCAGTAGCTAGTCAATAAAGCATGAAGGGAAATCTTCCCTTACAATCCCGATCAACCGCTTCTTTTTCCTCCTTCGCTTGACGATTGGACAAACGATAGCCATCCGGTCCGTCTGATTCGGGGGTATCGTCGATCAGCCGGATCTTGGTCCGACCTACGCTGAATTCGATAAAGGAGCCGGCAAGGACCCGTCTTGCGAAGCTGTCGGCGATGGTGAAGGTTCTCGTATATGCCTGGTGCCTCGAGGTCTACTCATCCGGCGGCATCGAGTTGTTTGGGAGAAGGAGAACAAAAACCTGAGGCTTTACTCCCGAGATGTATCAAAGGATCGATCTGGTCGTTTTGATTACGGTGCTTCTTGATAGGACGAAGATTGAGACCGGGCATATGAACGCAAAGCGAAACACCGTAGCTGCACGAAAAAGCAAGATCTAAACCTTGAGGCTGAAGTCAAAAGACGGGTAGCCGAAGCCGACAAGATAGATCGCCCGGAAGAGCGTCGCCTTTGTGATCGATGAGCTGGC
Source organism: Clostridia bacterium DTU080 (assembly GCA_001513395.1). Lineage (GTDB taxonomy): Bacteria > Bacillota > Limnochordia > DTU080 > DTU080 > DTU080. The sequence continues at coordinate 2,622 of LFTP01000018.1, forward strand.
CGAGGGGCTGCGAACACGTGAAAAACGCTTGGCTGTGATACGCGAACCTAAGATCCTTGGTGAAGTCCAAGCTAAGCTCGCTTTGGAACAGGATGGCGCTATGATGAAAACGGCGATTTGCCTTCGGGAACCCTCGTCTGTTGAGCGCTTAACTTGACCGATCTTCGCCGGTCTTGCCGGTCTGCGGGATTCTATCATGCAGGGCAATTAAGCTCCGCCGCTCTGTATGCTTTTTGCACTCCGTTACGAGCCAGTGTCTGGGCACCGCAGTATCACCTGCAAAAACCGCGCGATAACATCGGCAAGAAGACCAATACCGCCAATGGATGAGTACGAGAAGAAGGTGTTCGTATTGGATGCCAACAAGATGCCTTTGCAACCAACACATCCGGCAAGGGCTCGGTTGCTGCTCAATGAGGATGACGCTGCGGTATACCGCGTGTATTCGTTCACAATCACACTCAAGTATACAGTCGATGATCCGGCCTCACGCATTGCGTCTGAAGAATCGATCCGGGCAGCCGCGCCACGGGCCTAGCCGTTGTTAACGCCAAGACAAAGGGGTCATCTTCGCTGCGGAGTTGAACCACGGGGGTCATATCACGGAGCGGAACCCGGATAAGAGACGCCCTCTGCGCAGGTCAAGACGAAGCAGAAAGACACGCTACTGTCCCTTCGCTTGAAAGCCATCGAAGCAGCCCCGAAGCCCGGGTGGGTGCCTCATGCAGTAAGCTCCGATCACGGCCTTGTTCGTAGAAAACGTCAACGTCGACACTCAAAAGCTGCAAAACCCGGAGACATCGGGCGCCGAATACCAACATGGCGAGTCGTTCGGATATGAAGTCAAGCAATGCCTGCTTGAAGAGCGCGGCTACGAGCGCCCATTGCTCGACCGCCCACGTGCTTTTGGAGGTTGATCACATCATACACAAGGGCGGAGGAGGCACGGAGCGCTCTTTCAACTTAACAATAGCTTACAGAAAATGCAACGATAAAAAAGCGATCGGACGACAGGGAAGTTCGCATATCTCCATCGGCAGGTTTGCCACGTAGACGGATACGGGTTCCCCCAGGCAGGCCCAAGGCGGGAAAGAGTCTGGGACGGCTGTCGGACGGGAGACATAGTAGTGTTTGTCGTGTTGTTCTTAAGGACGCAGAGAGGTCTTACGCTTACCCGGTTCTCATTATTTGACTCACTGCTGCATGCTAACTAATATGCACCCTAGACTGAAAAAAGGATATGCGAGCGTTTGGGGGAACAATTGAGGTGAATTCGGATCGGGAGGGAGCCAATGAGGCGCCAATACCTTGTAGCATCTATGACAGTGGGGTTGATCTTCCTATGCCTTGGAACTGCCGATCTGCAGGCCGCCGTGCAGCTGTCATTTGGGATGCGGGCCAGTTCTCCGGAACGTTTTCCGGTCTACGACGCCTGGGCGGAACGCTTCTGCCAGCGAAACCCCGGTGTGCAGATGGAAGTGCTCAAAGTGGCAGGCAATCTGTACGAGACCTATCTGGTGCGTATCGCCGCAGGAACACCCGTCGATGTCATGTGGGTGGGTATGGATTTTCTGAGCATGTACGAACATCTTATGCCCCTCGATGAATTGTGGGCTAAAGATGCCGCCATCCGTGACATTCATCCCGGGGCGCTGGTCAATGCCCGATGGCAAGGGAGACTGTTGGCCATTCCCTTCGGGATCAATACTCATACCGTGTACTATAATAAGGATTTACTGAGTCAGGCCGGTCTGGCTTTTCCCCGTGAAACATGGACCTGGGACGATGCCATTCAGGTGGGAAAGGCCCTGACGAGGGACATCTCGGGTGACGGTGTGCCTGATCAGTGGGGTTTACAGATGTATTATCCGCACATGGCCTGGTCGTACGGCGAAAGACTCTTTGCCGCTGACGGTAAATCGATGATTATCGATGATCCGGTGCGTCTGGCCGGCATATCCGTCTGGGCCGACTTGCGGTCCGGTCGCACGGGTGTACATGCCCCGTCAGGTGACAGCCTCGTCAACGCCTTGGCAGGTACCGTGGCCATGGTCCATCGCGGCGTCTTTGAGGTGCCAAAGTTCCGGGTTCAGGCTCAGTTTGACTGGGATGTAGTGGCCATGCCGTATGTAGATTACAAAGGACAGCGCAGTCGCACTACGTTTATGAGTCCGGAGATGTGGGCTATCGCGGCCTCTTCACCGCATCCGGAGCTGGCCAAGGATTTCGTGCGCTTCATTATGCAACCCGAACAAGCCCTTGAGTTCCACGCTCTGGGGGCCGTGATCCCTACGCAGACCAGCATTGCCAGTCGCACTTTCTTAGGCATCACACCGCCTGAGAATCTGGTGGCATTCATCGAGGCCATGGACTATGCCGGAGAGCAGTTTTGGGCCAATCCTGCCTATAACGAATACCAGCGCACGTTGCTGAGCGGTCCGACGGTGACCCGGATGTGGCGAGGGGAGATACCTGTCGAGATTGCCGTACCGGAGATCTTGCGACAGGTCAATGCCATCATGAAAGATTTCTACGACAAGCGTAGCTAACGTTGATCCTGAACATTTGAGCCGATCCGTTTTCTGAGTTCTCTTCGACTGGCTGAGGCGAATCGGTGGCTATGAACCGCGCCAGAAAAGGGATTCGCCTGCCTGTGACGGCGAGCGGCGCACCGCCTTTGCCTCATGCCGGTCGGTTTTCGCGAGTTTGTGGAACTGGCCCCATCATCTGTCTGGCGCTCCCTTTCTTACTTGCAGGCGATCTGACCGAGATGTCAAAGGAAGCGATGACACAGGATAGATCGGAAAGGGGCTGAGCATTTCCTATGCGCCACGACGGATGGCGGGGCTTCCTAATTATTTCTTTCCTTCTCGTGATCAGCGTCGCGGCGGTGACGCTTTTTTTGAACAAGGGATCCATTCCCGTGGTCTTGGCCCGCCAGGCGGTCGCTTTGATTGAAGCTCGTTGGCCCGTGCATGTGCATATCGGACCGGTTCATTTTGAAGGTCCGACGCACTTGGTGATCGAACAGGTCGTCCTCACTCCGAAGACCGATGGGTCGTTTTCTGAGTCCATCACCGTGGATGAGGTCCGTCTGCGTTTCGGCCCCTTTGCTTTGTTGGATCGAAATCCGTTGGCTGCGCTTCGCCAGGTGGTCCTGGTCTCACCGCGCCTCACCGTTGATCTTGACGCATTCCTTCAGTTGTTTAGCCGGACCTTGCTGTCTGAAAAAGGCCATGATGCAGGTGCCCTATCAAGCGACAACGCAACTGATCATGATTCGAAGCCTGCGGGCAAACAAGCCGTTTGGCCTGAAGTCAGTGTGACGGTGCGGAACGGACAGATCATCTGGAGCGGTGAAGACGCTCCGGACGCTTTAGCCGTGGATCTGAGCCTGAAGGGTGATCGGGACAAGCTGCGGATCAAGGATCTGCGCCTCGGCCGCGGCGCAGGGCGTCTATCCGGTTCCGCTGAATTGGACATGCAGGGCGATCTGACGGCACATCTGCGTCTTTCGGATTGGTTGGCAGCCGATCTATGCAGATACAGCCCGGCGATACCAGTGGAAGGAAGTGGTACCCTGAGCGCTGAGCTCATCATCAAGGGTCCGTGGCGTTCGCCTGAGGTCAGTGGCGAGGCCGCTCTGAAAG
>LFTP01000365.1 GCA_001513395.1 Clostridia bacterium DTU080
GGTTTGATCTGATCGGTGAGCATGGCGTGATCAGCTATGACAATGAATCGGGAAGGACCCGCCTTTATACTGCGGAGGAGACGATTACTCTGCCGGCGCGCAGCGACAAGGATTTTCCCGCCGTATATGAAGCGTTTTTCCGCGCCATTCAAGGTGAGGACAAAGGACCGCTGGCCACGGGTGAAGATGCCTACAGGGCGACACGCGTTGCATTCAGTGTCCTTGACCAACTGGGAGCCAATCCCTACCGCTAGGATGTGGGCTGGAATCAGTATCCGGTTGGTCGGTTGTTTCACACGGAGAGTCCATACGATGATAAACTGATGGTGATCGCAATCAATGCTGGCGTTTTTACAGTCTCTGACTGATAAAGGGAGGTTTTTTCTTGGCAGAGATAATAGCGAAGAGGCGATTGGCGCCACAGATCACGCTCTATGAGATTAGCGCTGCCAGGATAGCTCAAAACGCCCGCCCAGGGCAGTTTGTGATCTTACGTTTGTCAGAACAAGGAGAGCGCATTCCCCTCACGATAGCGGATTTTGACCGCGAACGCGGCGTCATCACCATTGTAGTCCAAGAAGTCGGCAAGACAACAATGGAATTGGCCCGCTATGAACCCGGCGATCACATCCTTGACCTTTTAGGACCCTGCGGCACGGGCATTGAGATCAAACAGTACGGTCGTGTGGCGTGTGTGTGCGGTGGCTTGGGTGCCGCACCTATCTATCCAAAGGCGAAGGCCCTGCGCGCCGCGGGAAATGAGATCATTACATTCATCGGTGCGCAGACGGCAGAGCGCTTTGTTTTTTCGGAAGAGCTGGCCGCGGTCAGCAGCGAGATGCATTATGCCACAGATGACGGTTCTTATGGGCATCACGGCTTTGTCACTGATGTATTGCGCAAGTATCTGGAAAGCGGTCGGACCGTGGATAAAGCGATTGCCGTGGGGCCTGTTCCCATGATGAAGGCCGTCTGTGAGATCACGAAGCAATTCGATATACCTACTACTGTGAGCCTCAATGCCATCATGGTCGATGGCACCGGGATGTGCGGTGGTTGTCGGGTCACGGTAGTTGGTGAGATCAAGTTTTCGTGTATAGATGGGCCTTCATTTGACGGCCATCAGGTGGATTTTGACGAGCTGACCATGCGCCAACGTTTCTATCGCCAGCAGGAGCAGGAGTCGATGCAACGGCATGTCTGTAGACTCGGAGGTATAGAATGAAAACACGCGTAGAAGCCTCAAAACAAGCGCCTCATATTCGAGTCAAGAACTTCGAAGAAGTAAACCGAGGACTGACCTTGGAGCAAGCAGTTCTTGAGGCTGAACGCTGCTTACAATGCAAGAAGCCGCTCTGCATGGACGGATGCCCCGTAGAGGTGCCGATCAAAGAGTTTATTGCCGCTCTTAAGGAAGGTCAAATTGACAAGTCTTTGGCCATCATAAGAGAGAAAAACAGCCTACCGGCCATATGCGGAAGGGTATGTCCGCAAGAGAACCAATGTGAAGGTCTCTGTGTCTTAGGCAGAAGAGGGCAACCTATCGCCATCGGATTGCTGGAACGTTTTGTAGCTGACCATGCTGATAAATCGCGGTTGCCCCGGCCTGAGGTTGAGCCAACGGGTTTCAAGGTTGCTGTGATCGGCTCCGGACCTGCGGGATTGTCTGCGGCTGCGGATTTAGCTCTGATGGGTCACGACGTCACGGTGTTTGAATGTCTCCATGAGGCCGGGGGAGTTTTGCGATATGGGATCCCCGAGTTTCGTTTGCCCACGTCTGTAGTGGATGAAGAATTGGAATATGTCAAGTCGCTGGGCGTGAAGTTTGAGATGAATGTGGCGGTCGGTCAGACGATCACGGTCGAGCAGTTGTGGGACGAAGGTTACCAGGCTATATTCGCAGGCACCGGAGCAGGTTTGCCCTACTTTTTAGGTATTCCCGGTGAGAATTCCGCCGGAGTGTATTCGGCAAATGAATTTCTCACCCGTGTGAATCTGATGAAGGCTTATCTGTTTCCGGAATATGATACCCCGATCAAGATAGGGCGCAGAGTCTGCGTGATAGGCGGGGGGAATGTGGCCATGGACGCCGCTCGCACCGCCGTTCGCCTGGGCGCCGAAAAGGTGACCATTGTGTATCGGCGGTCTCCCAAGGAACTGCCGGCTAGAGCCGAAGAAGTGGAGAACGCTTTGGAAGAAGGAGTCATTTTTGAGTGTCTGGCCAGCCCGGTACGTATTCTAGCCAGCGACGAGGGTGCGGTGACGGGGCTCGTTTGTCAACGCATGACATTGGGAGATCCTGACTCATCCGGTCGGCGTTCTCCGATACCCATTCCCGATTCGGAGTTTACCATATCCACTGACACGGTAGTGGTCGCCGTGGGCCAGGGCCCCAATCAAGTATTGCTCAGAAACCTTCAAGGGGTGGAGCTGACCCCCAGAGGATATATAGCGGCTGATGGGGAGACGGGGGCCACTAACGTGCCCGGATTCTATGCTGGCGGAGATATCGTCACCGGGGCGGCGACAGTCATCGCCGCCATGGGAGCCGGGAAACGAGCGGCCCGCGCTATTGATGCCTATCTGCGAGAGGATAAACTGCAGGGAACTGTGACCTTCCCGTCTCAGAAGCTCACCCAGAAGTAGTGAGTCTGATCCAAAAGGCGCTTTATGTCCAGTGCTCACGTAGAAAGCGCAGATCCGCTACGGCAGAGGTGAAAAGCTGCTCCATGGACTCCGAAGGAGCGCGAGTTCCCTCCGTAAACTCTAGGGTGAAAGAGCCGCTGAAGCCTTCTTCCTTCATGAGCCGTAAGGCGTTCTTGACCGCCTCAGGCTGACGTTCAAGGCGTTGCATTGTGCCTGATGTGTCGCGTAATTGGACATGCGCGTGGGTGATGCGCGGTCCGAGACAGGTAAACCATTCACGCAAGGCTTTAAGATCAGTGGTGAACGGATGAATGATGGCCTGGAAGGCCTCATCTTCCCAGACAGCAAAGATCTCTTGGGCCACTTTGGGATCTTCCATAATTGTGCCGGCATGACATTCGCACAGCAAGCGCGTGCCAGGCGGCAGCTGTTGTTTCCATTTCAGAGCGCTCTCTATGTAGAGGTCTTTATCATTGACGTTGTTGCCCAAGTTGAACTTCACAGCTCGAGCCTTAAGCAGAGAGGTCAATCGAGCGGCTTGTTCCCGTGCTGCCTGGCCTGCGTCATCAAAAGTGGCATAGGAGTTGAAAACGCTCACCGGAAAGCTGCTTTCCTCCAATGCTTTCAGCTCGGTTGAAGAAGCGAGGGCTGCGTGGTTTTCCCATAGTTCCATACCGTCGAAGCCGGCTTCCTTAAAGCGCGGTATCCATTCGCTCACCAGGCAAGTCGGCTTTTTGTCGCGCGTCCAGCGATTGCGTTCGAGCAGAATAGTGCCGATATAGATCTCAGTCTTCACTGTTGGCACACTCCCAGAGGTATTGTTGTTGCGACACTATTGATATTCTCCTTTGAGATCGCGGTGCCTGCACTGGCTCGGCTGACGCATGAAATGTCCGGGTGCGTGGTGCAGATTTTTTCCGTATAGAATCGCGGCGCGGGGATCATGCTATGGATGCCGGGTGATGGCGGTGCGTTACGCCGGCTGATGTCCCCTTAATCAGGGCGTAGATGCAATGAGATTGCCGACCGTTCATGCGGCACCCGGCCAGTCTCGTTGCATATTTGCAACGAGTGTTGCCGGCGGCGAAGACATTAACTTCGTCGTCGGCTCGTCGCGCGCGTTTGGCGTCCGAATGAAAGCAAGGAGTGTACGCCGATAAAGCGAATGAATCAACGGGTAAGATCTACCAAGAGGGGGGCGCATGGCATGAGTCGTTACAAGGTAGGCGTTGTCGGTTTGGAACACGACCACGTGTGGGATGTGGTTCCCGGCTTCCTTGCTGATGAACGATCGGAGATCGTCGCCGTAGCGGATGCCAATCCGCCGCTTCTGGATCAGGCGAAGGAGAAGTGGGGCGTTGAGCAGGTCTTTGGCTGCTGGATAGAGATGCTGGAGAAGACCGCATTGGATGCCGTCATCGTCTACGGCGACAACTCCATAGGTGCCGACGTGGTAGAAGCAGCGGCGGCCAAAGGGCTTCATGTGATGGTGGAAAAGCCGATGGCGGCTACTCTTAGACAAGCGGATCGGATGTTGATCGCGGCCGAAAAGGCCGAGATAATACTGATGATCAATTGGCCTACGGCGTGGAACCCCAATTTCGCCACGGCAGTGGACCTGGCAACGTCAGGTGAGATAGGTGATGTATTCAAGGTGCGCTATCGGGCTGCCCATGAGGGGCCGCAAGAGCTAGGTTGTTCGCCGTATTTTTGTGAGTGGCTTTTAAACAAAGAACGCAACGGCGGCGGTGCGCTGATCGACTACTGTTGCTACGGAGCCGCCTACGCCGCACAGCTGTTGGGACGGCCAAACGCGGCCACGGCCATTGCCGGGAGACTGGTGAAGGATTACATCGCCGTTGAGGACAACGCGGTCATTTTGGCCAAATATGACAAGGGCTTGGCTATATGTGAAGCTTCTTGGACGACCCATGGCTTTGGCTATGAGTTAATGATCAACGGTTCGCGGGGAACCGTGCGTTCTGACGGACGCAGTGTGCAAATCGCCCGCAACAGCGGTGAGGTTCCTCAGACCGTTGAGGTCAAACCTCTGCCTGATTACAGACGTAACGCGGCGGCACATTTTCTGACATGTATTGAGGAAAAACGTGCTCCCGAGGGCATGTGCAATCCGGTCGTCTCTCGCCATGCCCAAGAGATCTTGGAAGCCGGAATCATCGCTGCTGAAACGGGCAGCACCGTTCCGTTCCCGGTGGTGTCCCGTCGATAAAAATCCTTCACAACGTGCGCTGATTCAGACAAGACATCGAGGCAGCTTCTTGATGAGTGAAGCTGCCTCGACGAACGGCAATGATCTTCTGGAAATTTTAGCGATAGGCTTGACGACGAACCCCTCTATGTGTCATAATAGGAGCCGTGAGTGCACGATTGAACTTGCGGGGTCGTAGCTCAGTTGGGAGAGCGCTTGAATGGCATTCAAGAGGCCAGGGGTTCGACTCCCCTCGACTCCACCAAAAGGGCCTGTATTGCAGGCCCTTTTCATTTTCTAGCACCTGATTAAGGCCCAGATCAGCGGTCGTAACTAACACGGCTTAGATGGACTCGATCGACTTGCGAAGCCCCTCAATATGGGGGTGCTGAGGCCCGCTCTCTCCGTTGAAACGTGACATCATCCATGTTGATGATGCCGCGATTCAAGTGTTGAAGGACAGGACAGGGCTGCGGAGAACCATTCCTACATGTGAGTTTATCACTCCAGCCGGGACGGACCGCCGATTGTGTTGTCTGATTACCGACAAACCCGTGCCGACACACATCCGGCGGAGTTCCTATCCGGATTCTCAGGATATCTGCAAGTCGACGGCTACACAGGTTACGAGAGTATCCCAACATGACCTTGGTTGGGTGTTGGGTGCATGCGTACCGCGGCTTCTTCGACGTGCTCGCTCTCGTATCAAAGAGGTCCCGAAACGAAGCGAGCTGTTGGTGGATGAGCGACAAGATTGAGGTGAAGCCCACTCTCATTCAGCGCAATGATTTTCATGCGGCAATGGAACCACAGCGCTGTATTTCAGGCACCATGGTTCTGAAGGTCCAGATGATTTCGCGATAGCATTTGCCAAACACTATGCGACTGTGTGACTGCTAAAGCATGCGGATCGGGCGAGATTCGAAGAGCTAGCTATCGACGACATTCGCTGATGTCGCTAGGCAAATAGGGTTCATGTGGTTGTCTAATAGTAGCGCACAAAAATAACGCTGCCTTTGGGCAGCGCTTTGCGTGTGTGCCCGGCATGCTTGCTGAGCCGGAGGGTTGAAAGAAACCTTCGTTGCCTGCCAGTGGGAAAACAACCCGTAGGCAAGGGCGTCACCGGTAACGGCGGGGTCTGAAGGAAGCCGAAGGGGGCAGTATGGGGCCTAGCGAAAGCGAACCGAGGATGGCCTATCAGGCGGGTAACCTTGCGCGACCTGGGAAAGCCCGATAGCTGGATAACCTGGCAAGTTAGGACGGAGGGACTCGTACGCAGGCAGGTGGACTTACCCGAGGAAGCCCGCCACGTCCTGCAGGAAGGAGCAGGTAAGCGCTGTCTCTTATACACATCT
>LFTP01000122.1:0-1342 GCA_001513395.1 Clostridia bacterium DTU080
CATCCTGGCGGTCCCACCGGCCAAGCTGAACCCACTGGATGTCGTCTTCGTCCGCTTCTTCGGGGCTGTCCCAACCTTGCTTTTGGGACAGCCCCGAGTCTCTAAGACCTCAACCTATGCGAGTGGCTTCTTCGTCGAGGGTGACGGATCACGCCGAATAAAAAGACCCACCCGAAGCCATGGCTTGATATAGATCAACCCCACAAGAACCAGAGGATCACATAGGCGACGGTGACCGCGGCCAAAGTGAACGGCACGCCGATCTTCATGAACTCTTTGGTCGATACCTCATGGCCGTCTTTTCGGAGAATGCCGATGGCAGCTATATTTGCTGAGGCACCGACAGGTGTCAGATTGCCTCCCAGAGTTGCTCCCGAAAGCAGACCGAAGTACAGCAGATACGGCTCCACTCCTAATGCGACCGCAATCCCTTTGACTACGGGCAGCATGGTGGCTACATAGGGGATGTTGTCGATGAAGGCCGAAAAGAAGACCGATGCCCAGACGATCACGGTATAGACAACGAATAAGTCGCCCTGGCCGATCTTGACGAATACGCGACTCAAATCGTCGATGAGACCTGCTTCCGTAATACCTCCGACCATAACGAAAATCCCCGCCAAAAGAAGCAGAGTGAAGTAATCGATCTCGCCTCCCGCCTCGATGATCACTCTCCAGTCGCGCTTTTGCACGGATTTTCTCACCACACCGACGGCGAACAGCGACAGGCAGATGAGCCCGTTGGTGACCGCGGGTTTGCTTGGGATAAAGGAGGCCAGAATAAGCAAAGCGACCATGCCGACCAGCAGCACGGTGGGGAAGTAGTCGTGGACCTTTGTCTCCCCTTTGATGCTGACCGTCTGCGTGTCCTTGCGAAACAGGTACAGGAGAATGAGCAAGGAGGCGATCATTCCCGCCTGGACAACCCAAAACATGCCTGGTTTGCTCTGAAAGAGAAAGAAATCCAGGAAGTTGAGGTTGGCGTGACCGCCGAGCATGATGGCCGTGGTATCACCGACCAGCGTAGCAGCTCCTTGCAGATTCGACGACACCGCGATGGCGATAATACCCGGGACCGGGGAGATTTTCAACTTCTTGGATATGTCAAATGAGATAGGGGCTACCATCAGCAGTGTGGCGACGTTATCCACGAAGGCGGAGATCAAGCCGGCAAAGGCGGCCAGAGAGATCATCGCCCATTTGACGTTAGGCGTCTTTTCGATGATGATATCGGCCAGTAGCGCCGGCATTTTCGATTCTATGAACAGCGATACGATACCCATCGTACCGGCAATCATCATTAGGACATTCCAGTCAATCGCGCCGAAAACCTCATTGGCGG
>LFTP01000122.1:1384-8978 GCA_001513395.1 Clostridia bacterium DTU080
GACAAGCCGAGCCGAGAGCGATATAAGCACGGATCTTGGGAAAAGCCAGTAGTCCCACATAGGTTAAGACGAATATGACTGCTGCAACAAGCTTCATGCTGGCACCTCACGTTGTTATCTGCGAGAACTTCGATCCTGTCCGTTAAGCCGGATGTTGGACAAGCGGGTGTAAAACAGAGTCCACAGGACATGTCAAAAAAGGGGTACTGCAAGGTCCTGTTATCGCGGGTCATGGTGAGCGGGCGAATAACCCAGACAGCTTGGCAGGTTTAATCGATCTTTTTGCATGATCAAATATCCACCAAGTGAGAGGCGCGCGTGTGTTATCGCCGGCGTATTCTTGATTCTGACCAAGGGGTTTGAAGACAAGCGTCGCTTGATCTTCAGTGGCTTGCAAAAGCACAGCAAGACCCTGACCGCCGACGCATACGGGGTCAAGGTCTTGTGTCAAGGATTGCGTGTCTTTGTCGGTACCGGTGGTCTGATGAGGAGCAAGTGTGATGCAACGGTTTCTCATATGCTCCTCGGTAGCCGCTGTATCCGGTGTCGGTATAGAGTCCATACTAATCGTCCTATTATCGAAAACCGATCCTCCACACGAAAAAGTGCCGGCTGTTGTCATGTCGACAAGAAGGATTTCGGATGAGCTGACCGGCACGCGCACCCAGATCACGGGGTTCGCCCGTGTGCTGATCATGATCTGTCTTTTACTATACTGCTTTTCAGGGCCGTCGGGCTAGTGTCGCTAGTCCCAAATTCGATCGGCTTCTTTTCGATCTCACCACTTCAAGCGGTATGATCTCGGAACCGCTTTTATGATCCCGGTCGGACGGCGACCTGAAATCGACGCCCCAGATATATTGATCGCTTACAACCAGCCAAACAGCGTCTCGTCAAAGGCAAAGTCCAGCTGGATGAAGAGCCCCTTTCTGTGTTTGGCAAAGTCCGTACCGGTTGAATTGACGCTCACGTAGTCTTTGATGGCATAGCCTAACGTCAACCACAGATCAGGGGCCAGTTCATGACTGATGCCGACCATGGCTCCCATTTGACCGGTCTGTGTATCCGGTTGCCTTAGCATCGATCCTTCAACTGAAAGTGACGTACGGTCCGTCAGATGGACCGATCCTCCCAGACTGAACTTGTCGGTGGTGGTCGGCACCTGCGTGGTCCGTCGGGCGTGTCCGGCATGGATGTAGACGCGCTCGGTCAGGGCATGGGCGGCCTTAATGCGCCATTCGCGGGCCAATTTGCTTCCGCCCGCCTCGCGAACCTCGTCCAGGGTCACTCCGCCAAGCACGGTCGTTTGTGAACCGCGGTAGGCAGTGCTCAAGTTGAGGCGATTGCGTGTCCGTCCGGGAGAGTCAAAGGTCCACAGTCCGTCGCCGCGCAACAGCAAGTTCGATCCCAAGGCTGTTTGCGCTTGCCACGTGACGGATTGCTTCGCTTTTTTTCCTTCGCTGTGACGCTCAAAACGGATCGTGTTCTCGTTTTGATTCGCTTTGTAGCTCCAGTCCAAGGCTATTCCCATGCCGGGTGCCGCGTTCTGTTGCACCGGCTGACGTCGTTCAAGCGAAGCGGTCAGGGTGTGACGCTCATTTACCGACCACTCGGACTTGGCTCCGTAGACCATGGCGCCTTCGCTGATCATGCCGTCGTCTGTTGCTTCATATACTCCTTTGATCTCCGTCTGCATTCCGGGTCTCTCGAAGATACGAGTCAGCCCCAACGCGGACCTTGAGCGCGGAGAGTGTTCGTGCGTCTCCCGTTTGATCTCGGTTGTCGCCGTCAAAGCCAAGCCCTGGCTCAGATCGTATCGGCCTTTGATCAGATCCTGGACCGTGCCGTCTCCGATCAAAGGCTGCTCGCGCGTGTATCCGATGGAACCCGCGCCTAATTCCAGATCGGCACCGGCCCCCAGCATAAGTCCGGTCGGCGCCTTTTCTCCACCTGAAGCTTTCAAGGTGAGCTGCGGTCGCAGTGACCACCAAGACCAGCGAGACGACAGAGCCGCCTCGTAGCTCATAGGAGACTGTGGATCGTCTCGCTCAATCGATGCTTGGCCCTCCAAGTGGGCACCCCCGCCAAATGTGCGTTCCGCTTTGAGCGAGGTGACAACGCCGGGATGGATCTTGCCGACATTGTCAAAGGCAACCGGCACTCTCCGATGCGAAAGGCTCAAATCCCAGCCAAAAAGGTTGGGATGCGACAGAGTAGTCACATAAGCCCTGTGCTGCTCGCTATCGAAGTCAAGGGCGGCGGCCTCTACCTCGAAGATGGCCTCTTTCCAGTTGGCTCTTCCTTGCAGCGCTATCAAGTCTTGGTATGATCCGAACTTACGCAACATCCGGCGAGCCGTCGTCTGCACCAGAAACGGGCCCGATTCCACCGTTGCCTGGACCCCGCCGACGGTTCGCATTATCTGATCCTCAAGCAGTGAGTAGCGCGCCCGTAGACTCTGCCGGTTGCCGTTCGCATCGTGACCGGCTAACGGCTCGCGCAACAGGATCTGGCCTGTACGGTAGTCGATTGTATACTGATCATTGGTTAGCCGCTTCTCGTGAAGGATATCATGCGGAGAGAGCGCGGCGCGCAAAATGATCGCTATCTCTTCGCTGTAAGGCGCGATGGACCCGTGGGCGAGCCGATAATACCCTGTGCCGTCGCCGTCGAATTCCTCTTCGATTCTGTCCGTGGGCTCTTGAGCTACAAAGCCACGCAGTGTGAGCCACGGCAACTGTCGCCATACACCGATCAGTCCGCTGTGGGTCCGGCTGTAGTGGGTGAGCTGCCCTTCAAAGTCAGCGGCGCCTTTGCCGTAGTGCAAATAAGAAAGACCGCTTTCCAATCTGGCCTGTATGATGCCGCTTTCTCCGCCGAAACTGGCCTCTTCGGAATTATCGCCGGTCCAAAGACCCGTATCTTCGGCCCGTTCCCCGAGTCCGTCGGTGTCGATGGCCGCAGTGAAAACGGCCGGGCCGATCGGTCCCCGAGCGAAGAGACGAAGCCGGGTTTCGCCTTCCAATCGCTCTGAGCGGGACAAGATACCGTCAACGCGGGCCAGACCGTGTCCGACGACAAACCAACGGTCGGCTTGGGAGGTGACCACCAGACGTTCTTCGACCTCTATATCTCCGATGGAGGCCTTGAGTCTTAACACCCCCGCCTCGGAAGGTGATGCGATCTGGACGTAGTTGCGACCGGCGATCAAGGGCACCTGATGACCCACCCAGTCGGGACGGGCGTCTTCGGTCTCAATCCGGCTGCCTTCGAGGGCAAGAGTGACCATCGTGCCGTCGGCCGGAGGCAAACCGTCTTTGTCGGTCACCGTGATTTGCACGATCAGGGGTTGCACACTGTCGGTGATCATCTTTGATACCGGATCGATGCGGATCACAGCGGGTGAGCCGGACCGGTAGACCACGATACTGTCCGTCAGTTCCTCTCCTTCAGCCGTGACCGCTTTGGCCGTCAGCTGATTGGCCCCGGCGCGTAAGGGAACGGCGATGTAAACCTCAGCGATGCGCCCCATCGCGGCATCGACGCCTACGGCGCCCACTCGGTCCTTGGAGATCTCCTCGCCGTTGACGCTCAGAGTGATAACGGAGTCCTGCGGAGCATCAACTTCGATGTCGATCTGTTGCCGTTCGGTGAAGATCTGGCCCGGAACGGGTCGTGTGATCACCACACCGCGGCGCTCCCGTGGCGGCGGCTCGATTTCGCCCTGCAGGAGGCTAAGAAGCGTCTGCTCACCTCGCAGAAGGCGCGGTATAGCTTCCAAGGCGATCAGACCGACTGTCTGATCGGGCTGATCGTTGGCGGACAGGGCACCGACGGTACGAGCATCCTCATAGTGGAGTTGATAACCCACTGCTATCTCTTCGGTATATGGGACCGCAAAAAGCAGATATCCCTGGCGAATAACGGGCTCAATCTCCCGGCCGTCGTTTGTCCGCGCCGAATTCGGAACGTAGACGGCTCCGTAGGGAAGCGGCACGACGACCATGATCTCCGTTCCTTCAGACACCAAACCGGAAGGCAGATGCACCTTGTGTGTTCTTTGCACTCTGGCCGGAGTCCTTTGGGCTTCATAGGCGGTCTCATCCTGAGGCAACGCTTTCGGGCGGTGATCCTCGTGAACGGTTAACGTGACCTGCTTGCGCGGACCCGCAGGTACGTCCAGAACCGTCGGCTGAGCGCTGATCGGATAAGCACCGACAGCTTGCACGTTCAGTTCGAACGAAGACTGCCAACGCTCGTTGGGGCCTAACTCAATGCTGTCGGGCCACGCACCTTGCAGCTGCGTCCGGGTGATACCGTTCACATCCAATCCAAGGATGAGGGGGCGATTCAAGGGATTGCTCAGGTTCACTTGAATCGATGTCCCCTCGCCCGGACGGATCCAAGTAGCGGACAGTTCAATCTGTAAAGGTATCTCGACTCGCGACAGATCCACCCAGTCGTCGAGTGCCGTTCCGTCGGAAGTACTCAAATAGGCAAACAGGGGAATGAACGTCTGCTCACCGGATCGGATCTGGGCTACATATTCGAGTGCGACGGACTGCCTTGGCTCCAGCCTACCCTGCCAGACGATGAAGCCAGCCACTTGGTTATAAACGCCGCGGCCTGCTTCGATGACGGCCAGCTCGGGCGGTATCTCTTCGATTAGAGTATAATCTGCGGCGCGCTCGGTTCCGTTGGTCACGTTTAAGGTCATCGTGACCAGCTCGCCCGCAACCCAGGTGTCGGTCAAAAAGGCGCGCCCGAGCGTCCAAACGGAATTGGCGGCATGGGCAACAACTGCCCCCGTCGCAGCGATGAGGATGAGGAGAGCCAGTATGGATGGGGCGGCAAGAGCGATGCGACGCATCATCTATCCGCCCTTCCCGATACAACGATGTCCTCGGTCACCACATTGACCGTCAGAGGCGTAAGGTTGAAATTGATCATGGCGATCCCCGCTGTGGGGACCACTGTGCGGATCTTGCTCGCCTCTTGTGAATCAACACCGCCGGGAATGCCGATTACGTTGCCCAAAGTGGCAGGATCAAGACGCAAAAGCCGCGGACCGGGGCGCACTCCCGTAAACGAGAATCTGCCATCCTCGTCACTGATCGCATAGCGTCCGTTGTCCAGTACCACGCGCACGCCGGCAACGGGTGTGCCCTCCCACGTGCAGAGCTGACCGACGATGATTCCTTCATCGCCTAAAACACCGAAGCTTACATATGTGGTGAGTTCAGCCATGGCCGACTCGAGGCAGTCAGTCGCTCTGGGCCTGAATTCCGCCACGGCCCGCATGACCATCTCGCGATCTGCCGCTGCGTTCACAACGGCCTTGAAGGTTAGGCGCACCGTGCTTGATGCCGGCAACTCCTCGAGGCGATAGACCAGCACTCCCGGTGATTGCAGCGGATCGGTGATGGGTTCGCCGTCTTGACGCGACGAGGATTTGCAATAGGTCAGCCCGGGCGGCAATAGCACTCGTACGTCGACGTTGCACAGATCTGTCGTAGCGTTGATGTTGGTTACATCGATGTAGTAGGTGTTTTCTTCACCTATGGACACCAGAGTAGCATCGGCTGAAAGACTAACTGTCAGTCCGTCGCCGATCACAGAGGTGGCCACGCAGTTTGAGAGAGCCACCAGGGCGGTCAGAGCGCAGGCCAGCTCGCCTTGCACCTCGATGATCGCTCCTTCGGGCACCGTCTCTCTGACATAGGTGCTGAACAAGAGCCTGCCCTGACTGCCGCCCGGTACCAAGGGGATGTTCCAGACAATCGCATGCTCAGCGGGATCATAGGCCAATGATGTATCTTCAGCACCGATGAAGTTCAGCCCGTGGAAGGCCTGTGAGCCTAATTGCCCGTCGAAGGCGATGGGCGGTGTCAAATGGGGACTTAGCCGCGCCTTGACGACGACGTCACAGGCGTCGACCTCCGAGGCATTGCCAAAGCTCAGGTTGTAATTGAGTAGGCTGCCCGGCATGACTAGATCGTCAGCATCGACCTCCAGCTGCATAGGATCCCAGAGTTGCTCAACTCCTTCTACTCGCTCGATACTAAACATGGTCGTTATCGAGCACTCCTTCGGTGGCGGCTGGAAGAAGGTTACCGGGAAGACGTACGACGAATCGCCGATTTGGTTTTGATCGCTGGGAACGGTGATTGTTAACACGATGTCTCGCTCTGCGCCTGGAGGTAGCATGCCAAGGTCAATCCAGCCATTGTTGTTCGTGTCCCACAGCGGCGTCACACCGTCGGCACTGAATAGACCAGCCATCCAGCCGTGGGGTATCTGCTCGCTAAGAGTCACCTCCGGCACACAGGCTGTCTCGCCGACATTGACCACAGTCAGGCGGAATTGTACGCTTTCTCCGGCGTAGGCTACGCTACGCACCGGCGGATCCTTGGGAAGAAGCTGCACGCCGTGGACCGGCTCACGGTTCAGCACGATCAAATTAGATGCGATCACGGCCTGCTGGCCCGGCTGTTTTTCGTAGATGACTTGGGTGGCCTTGGGCAGTCTCTGCTTCTGCGGCCCCCATTCTATATACGCTTTGAACTCGATGACCACCGGTTCTTGTTGAGTGGGTTTCACGGACTCGATCCAGATTTCAACAAAGCGGTTACCCTCGGAGTCGGTGATGATCCGAGCCTTCGCCGGTTCACCGACCTCCAACGAAACCGGGGTGCCGTTGATCAGAAGCGGCATGTCCGGACCGTATGCATCGCGAATAGGGTTCTCGTTGGGGAGCAAAGGTTCCAGGACGCACACGCCAAGTGCCGGACTGGTGCCCTTGTTGTCGATGATTATCGTGTGCGTGACTATTGAGGATGGAAGACTTGAACCGGCACTCATCACAGACATCGTCTTCATAGGAGCCGGGGCGTTGGGGCAGCCTTGCGGCGGAGCCAAATCCACGCTGTAGCCGCGACGGACAAACANNCGAACCTCAACGTACACGGCGGTGACATTCCACGTCTCGTCGACGACGACAGAGGGATCGGTGACGGATTCGGCTCTGAGCGCCGTGTAATAGACATCTCCGGCTGCCGCATGTTCGGGAACACGAAAAGTGAGTAACACGGTTGAGCACGTTTGACTCGGCAAGGTGATATGATCGACCACCGGGTCGGTCATATCGACGACGCCGTTTTCGTTAAGGTCGTGGAATATCATGAAGTCTTGAGCCTTGTGGCCGGTCCACGTCTCTACGCTCAGTCGGAATGTGTCGGCGCCGTTGCCCGTGTTGGTTACACGATAAGGGATAACTACATGCTCTCCGGGAATGGCACCTTGCCAACAGGCGCTAACGAAGTGCTCCGAATCAGGATTGCCCGCACCGCTTGGATAGATGTCTACACCGGCCACCTGCCGAACCACTACGGTCACCCAGTTGGACCAGGTGAAATGTGTCGTGTCCTCCCACGGATAGATCGCCATGGCGCGGTTAGCGATAGGTGTTGCGGCAGGAGTGGTACCCTGCGCTACACCGCCGATGACAGTGACTAACACAAAAAAGCATACAGCGAGGATGGGGTATGATGTCTTTCCGCGCGGGCGACTTAGCACTGCTGCATCCCTCCCGATG
>LFTP01000354.1 GCA_001513395.1 Clostridia bacterium DTU080
TCGATCTCCGCGTTCGCAGATTCGCGATACGCGCTATCCGCAGAAGCATGCGGCATCGGTAACACTCCCGGGGGGCAGACCCGCCAATGACGTACGCGCCTTGGCCTACGATCATATGCACTCCAGAGTGCTGTGCGGCACGGCTTGGGGATTGTTTGCCGTAAGGCAGCAGTTTGTTCCTCCGCGAAGTCTGGCTGAGTTGCCTCCCGAGTGGGCACCCGTTGCGGAGATAAAGCGCCTGGATGAGGGGTTGCCGTCTCCGGATGTAAAAGAGGTGCGGACGGGCTCGGATGGAATTGTCTGGGCCGCCACACTTGAGGGCGTGGCCAGCCTCGTCAGGGACGAGTGGCAGGCGGTCTGGAAGGATACTCTTGATCAGGGTTACGGGGCCGTGCTTAGCGTATGGGCGGATCAGACGGGTTTTTGGGCGGTTACCAGCCACGGCGGCCTGGGAAGAGTGGAAAAGGGACAATGGAGGGCTTTGGATTGGCCGTCATCCTTGGGGCGACCGCTGCGCATCGATTCGGCCGGAGACGGTCTATGGGTCTGTGCCACAAAGGGTGTTTTGCGGTTGCGCTTCGGACAAGAAGAGACTATACCGATTGTGATGGGCCATCAGGTTCGTCGAGTGGTACAGCAGGGAGACAACATCTACTTTGGCACCTCGCGCGGCTTGTTCCGCGTAGGATCTGACGACGTCGCTGAACGGGTGACTCGTCCCGTGCCTGTCATTGACATTCATGACTTGTTGGCGGTGAGTGATGAGGAGATGTGGGCCGCAACCTCCCGAGGGGTGTGGCGCACCACTCCCGGTGAACGTGCGATGCACTACTATCACGGAATGCGCTATATACCTCATCCGTTTTGCCGCGCTCTGCTGCGTACACCTGAGGGTAGCGTTTGGGTGGCGACGGCGGCCGGTTTGGCGCATCTGGCCGAGCTACCTCACACGTTGGAGGAAAAAGCTGCTCGCTTTGAGTATCGGGTGCGGAAACGTCACCAACGACTGGATGGATATGTCACATCCTCACGTCTCAGCAAGGCCGGAGACCTGAGCACCAACGTGCCCCGCCCCTCGGATAACGATGGCTTGTGGACGTCCATGTACTTGGGGGCCCAATGCTTCCGTTTTGCAGTCACAAAGGAAGAACCAGCCAGGACCTTCGCTCAGCAAGCCTTCGCTGCCCTTGAAAGGCTTGAGGCAGTGACTACCATTCCCGGTTTTCCCACTAAGGCCATCATCCGTCCGGATGATCCCCATCAGCATCAGACGAGAGTACCCTGGCTGCCTTCCGCTGACGGACAGTGGCTATGGAAAGCCGACTGCAGTTCAGATGAGATCGTCGGTCATTTTTTCGGCTACGCTCTTTACTATGATCTGGTCGCCGGACCTCAGGAGCGGGATCGAGTGGCTGAGCTGGTGACTCGCATCATGGATCACATCATTGACAACGGGTATTATCTTATCGGTCCGGACGGCAAGCCCACCCAATGGGGGGTATGGGCACCTGAAATGCTTAACGGCCCATGGAAGTCGCAACAGGGACTCAACTCGTTGGAAATCCTTTCTCATTTGCGTGCGGCTTATCATATCACGGGCAATGACCGCTATTTGGGTGCCTATCACGAGCTCATAGAAAGACACCACTACGCCGAAAACACGCGCCGACAAAAGATCGATGTGCCGGGGCATGTCAATCATTCGGATGACGAGTTGGCTTTTCTGTCTTATTATCCTTTGCTCACCTACGAAGACGATCCGGAGTTGCGCGCCATCTATCTCGACAGCCTGGAGCACAATTGGCAGATCGAACGCCCGGAACGCAATCCGCTGTGGAACATTATCTACGGTGTTCTTACAGGCAATGAATGTGATCTTGACGCCGCCGTTCGCACTCTGCGGGAGATACCTATGGATCTGATCGACTGGGATGTCGACAACAGTGCTCGACTGGATCTGGAGCTTGATGCCGAGAGCGGAAGATTCGGAGAGTTGCAGAGCGTTGAGGTCTTGCCCTATGACGAATTGCCCATCGCCAAATGGAACAGCAATCCTTATCGCGTTGTTGGAGGAGGCGGGGGCTACGGAGAAGATGACGGCACATACTACCTTCTGCCGTATTGGATGGCCCGTTACCACGGACTGATCATCTGACTCCGACGGGCTTTGTTGTCTATCGATGGTCCACGGATCTGTCTCACTGTTTTCGCTGACATGGAGGAGAAGCGAGCGACGACTGACAGGGAGGGTGTAAAATGCGTCGTGTCTACAGGAGACTGGCTGTGGCGACTGTCTTGTCTGTCTTGATCGGCTCGGTGTGGAATTCATATGCGGAAAAGGTCAAGTTAGTCTATCAGTACAACTGGTACGGTTCCAGCACCATAGAAGATGCCTACCTGGAGTTGATTGAGCTTTTTAAGACAGACAACCCTGATGTGGATCTCGAGCTGCTGCGAGGCAGTTCGGGGGGCACCAGTCCGGACAGACTCATCACGGCCATCGCCGGAGGTACACCGCCGGACGTGGTGCAGTTTGAACGCTCCATCGTCGTTGAATGGGCGAACAAGGGTTTGCTGCTTCCCATTGACAACCTTATGAAGATCTCCGTCAAAAGCAGTTGGTTACCCGGCTCATACAGCGAAGTGAGTCATGCCGGTCAAACCTACGGATTGCCTTGGGATACGGATCTTCGGGGCCTTTACTGGAACAAAAGCCTCGTAGCCGAAAGCGGAATCGATGATTCCAGAGGGCCGGCTACCCTGGCCGAGCTGGATGACATGGCTTTGAAGCTGACAAAACGCGAGGCCGACGGCAGGTTTACGCAACTGGGTTTCATCCCCTGGTTGGGCAACTGGTACGCCGTGGGTTGGCTGTATGCGTTCGGCGGAGCCTTGTACGATCCGGCCACTAAGCGACCGATCGTCAATACGGCAAATCATGTGCGGGCTTTTGAGTGGCTACAGACCTACGGAGAACGATATCCTGTGGGTGCCGTCGGAGCGGTACCGCACGGAATAGACAAGGGCAAAACTGCAATGGAGGCTCACTATATCGGCTACGGGCGTATCATCGAGGCGAGTATTCCTGATCTTGAATACGACGTGGGTGAAGTACCGTATCCGGAATTCGGTCAGAACGGAACCTGGATGGGAGGGACGGCACACGTCGTGCCTCTTGGAGCCCGTAACATGGAGGGAGCGGCGCTTCTTTTGAACTGGCTGGCACGCAGGGAAATCCAAGCCGTATGGTGTCGGCTGTCCGCGTCCTTGCCGACGCGTACGGATGCCATTCCTCTTATTGTCAATGACTTGCCGGACTATCAAAAGAAGATGCTCCGTCAGGCCGAAGTAGCTTTCGGACGCCCTCCGCTATGGTATCCGGCAATCTATAACCGAACCAGTGAGGCTATGATGAGCGTCGTGCAGCTTCTATCAGCTCCGAAGACGGCGCTTGACGAAGCCCAACGCCTTCTGGAAATCGATTTTGCCGCCGTCTTCGGTGAGTAGAAGAACTGCCGTTCGTTGTCGTTGTGACCAACTGTCCGGAACAGATCAAGCCGATATGCCGGGTTGATCGGATTACGGTATGAAAAGATTGACGCTGCCCGTACGGCAGCGTCAATCTTTGCTTTGATCGGTTTTGGTTTATTCATCAATCCACACGGGGCCGGGCAGTTCCGCGTCGGTGACGTTGTCAAGCAGTCTATCCAAGAAATCCAGAGTCGAGATCAAAAAGGGTCTTAAGCTGCTCCATTCACGCATGGTCTGGGGCAGCAGATAATCAGCCTTGGTCTCCTCAAGCACCACGGCGACGCGTTTTTGCAACTGTAGAGCGCGAATCACCTGACCGCGGGCATAGTAGAGAGCGGCTGTGGCTTCCTCATTCTCTCCTGCCGAGCGCGCTTTTCGAGCCCTGCAGTAGCTGTTGTGCATGTTGAGCAAGTGTTCGAAGATACGCGCTAGGCCTTCCGATCTCCAAGCTTCCGTCGCCAGTTGAGCGGCCAGTCTATAGCGAGGAATGCCGGCATGTAACAGCTCCTCAAGTCTGGCTCTGGCTTCCGAGGCGGCTCTTGCGGTGGCAGACAATCGCTCTGCAGCTGAGGAGTCGGCAATCAGGCTGCTCAAAGCCTCCCGCGGATATCCGCGAGGATACTCCCTGGCGGCCGAGACATAAGTGTAGCGGTACGATGCGATCAGCTGCAATACATCCAGATGGCTGCCCGGACTGCTTATCTTGTCAAAGGCTTGCAGAGCCTGTAGCCCTGATTCCCAAGCATCACCAAAGACATAACGCGCATACTTCTCTTGCCAAGTAGTGAGGTCTTTGACCGCGCTCCTGTTCCAGCCGCAATCGGCTAACAGGCGTTGGTGATTGTCAAAGGCTTCGTCGTGCGTGCAGTAGGCCTCTATGCCTTCGGCGCCCTGTTCGCTTCCTGTTCGACTCAGACTCTCGATGTTGATCAAGTTACTGCGATACGGAGACCAGAAGTAGTAGCCGGTCATCGGGGTCACGAAGCGCCGCAATCCCAGCTCCGGACGGATGGTGTCAAAGGGCTTGATTCCGTAGGTCCACCAGTTCAGGATGACATTGTCCTTGAGGCCGCGCCGTTCCAGCTGACGGACGAAATCCTCGTTCAGCACTCCCATTCGCTCAAGCTGATCGTGCCAAAGAGTGATGTGGCGCATGCCCGCCGTCTTTAAGACACTGAGCAACTCCAACACGTATCCGACAAACAGCTCTTTGCGTTCCTTTTGGCGGCAATGCTCGCATTCACACCACGGGCTGACTCTGCGTTGCGGATGGTGGGAATACAGTCCGATCATGTCTCCGACTTCATCGAGACCGACGTGGAAGTGGGTCACACCGTGGGGAAGCAGATAGCGTTCTGCGATCTCCGTCACGATCTGACTCATGATGTCCAGAGTGGCCGGACTACTCAAGCAGAAGCCGTAGCCCGTGGGCCATCCATGGCTGTCACGGGCCGAAATCTCCGGATACAGACGCGGCAGCAACGTATTGTGCCCCAGACTGTTGAAGTGCGGACGCACGATCACGTTGCGCTGCTTTCCGTAGGCCACGATTTCTCCGAAGAAATCCTCTTCGAACATCCTGGGCAGATACGAGACGGCCTTCCAGGAGTCTTCGCGACCGGAGTAGTAGGAGATGGTTTTCGGTGTTTTCAGATCCGGAAACTTCCTGAGCGGAATCATCATGAACTCGGTTGGCTTTTGGTCATACTGGATGTTCCAGCAACCATAGACCCCCACACCCAGGAAGTTCAGCTTCAGTGAGGCCATATGATCGATCAGATCTTGCCAATCTGAGAGCGTCATTCGATCGGGTCCCCACTTGGACTCCACATACAGACCGCGATAGCGAAACTGCGGCCAGTCGCGGATGGTGATCAGTGGCAATGTCAGTTCGGCACCGTCGAGCGACAGTAATTGCGCCAGGGTCTGACTGCCGTAGAGAGTGCCCGCACTGCCCAGACCGCGTACGGCGACGCCGTCGGAGGTGACCTGAAGCACGTAACCCTCATCGGTGGTATCGGTCGGTGCAGGTACCCTTTCAAGGGCGGGGCGGGCGCTTTCTCCGATCCAGATGGGGACCGTCTCGGGCAGAGGTCGATCTGAGACGACGCAGGGCCACAGTCCGCAACGAGCACCAATGGCCGAACGGACAACGTCAGCTGCGATGCGCTCCGTGTCCGATGCGTCGCCCGGTATGACTATGCTGCAGAGCCCAGTGTCGCCTTGTGCCAACACCAGGCGGCCCGCACCCAATTCGATCTCTTGGGGTTGGGGAAACAGTACGGGCAACGAGGCTGCCATGATCATCACTCCTGTACGAGAGCTGTTTTAAATCCTAGGCCTCGAAGAGCTGCTTGAGCAATTTCAGTGCCGTCTCGCGCAATACTCCTTCCGAGCCGGGTCCCAGAGGTGACCAACGGCTGGCAAACGTTTCGTATCCTCCTTCGTGGAGCAGGGCGTGGTCGGTCGGGATGTATCCGAGGTTGTCATTGGCCAGTTCAACCGGGAAAGTATACGGAGTGGGTGAACCTTTTCTGATGGCAATGCCGATCTCCGTGAATATCTCGCCCGGCAGGCTTACCCAGGCCGAATCACCGATGCGCAATACCTGTATCTCGCTGGGCAGCTCGGGCGGCATGGCCGCGAGCACGGGGGTATCCTCCGCGCTGATTTTCAGCATAGGCCCTGATATCGGACCGACGAGCCAGCTGAACGGCTTGTCATTGGGTGCCTCGCCGTGTTCGAGGATGTATTCGGCGGCTTTTAGATCCTCTTCGGTGATCTTCACACGCGGAAGCATGATCTTCTCCAATGCCGTGGCCAAGGCACAGGAGTCGACGAGGCGCATACTGCCGATCACTTTCAAGACTTCACCGGCCAAAGCGGTGGCGACTCTGCGGGCCTGTTTATGCCCGGACGCCTGAGGCGCGCCGCCTTTGACATCGACATTATTGATCTGGCCCGACGTGCCGTTGAAGAGCAAAGTTGTGCAGTCCGTGCCGAGAGCCTGACCCATGATGTCGGCAAAGTGAGCGAAATAGTCCGCCGAGATAGCTTTGCTGTTGTCGGTTCCTACGTAGTGCAAGCTGTATCGGGCGACAACTGCCAAAGGCGTTCCGTTCATATCCTCGATGTACAGCACGCCTACCGCCGGATCGATGGGGCTGGTGGGCTCTATGGCATCGGGATTGCCGCGGCCGGGGTTCATCTTTACCGTGCCATCGCGCATGCGGAAGCGGCGGCAAAACAGATGCTCAGGCAGCGATCCTTCGCCCCAACCGATGCGGGCGGGTTGTAGGCGGCGATTGGCAATGGTCACTGTATCGGCAACGCGCCTGATCATCCACTGCACATATTCCTCATCGTGTTTGCAGTCGTAGATATCCTGAATGGTCGGTCCCGTGTGGGTGTGCGTACAAGCGATTAGCACGTTCTCTCCGGGAATACCCGTGCTTTCCGTGACGAGAGCACGGATGGCTTGGACATATTCACCGGAAATGCCGATCAGATCGAGTATGACCATAGCCAGACGGCATTCACCGTTATCCAGCACCACTGCTTTGGCATGCAGCGGATCGCTCACGTCTTCAGCCCTGCGGTCATGGAAGAGCCCTGCAATTGACACGCCCAATAACGGCGTGATATCCATCTTGGCTGCACCAGCCATCAGACCAGCCATTGTTGACACTCCTTTGGCATGCTAACTTGAAAAAACAGACACCTGCCTTGAGGTACTACGTGGTAGCTGAGCAACTTCCTTCTATTTGCGATCGGCAAATGGGACGGCTGGCCACTATGCTTGATTCTCTCTGTAGATGTTGGCTGCCCGAAGCATGAAATCGGGAACATCCGGATGAAACTGCTTGGCAAACATGGCTCGAAAATCAGGGTCTTCTCCGTAGGTGCGGATCACGCCCAGGAGGCGTTCCAAATCACAGTCGTAGTAGTTGTTGAGCCAGCGATGCAGACGGGCCACCAGCTCCTGGACTTCGGGGGCACCGGGATCGCCGTCCATGTAGGTCATCATAGCTCGCACGATCTCGTGGAATTCCTGGAACAGGGCTTGTTGCTCCTTTTTGGAGAGCCGGCCAAGTCGTTCTTCGGACTCTTCCACGGCCTTTTGGCCGTAGCGTCTAATGGCTTCTTGACGATGACTCTCCGGCTGGAAGCCTTGGAAATAATCTCGATCTGTCATTGAAATACCTCCTTTTAGGCTCAGCAATGTCCTGTCTACGGTTTTTATCAGCTGTTGAGTCCGTGTCATTCGTTCTACAAGCAACTTCCGGTGTTCTTGCAGTGCCCGAATCACGTCGAAAGCCTCGTCATCCAGGATGCGGGCGATCTCATCAAGCGGAAAACCCAGTTCTTTGAAGAAGAGTATCTGTTGCAGTCTGTGCAACGCTCTTTTTCCGTACAGCCTGTAGCCGGCGTCATTGTAACCGTCGGGCTCCAACAGCCCGATGGCATGATAGTATCGCAGGGTTCTGGGGCTGACGCCCGCCAGTTCGGCTAGTTGCTTAACGGTGTATTCCATGTATGGAAGCCTCCGAGCTACAGCATAGACCATTACGCTACGTCAAGGTCAACAAATCTATGAGGGCAGGAATCAAAAACCTCGGACCGAATCCCGACTTGGGACGCTTGGGCGGAAGGAGTTAGCATCTATGACAACGTCACGTGAACGTTTGCTGGCGGCCATGGCTTGCACGGCGGCGGATCGTGTGCCGATATCTACCTACGAGCTGGTCGGCTGGAATGAGGACGCATGGGAGAATAAGGAGCCGTCTTATCGTCGGCTTATGGATGTTATTCGGGAGAAGACAGACTGTATCTATATGACCCGTGTGGATTGGAAGGCCGCGAAACCCGACGGCCCAACAATCCGAGCGGATGTGAAGACATGGTCTGAGGGCTCCAGCCACTACCGCGAGGTGGTGAGATATACCCCCAAAGGACCTTTGCGTTCGCTGCATCGTGTCGATGACGGTATACACACTACATGGACTCTGGAGCATCCTCTAAAGTCTATTGACGACATCGACCGTTATCTGTCCATTCCCTGGTATCCGCCGCAGGTCGACATGACCCGCTTTTTTGAGGATCAACGCAGGCTGAAAGACCGCGGCGTCATGATGCTTAGCGTCAGTGATCCGATCTGTGAAGCCGCCGCACTTTTTGGTATGGAACGATTCTTGGTTCATGCAATAACCGAGACTGAACGTATCCGCTACTTCCTTGATGCGCTGCACGAAAGACAGATGCATCAGTTGCGTCAGATTTTGGCTCATCCGGTGCACGATGTGCAGTTTCGTATCTGCGGGCCGGAGTATGCCACCCCGCCCTACCTCTCTCCTGATCACTTTCGGCTCTTGGTGACTCCGTATCTGACTCGTATATGCACAGCGATCCGTGAAGCCAACGGTTTTGCCAGAGTTCACTGTCATGGGAAAGTTGGAGCGGTTCTGGATCAAATCGTCAGTGCCGGGGCGCAGGGTTTGGATCCGATCGAACCTCCGCCGGACGGAGACATCACGCTGGCTGAGGTGAAACGCCGCTACGGGCGGGAGCTTTGTCTTTTTGGGAATATCGAGTTGAGGGAGTTGGAAAACAGCGACCCGGAGCGGATCGAGCAGCTAGTGAAAACGGCCATCGATGAGGCGGCGGAAGGCGGCGGATTCGTACTGATGCCCACAGCGGCACCTATTAATGTACCGCTATCGCCGCGGACGGAACGCAACTATTTCGCCTACATCGAAGCCGGTCTGAAATACGGAGGATACTGATTAATCGCTTAACCGCATTGAGGCTTTGTGTCACGCGTGCTCTTCGCACTATAGCTGTGAACCGGCCAAGCTCGGTGGTCTATGCCGGCACAAGGAGCTCGGCCGAGGCGTTTGATGAGTCCGCTCCGGTCATTAAGTCCGTGCTTGATGAGTGGAACAGACAATAGGCTATTGAAACTCATTTATGTGCTTTAGAAGGGCTGTCCCGGATGGGGCAGCCCGCTTTCTTACCGCCCTCCGCATGATAACGGAGTTCGATAATAAATCCAACCGCAGGGGATAAGTGGTGGATGCTGAATAAGTTATAAAATGATCTGGCGGTTTGCAGCTCATAGTATTTAGCGAAACCGAAAAGAAACTGGTCATGGACGGAGGTCATCTTATGTCTCGCACTGAAAAATCGATTATACTGGCTGTATTCATCTTAGGTTTGGCGATGGCGACAGGAGCGTTGGCGAGTTCGGTGACTTTGCAGGTTCTGGTACACGGAAATGATGACTATCTGCGACGCTCTGCAGCCTTCTTTGAGGGCTTTGAAGCGGAGAATCCCGGGATAAAAATCGAGATCCTGCCGAGTTCCTCAGGCAGTCCGCAAGAGCGCCTGGCGGTCTTGGTGGCCGGTGGCGTATCTCCGGATGTCGCTCGGCTGTGGGGCGTTCCCGAAGTGGCCAGAGCGGGCTTGATCCAGGACATCACCGACCGATTTGAGCGTCTACCCGCTTCCGTACAGAGGGATTTTTGGCCCATTCTGATCCGAGGAACGCTCAGCTGGAACGGCAGGTTGTACGCGCTGCCGCTTGGAGCAGCCGTGAGCACCTTTTTCTATAACCTCAGGCAGTTCGAGGAAGCAGGGGTGGAGTATCCTTCCGACAGCTGGAGATGGGAACGTGAAGGGATCCGTGAGTTGCAAAGACTGACGCGGGATCTGAATGGTGACGGCATCCCGGAGACCTACGGTCTTTTGGGTGTTGGCGGCGGCTCGGGCAGAGAGACTTATCATTTTGGCTATGCGGCGGGCGGCGGTCCGCTGTTCAGCCCCGATGCTACTAAGTTCTTAGGCAATTCGGATGCGGTTCGGACGGCTTTGCAATTCCTTCAGGATCTGGCCCATGTCCATCGCGTCATGGCTCCCAAAAGTGGCAACTATTCCGAGTTTGGAACGCAACAGACGGCCACTATGCTGTGGGGTAGCTTCATGTTCGGCTATATGAAAGCCTACCCCGACCTGGAGTGGAATATCGCCGAGATGCCTTCTTTCGCCGGCGGTCGGGCAACTAATATTTGGCCTGAGACTCCGTATTCCATCCCGGTTGGGTGTAGGCATCCGGAAGAAGCCTGGCGAGTTCTCGAGTTCATCGCCAGCACCGAGGGGCAGACTCTGGCTATGGAGTTGGGTTGGGGCATTCCGCCCGCTCGCAGGAGTGTGGCCTTGTCTGCATTTATGAACGCCTATAGGGGGACAAATATTCCGGCCATGATTCGGATGATAGAAGAACCGCTTACCGAGGTGCTACCCGAACAGGTTCCGGGAGACATAAGGACCGTTTACTACAACCAGGTGATCACTCCTGTTGTCTATTCCGGTACGAAGAGCCCGGCCATTGCTTTGGATGAGGCCACTCCGGTCATCCAGGCCATGCTCGATGATTGGAACAGACAGTAAGCCGCTGAATTATTCGTGAATATACATAGGGGCTGCCCCATCCGGGCAGCCCCTATGAACTCGGTGCGATCTCCTTTTAGTCGGACTGGAGAGCCTGATACATCGGCAAGACTTCGCGCTGCAGGTTAGCCAGAACCTCTCTGGGATTGGCCGTTCCGCTGATGATCTTATTCTCCTCCGAGATCAACCTGCGGATTACATGGGCCCAAAGCGGAGGCCGCGGATTGCGCACTTCCATCTGCAGGAACAAAGGCAGCCGCAAATCGTTGCGGTCAAGTTGACGTATGGCCCGATCAGCCAGCTGACGATGAGGCGGGAATTGCTCCAGCTGCTGATAGAGAATCCACATTCCTTCGAGAGCAATCCAGCGCATGAACTCTTTGGCTTCCTTGGGATGCTTGGTGCCTTTGGGGATAATGTGGCCTACGCCGCCTCCCCATGTGCCGTTGCGTCCGCCCTCGGCATGGGGGATCTCCCCTGTGCGGAAGACGAGGTCAGGAGCTATGGTGATGTAGGTTTTCACCGAGTTATCAGCGGCCGTAGTGGCTGCCAGTGAGCCATCAACGAAGTAACCCGCGGCACCTGATGTGCGCCGGGCCACGAGGCTGTATTGACCGGTCGGGTAGCGTTACGCCCACTCCCGTACCCACTCCCAGGCCCGAACGTTGCCTTCATGCTCCAGAGTGGGCAGACCCGTGGAGGGGTCATAGATCTCTCCTCCGAAACTCCAGAACCAACCAGCCGGATATACGCCTCCCAGCCAGGGGGCAAAACCCAGTCGGACGATACGGCCGTCGGAATCGGTTTTCAGAGCCTTGCGCCCCAGCTCTTCCAGTTCCGCAATGCTCGACGGACCGCGCGTGCTGTCCATGCCTACTTCGTCCAGGATGTTGACGTTCCAGAAAAGGCCCCGGGCGTTGGCATATCCCGGAACGGCCCAAACGCGTCCGTTCCAGATCACTTCAGCCGCTTCCGCGGGGAAGTAGTTGCGCTGGACATAGTCTACGGACAAGACATCATCGATCGGTTCAATGAGGCCTCTGGCCACCCACTCGATCACCGATGAGGATTCGAAGTGGACGACATCGGCTTGTACACCGCCGGCGATGGCAGTCAGTAGTCTTTGATCGGTACCCTGGACAACGTAACCGTCGACAAAGATCTCGTCTTGAGATCGGTTAAAAGTGTCTATCAAAAGCTGAAAGGCCTCGTTGTATCCGGGTGTGGTAACCGCATACCAGTTGTACTGATAGGTGATGGTCGTCTTGGCAAGGCTCGTAAACGAAAAAGACAGGCATAGACAGAGTGCTATCACGAGTGCATTGGTCTTTTTGTCCACAGTCAAAGCACCTCCCACACGTGTTGACAAGTATGTCTTTGCGCGATTGGTTCCGCGAATAACGGCTAACTCCTTTTAGATTTTTTTCAAGCAGGCGATCCGCGGGCGGCTGCGAAACATGTTATGTGAGTTTCCATGCGGAACATCAACGTTGTGTATGAGTATGAGGAGGCCAACGATGAATCAAATACGCCTGGGGATTGTCGGGTGTGGGGGTATGTCAAGATCGCACGCCCGCGGATTGGGAAATCTGGCAGACCGCTTGACGGTGGCGGCAACGGTAGATATTGACGAGGAGCGGGCTCAAAAGGCGGCAGAGCTCTTTCCCGGAGCCAAAGCGGCCACGGATTATCGCACCGTGCTTGATGATGTGGATGCCCTGCTGCTAGTTTTGCCTCATCATCTTCACCATCCCATTGCCAAAGACTGCTTGGAAGCGGGCAAGCACGTGCTATTGGAAAAGCCCATGGCCAATTCCGAGGAAGAATGCCTAGATCTTATTGAGACGGCCGAAAAGGTAGATCGGGTTCTGATGATCGCCTATTGCATGCGCTACCATCCGGTGGTCGTGAGGATGAAGCAGCTCATCGATGAGCGAGCCTTCGGTGACCTGTTTCAGATGTCGATCTGGACGGAGCAATTGACCATGTATCCACCTGACCACTGGGCAAGCAAAGCCGCGACCCTGGGCGGAGGACAGTTGTTTAGCCATGGCTGTCACTATATCGATCTGTTGTTGTGGTTTATGGGCAGGCCGGTGAGAGGGGTGCATGTGGGCACCAATTTCGGCACGCCCTGGATGGAACGCGAAGGCACCAGCAACGTTTGCATTGAGTTCGAAAACGGCGCATTGGGATATCACTTCGGCACTTGGGGCTCCAGAGGCACCCGCTTGAGCAAGTCCATGCATCTTCATTGCACAGAGGGCATGCTGGAGATGAGCCACGATCGATCCAAGCTTATCCTGCATAAGGGCGGCAAAGAGACCGTCTTGATGGAGATTCAGCCCGGTAAGCACACCGAAAATGAGATGGCGCACTTTATTGAGTGTATCACCACCGGACGACGCCCGCTGACCGACGGCCCCGGCAGCCTGCAAGGCCTCAGGGTCATTTGGCGTTTGTATGAGGCTGAGCAGAAGGGTAAAATGGCGGATCTCACAGGTCTTGGTCTTGATCAGTTTGGATCATAGATAATGAACGGGGACGCCTTGCTCGGTGGCGTCCCTCTTTTGCACACCACGATTTCTGAAAGGAGCGTCATAGTGAGGTATAGCAAGCGATTCGTGGTCATAGTTGCGATGTTGATAGTTGTCTCAAGTATGGTCAGCGCGGCGACTGCTACGGAGATTGAGTTCTGGGTTTGGTTCGGCGGAGTGCAAGCTGAAGTGTTGCGAGGCGTTCTAAATGACTTTGCAGCTAAAAACCCCGGTCTTTCTGCAAGGCTGGTAACAGGTTCGTCGGGCGAGAAGCTCATGACGGCCATTGCGGCCGGGTCACCGCCTGATCTGGCGGCGATGCACGGGGGAGAGTACTCCCTATTGGGTATGAAGGGTCTTTTGCATCCGTTGGATCCGTTGTTGAAAGCTCACAGTGATTTTCAGATTAAAGACTTGGCTCGCGGCTATGAACGACTCGGCATCTATGACGGCACGCGATATGCTCTGCCGTTTTGGGATGTAGCGCCGACCTATGCCCTGGTCTACAATGCCGACTTCTTCGACGAAGCAGGGATCGTTCGTCCCCCGCGTGATCGAGCGCCGTCCTGGATTGAGGTGGCTGAATTCGCCAAGAAGCTGACCCGTACGGATGCCGACGGTCGTCTCACGAGGGCGGGCTTCAGCACCAGGGAAACCTGGCATGCGCGCTCGTACACTTTCGAGTCATTGTTTGACGTCGAGCTGTACAAAGAAGGATACAGACCCAACCTGGCGGGTAACACGCGATTGGCCTCGGCCATGGCCTTGATGAAGGAGCTTTTTGTGGATCCATACCCCGGAATTCTGCAGTTCAGTCCTTCCGTCACCTCAGGTAAGACAGCTATGATCATCCATGGAGCCTATCTTATCGGCGGGCGACTGGAGAAGCAGTTGCATCATGAAGTGGATGCTACCTGGGCGCCGCATATCGACGGTAAACTCACTCAGCGTTGGCGGTCATGGTGCGTGGGTATTCCCGTGGGCAGTGACCATCCGGTGGAAGCCATACGTCTGATCAGTTTCTTGCTCAGTGACCAAGAGGCGATTAACGTCATGTGGGACGAAGGCGGGGCCTTTACGGCCAACCAGAAGTACTTGCTCGCCAAATCCAGAACAATGCCTCCTCTTGAACGTTGGTTTATCGAGACACTGTTTCAGGCCGAGCGCATAGTGGTGGAAGATATGAGCCCCATGAAAGTGACCATGCAAGACGCCGTCCAGATGGCTGTTAACAGCGTGTTCAACGGACAAGAGACACCTGAAGCCGCCTTGGATAACGCTCAGACCTTTGCTATGGGCAACTGGCGTACGATCTACGAGTCCCAATAAGAAGCAGGGAGTGCAAGTCATGCAGATTGTGGAACCGACAAGAACTCTCGAGGTTGCAGATGAGTTTGATCTCATCGTCTGCGGAGCGGGGCCGGCAGGTATGGCCGCGGCGATCAATGCAAGTCGTTTGGGACTGCGGGTTCTTTTGGTAGAGAGCCAAGGATGCTTGGGCGGAATCTGGACGGCGGGCCTTTTGTGTCTGGTCCTCGATGTAGCGGGCAAAGGCGGTTTTCTGGAAGAGATCAGCGAGCGGCTGGATGCGGCTGGGGCCAGGTTGCCTCGTCCGGGGCGGGTCGACTTCCTCTACGATCCGGAGGCCATGAAGGTATTGCTGGAGCAACTCTGCGAAGAAGAGGGTGTGCATGTCCGCTTGCACACCCGTGTGGTATCCGCCGTGCGTGACGGCGACGGATTGAGAGCCATCATCACCGAGGGGCCCGGCGGTCGCCAGGCTTTTGCGGCTTCGCTTTTTGTCGACAGCACGGGCAACGGAGATCTGGCCGCCTATGCAGGATGCGCCTATGACCACGGACATCCCGAGACCGGAAAAATACAGCCGGCGACGCTATTCGCCATCATCAGCGGAGTGCCCAAAGATGAGCCCGGAACACGCAGCGGAGAGGACAAAGTGCGTTTTCGCAAGATGCTCAACTCCGTGGGAGTCGATCCCAGCTATCAGTCGCCCTCGCTGTTTCCCTTGCCCCATCCGGACCTTCATTGCTTGATGATCAATCACGAATACAATGTCCGTTGCGATTCTGCCGAAAAGATCACTAAGGCCACCATGCGGGCCCGCAAGGAACTCCACTTCGCCGTGGAGGCGTTGCGCCGCTTGCCGGGTTGGGAACAGGTGCGCTTGGTGATAACCGCATCCCACATCGGCTTGCGCGAAGGTAGGCGCGTTCGCGGACTGTATACCATAACGGTCGATGATCTTTTGGCCGGGCGGCGCTTTGATGACGGGATATGCCTGGTGCGATTCGGCATCGACGTACACGCCTTAGAGCGCAATGCGACAACGGGCTACACCAATTTCGGGCTGCGCAGCAAGCCGTATCACATTCCTTACCGAGCGTTAGTGGCCCACGATCTCAACAACCTGGCAATAGCCGGACGTTGTATCAGTGGTGATTTCTATGCCCATGCGTCCTATCGGGTGACGGGCAATGCCGTTCCCATGGGCGAAGCGGTGGCTATAGCGGCCGCTATGGCCCGGGACACGGGAAGTTTTCATGCCGTGGATGGAAAAGCAGTGTCCGAAAAGATGCGTGCCAGAGGATATGAGCTGTAGAGGCGGTCGGTAGGAGACGCAGGCTTCGAGTCGAATCTACAGCCTGTGGCATTCGTGTCGGACCCATGAGCGGGAGAGGCCTTGCTACACCCTGTCATTCACAGATCGAATGCGTGAAGAAGAAGCTACCGCCGATCATCCGGCAACGGATGGTCGGCGGAGTCAGCATTATCCATGATGCTCGAAGGAGAACGTCATGCGCACGCTTATCGCTTATACAACACGCCATGGGACCACGCTGCGTTACGCGGAAGCCATGGCCCGGGCATTGTCGGGAGAAGTCGTTCTCACGGACTTGCGACAAGAGCCTGCCGTCGATATCTCTCCTTTTGACACGGTAGTGATCGGGGGAGCCGTCTATTTCGGCAATGTCAGCCCCCTGCTAAAGGAGTTCTGCCTGTCCAACATCGAGGAGCTCAAGCGGAAGAATCTGGGCCTTTTTGTTTGTTGTTGCCTGGACGGTGAACAGGCGGAAAAGCAAATGCAGGCTGCCTATCCTCTGGAGTTGTTGGACGCGGCCAAGGTCAAGAAGACCTTGGCCGGCGACATCGACTTGAGCCGAATGAACCTGATTGAAAGACTCATCGTGAAGTTGGTGGAAAGAAAAATACCTTGCACCGGGCGCTTCAATGAAGAGGCGGCCAATGAATTTGCTCACATGCTGGAGGCACCGGATCTTTGATCAATGCCTTCTATAGCTTTCCTTTTGGCACCTATGCGGTCTACAAAAAAGCCGACCCACGG
>LFTP01000224.1 GCA_001513395.1 Clostridia bacterium DTU080
CATTACACGTCTGATAGACAAAAGCCGGGGCTGTCCCAACCTTGCTTTTGGGACAGCCCCGTCATACACTTTTGAGCGGCGGAATCAGCAGTCGGGGGGTTAGTGCCGTGACACAGAACATAAGAGCATGCGTCAGCCGCAAATACCCTGAGTGGATTGTCCTCATCTCCACCAAAGATCGTGACGGTCGGCAGAATGTCATGCCGGCGGGTTGGTCGATGTTTACGTCACACGAGCCGTTGCTGTACGCCGTCAGCGTCGGTGTGGAGCGCTATACACACGATGTGATCCACAAAACCGGTGAATTCGTCATCGCCTATCCGGTCGAAGGCATGGGCCCGGATATCGTCCACACCGGCACTCATTCCGGTCCGGATAAGCTAAAGGAGACTTCCTTTGAGTTTCTTCCCGCGGAGCTGGTCCGGCCCGGACTGATCAAGGGCGCTCTGGTCAATTTGGAGTGCAAGTTGCACAGCGCGCATCTGACGGGCGATCACACCATCTTCGTCGGCGAGGTGGTCAAAGGTCACTACTCCGGTGAACCCGGACGCCGGCTGATGAATTTTGGGTCCAAGACGTACGCCGTGGCCCGGATGGAGGCCGGGACGGTCTTTCGGTATGAATGACGGGGGCGGCCTTCCGCCTCCGAAGAAGGGGTGTCTCGTGTCGTAACGGAGGAAAAGGGACGCCATCGACGAATGATTCTGATTGATGATAATCACTCCGCACAAAGTAATTAAAGTCCGGAGTGTCAGGTTCTGATGGCATACATTTTTGTAAGGAGAGCTTGTAGTGAAACACGTGCGTATCTTGCTCATCGCCATCCCTGTGCTTATCCTTGCCGTTTTCGCGGGTGCCCAGCGGCCTTTGATGCGATTCGAACTCGCAGATCAGGCCTACAAAGAGGTGACCAGGTATGTGCGAGCGAGCGATGACGAGTTGAGAAAAATTGTCATGGACGGAGCCAGACATCGTCATCCGGCGACGCGGTTGCTCCATCAAATCATGCCACTCAGAGAGATCAATAAGGATGCCGCCTTGCTCATCGACCGACTCTTGTATCTGGCTCTGGAGGCCAGCGACGCCATGAGTCTGGAGGAGCTATTGGAGCAGATCGATGAGCGGGGAGCGCTAAACCCCAAGAACAACGAGATGAAATTCCAGGCCTACTACTACGCCATGCGCTATTACGTGCACGGCAACGAAAGCGACGCGCAAAAAAGCGCGGCCATACTCAAGCGCTTTGCCGAGGTCATCCACAAATGGCCCTTGGTAGATGGAGAAGGGAGAGTCTATGCGCAGGATGACACCCGGTATTTGAGACAGTGGGATGCCAACGGTCTTTGGGGTGAGTGGTTCTACCAAGATCTGTGGGGTTGTCAGCCTCTGTTGTGGGCCTGGGATCTGATCGGCAACAGTCAAGCTCTTCAGGAACCGGGGGTGTCGGAGTACATAGAGCGGGAGCTCTTGCGCTATATGGTGGAACATCAGTTCAAATACCACCCGCCGACCTACGGTAACCTCGAGCACTACATTCTGGAAGGATTGATCGATTTCGGGATGCTGTTGCCGGAGCCTGAGTATATACACCGGGCGGTGAGGTGGCACAACGCAGTCATCGTCACCCAGTTCTTTGCCGACGGCTTTTGGCACGAGGGTACGCCCGCCTATCATAAGGACATCTGGCAGGGTGTAGCCGTTTTGGTCCCCAGACTCCTGAAGGGCTACAGCGATCCGCCCGGTTTTCGAAGCGTCGAGACCTATGAATGGATCCAGGCCCGCCCCGAGGTCCAAGGCGCACCGGGTATCACCATTGTAGACGGCGCGGCCCGCTTCGATGATCTCGACTTGGAGGCCATCTATGGCGTTCAGTTTCGACGCATGGAAGAGGCGGTGAACAAACTTCTGTTTCCAGATCGAACGGTGGCCGGTCTGCACGATTGCCTACTGCAGGGATACCAGGCCTGGTGGGCTCAAGCTCCAACGGTCGGCGAACCTCGCTTGCTGGGCAGCAGCGGTCACGGCATCTTGGGAACAGGCACGCACCGGGATCAAGTATATGTTCACCTCCATTACGGAGGCACCCACGGCCATGAACACTATGATGCGCTGAACATTATCTTGTGGGCCAAGAATCTGGAGCTGATATCCGAAGGCATGTACAGACCCTTGCCCGGCGATATATCCACCAGGGAGTGGCACACCTCTACCGCGGCTCACAACACCGTG
Organism: Clostridia bacterium DTU080; assembly: GCA_001513395.1. Taxonomy (GTDB): domain Bacteria; phylum Bacillota; class Limnochordia; order DTU080; family DTU080; genus DTU080. The sequence goes on from LFTP01000224.1 coordinate 2,230, forward strand.
GTCATCGATGAGCGGGATCAAGGGGGGCGTTTTTCCAACAGGACGCGGCGGATCACCGCTTTGGATGCCGTCTCCGGCATCCCTGATTGGAGGTACAGAAGCGGCGGTCACGGCAACTCCGACAGTGACGGCCGGCTGCTCATGTTTGAGACCACCTTTGACAACGTTCAGGTCATAGAGGCGTCCGGCGAAAAAAGCTATTACACGGTACAGCCGGATATCTACCGACGTACTCTGGCGCTGGTGAAAATCGATGCCAGGGACTGCTATGTCGTGGATATCTTCCGGGTCAAAGGCGGCGGCATCCACGACTGGATGCTCCATGGCCCCTTGGATGTCCCCTATGAGATGACCCTCAGTGATCCCATGCAGCCCAAGGAAGGCGTTCTCCACAAGTACCTTCAAGTTCAAGAGAGTCTGCGGACCGATCAGGACGTTTGCTTCGAAATCACCGCGTCAGGGGGCTCGAGACTGCGGACCTTTCTCATGGGCGAAAAGGAGACCGAAGTGATTCTGGCGCAGGCACCGGCCATGCGACGCATGGGCTTGGCGCCTTTTGTGGATGTACGCCGTCCTGGACCGGAGAATGTCTTTGTAGCCGTCTACGAGCCCGTAGGACCTCGTGAGACATCCAGAATACACAAGGTGGAGTTCATGTCTCTTGGCGATGACATGGCAGTGGGGATTCTGGTGGAATTGACGGACGGTACCAAGGATATCATCGTCAGCACCATGGAGGACGGCTCGTGGACGGTCAGACAGATCGATGAATGGGGAGTCTCCTTTGCCGGGCGCTTCGCTCATGCCAGGCTCAGGGAGGATCTGGTCGAGTGGCTCTCTCTGCCCAGAGGTGAGTTCTTGGCTGCAGGCGGTGCGAGGGTCAAAGGAGCTCAGCCTTTTGAAGGTAGGATTCTGTCCACTACTCGTACCGAGGCCAGGGATTCCGCCGATACCTTGACGGCGGACCTCGCTCTCCCCGAGGGGGAAGAACTGAAAAACAGGGCGCTGATCATGGACATGGGCGGCGAACTGGTGCAAAGCATCATCGTGAACCGGGTGGAGCCTCTTGAGACAGGCAGCCTCATATTCACTGACGATGATCCCGGCTTTTCCATAGAAAATGGCCTGATCAGGTTGGAACACTTCCCCAACTGGGCCATCCCGGGAACGCTGCGCTTTTTGATAGACAACCCGCAACTGGCGATCTTGGAGACGACGATCAAGAAGCCGCAGGCGGGAGAGACGGTGAGAGGTCGCCTTCTTGCCTCCTTTGACGTCGTCGGTCCCGAGGATGCCGGCGTGGCGGACGTGACGGTGTGGATGGATGAGGCCATCATCTATCGCGGCGATCAAGTGCCGGATGATCTTGAGATAGACACAAGACAACTGACGGAAGGCCAACACTATCTGACTCTCAGGGCGGTCTCGGATGCGGGACTTGTGGGCGAGGCTCGTTCCTCATTCCGGGTCAACAACCGGTGGGAGTTGGAAGATCCGCTTGATCCGCCGATACAGATGGGCTGGTTCGGGCCTGTGCCTCAAGACTTGACCATCGAGACTTCCGATGGCTGGGACCACGATACCTCCGATGCGGAGCGCTATTTCGGAGACGACAGCCGTCGTGTACGTCTGACTGACAGCGAGGAGTACTTGGTGTGGCAAACGGAAGGTGCTTTGAGCAGTTTTGCGGTGGTCTTGTATACCACGCAGCCCGCGGCGCACCGCTATGTCCGTTTGGAGATGCTGGCTGACGGGGTTTGGAAGGAACTTGAGTTTGAAGCCCGGACTGAGGTCGGTCCGTCAGGTGTGATGAAGACGGCCTTGACGGGTACGGTGGAAGAGGAAATTCGGTCTGAGCGTTTTCGCCTGAGGATTCTGCCTGGGGCGGGAGAGCCCGGCGAGATCCAGATCGGTCATGTGACCTTGAAAGGTTGGCTACTGTGAGCGGAAAGAATTGACGACCGGTGACGGGTTCCATTCTTGATTGCAGGGTGTGAACACATGGCCCTGAGAGCTTTTTATACGGAGGTGTCAGAATGCGACGTCGCGGATTGGCAATCGCTTTGTTGGTCATGATGGTCGGGCTTGTCGTGACGCCGTGGGCACTGGGTAAACAGACGCTGCAGATCATGGTCCATGACACCGGTGATTATCTCGAACGTACCATGCAGTTTTGGGAGATCTTCGGTCGTGAAAACCCTGATATAGACGTGGAGGTCGTCCCCGGTCCGGCGGGCGGATCGTCACCCGAAGAGAAGTTGGCTGTCATGGTGGCGGCCGGGGTGCCGCCGGATCTGGTCCGCACATGGAACGCCAAACAGCTGGGGGCAACCGGATTGCTGCAGGACATCACGCCGCGGTTTCAGACTCTACCGGCGACAGTGCGTGATGATTTCTGGCCCGCACTGATCGAAGATTTGAGTTACGAGGGACGGCTTTATGCCTTGCCGTTGGGAACCGTGGCCACCGTCTACTTCTACAACAAACAGCAATTCGCTGAAAAAGGTGTACTTGCGCCTTCTGCCGCCTGGAGTTGGGAGCGTGAGGGTGTCATTGAGCTGAAGAAGTTCACGGTCGATCTGAACGGCGACGGTGTTATCGACAGGTGGGGTATGGGCCTTGTAGGCGGCGATAATCTGTATCCGTTCATGTATTCGGCCGGCAAAGGGCGGCCCTTGTTCAGTGAAAACGGGCGGGAGTTCTACGGCAACACAACCGAGGTTCGTGATGCGCTACAGGTCTTGCAGGATTTGGCTCAAGTCCACGGCGTCATGCGCACATCCGGGGGATGGACCGATTTTGCCGAGCAGACCGTGGCCACGCTCGTTTGGGGCAGCTTCATGGCCGGATACTTCCCCAGATACGAGAATCTGGATTGGGACTTCGCCCTTTTCCCGACATTGAACGGTGAACGGGCCGCCGTCGTATGGGCTGAGACGCCTTACGGCATTTCCGTCGGAGCGAAGAATGCGGACCTTGCTTGGCGGGCATTGGAGTTCATCGCCAGCACCGAGGGGCAGCAGCAATCGATCCGACTTGGTTGGGGAGTCCCTCCGGCTCGCAGAAGTGTCACCGTCGGTCCGTTTTTGCAGCACTTCCGCGGCAAGAATATCGATGCGGTAGCTCAGATGCTCTCAATGCCGTATAACGGGAATCTGCCGCGCCTGGCGCCGACAAATGCTGTGAACATGTTTAAAGACACATGCACAACCGTGATCCTGGGTCAGAAGGCACCCGCCCAAGCTCTCGATGAGGTGACTCCCACCATCACGGCTATTCTTGAGAATCAATAGCGATTAGGATGTGACAGCCTCTTTAACGCGGCTGTCACATCTCAAGAGGCCGCCTTTCAAAGCCCAGGTGCATTGGGTCATTCGATGACGATCATGACTCGAAAAAGATCCTGGATCCGTATCTGCCGTCTCGGCCACATACGTGGCTGCGGGCGGCTTTTATATTGTGCTCCCTTCCTGGGATCCGTGTCCTATGCTCAGGCCTCGAGTTTGGATCACGGATGCTCTGTAGAGTCTCATGACCCCAGCTGGACGATCGCTGTGAAAAGAATGCTGAGAGCGTCCTATTTCCGCGACATGAACCGTTTAGCAATTAAGTGGCTAATTTAGACCTTTTTTTGAAATACGGAGGATTGGAGTCTGTATTGAGCGAACCAATGACCGCGGCAAGAAGAGCATGCAAGCGCATCCTGGAATTCCGTTTGAATGAGAACGTCCGGAAGGGGGAGCGAAAGAATGCGAAGACCCTGCAGAGACAGCGAGCGGTACTTCAAACATCGTAGTGAGAACAACGCATCCGGGACTGTCAGCTTGGTACCGGGCGGATTGACTATCGTTTTGGTTGTTATGATGGTCGGATTCGTCGCAGTGGCGTCATTTGCCAAACAGACGTTGCAAGTCATGGTCCATGAAGGCGGCGATTATCTCGAGCGTACCATGCAGTACTGGGAGATCTTCGACCATGAAAACCCTGATATAGACGTCGAAATCATCGCCGGCCCCGGGGGCGGATCATCGCCGGAAGAAAAGCTGGCTGTGATGGTCGCGGCAGGTATACCGCCGGATCTG
>LFTP01000107.1 GCA_001513395.1 Clostridia bacterium DTU080
CCGCCAATACCAGGTCTGACTGTCGTCAAAGACCGCAGACGGTGTATAAATGCTGATGTCGATGTCTTCAACGACGATGGTCTTATCCGGAGCGAAGTCCGGATCCACAGAGTATTCCAGTGTGTATGAAGCCGCCCCGCCGACAGGAATCCAAACAAAAGAAGGCGGGTTGGTCGTCACAACGGCGCCGTCCGCCGGCGAATAATCCAAACTTCCCTCACCGGGTATCAGTTCAACTTCCCCTCCCAGCCAGTGATCAGCGGTGAGCAGCTCCAAAGAGGCGTTATCAAAACGGGCGATACTCACATCGGTGCTGGAGGAGTAGAGAATGATCGAAACCCAATGGGTACCCTCGGGAGCCTCCTCAGTGATCTCAGTCCGAGCCCAATCTCTGCTGCTGATATACACCGCCCTGTGAGCGATTCTTGTTTTGTTCGCACCCCAAAAATCGAGGTAGAGCATACCCCGACCTGTGTCGACCTTGGCCATCACAGAAGCTCGGTAGATCTGTCCCGGCTCCGCCGGAAAGATCTCACTGCGCAATCCATAACCTACCGTCGGGGACTCATCGCGGATGACAAACTCCCATTCCCCTTCGTAGGCTGTTCCCCGCTCGAAGCAGAGTTCCTGTCCCAACTCACCGCGGCCGAACTTCTGCCAACCCGGGGGGATCTCGCCCTCTTGTTGCAGTTCAAATCCCGGGTTGCTGAGCAGTTGCTTCGACGCCGCCAATCCCACCGCTCCGCAACTCATGAGACCCAAAAGCACCAAGGCAAGGCATAAAACACGTCGCGTTTTCAACTCGGGTCCCTCCTTTGTCAAAGAAATATCGCTGCTGACCGCGACTACAATATTAATAATTCGCTTCGATACACACATCATTTATCCTTTTGGGCTTGTCCCGTCTTCCTCGGTCTCAAAAAGGGCCTCATCAAGCGCTATTGGGATGGAGTCGACATGCCAATCGACAGATCTTGTCAAAAACAGGCTCAACAGGGTTTTGGAATCGATCGGACGGGACGACCTATAGACACCGACCCGAGCCACCACTCGGGTCAGTGTATCCGCTTCCGCAGCCGATTGCGCAAGCCGACGGCGACAAGGGCGACAACTACGACAGCGAGAACATACGGCCACAGGCGACGACCCCAAAGATTGACGGCGCGCCACTCCTCACCCAAAAAGCGCCCCAAAGCGACGGCCACGCTGAAATACAAGAAGTTGGCGAGATATATTGCAACCAGCGCCTCGCGCATACCCAGGCGAAACAGACCGCTTGATACTACGGTCACCAGACTCATACCGGGTACCAGTTTTCCGGCAAAAATCA
>LFTP01000104.1 GCA_001513395.1 Clostridia bacterium DTU080
GTGTGCCCGGCGTGCTTGTCGAGCCGGAAGGTTGAAAGAAACCTTCGTTGCCTGCCAGTGGGAAAACAACCCGTAGGCAAGGGCGTCGCCGGTAACGGCGGGGTCTGAAGGAAGCCGAAGGGGGCAGTATGGGACCTAGCGAAAGCGAACCGAGGATGGCCTATCAGGTGGGCAACCCTGCGCGATATTGGAAAGCCCAATAGCTGGCAGAACCTGATGGGTTTGGACGGAGGGACTCATACGCAGGCAGGCAAGCTTACCCGGGGAAGCCCGCCACGTCCTGTTGGAAGGAGCAGGTAGGGAGGCACAAGCGGAAACGCGAGGCCGAACGAAGCGAGCGGGTGGCAGATGAGCCCGTAGTAGTGATGAATCCCACGCCAATGAACGCCGGTAACGGACGGGAGGAGAAAACGTGGGAGACACCCATCTTGGTGTGAGTGGCGGTTGCCCGTCAAAAGCGTGCAACCGGCGCGAAGGGGCGGAAGAGGAACTGAAGAGAGCGGAAGAACCCTCTGGACCGGTGGAGGGAAGACAACAGCCTGCTGAGATGCAGGCGGGACCGTACGTACCGGCTGAGGACTGAACCCCGAGGCTGAGCGTGCGCCCACCCGGCAGAGTACGCGAGTGCCCCCAGGTATGATTGCCTTTGAGCTAGAGACGCCGGGGAGCCCGTGGAAGAGACTGCACCCACGGGGTAGGGTTGAGGGAACCGAAGCTCAGCGAAATCAGGAGGGCAGCAAGTGCGGAAATGGTACAGCCTCATAGACAAGATCTATAGCCTGGAGAACCTTCGCCGGGCGTACCGGCATGTCCGCTCCAACGATGGCGCTCCCGGAGTAGACGGAGAGACCGCGGCGGAGTTCGGAGAGAATCTGGAAGCAAAGCTGCAGCAG
>LFTP01000315.1 GCA_001513395.1 Clostridia bacterium DTU080
AGCTCTGGAAGCCGACAAAGGCGTTCCGCAGGCCGACAACGCAGAGTTGGCAGCGGCTCTGGCGGCGACGCAGGGTGAGTTGGAAACCGTAAAGGCTGAGTTGGCTCAACTGCGGGAGGCCGTCGGCACCACCCGTGCTGAATTGGCTGAGGTGGATGAGAATCTGAAATCGGTTGAGGACGGATTGGCCCCGATCCGCAAGTGGTTCGAAGTGACGAAGAAGTCCTTCGGTGTTGAGCTGGTTTACCACAGAGTCCGAGGAACAAGCCTGTATACCGATCCTCGTGCGGCCTACAAGACCGAGGTTACACGAGCCGCTGAGGGTCAATGGTACGATAGTCGTGAGTTTGTCAGGAATGAGAACTTCGTGCGTTACTACGTGGACATCACGACGGAGCCCGCTGACGGGGCGACGTTTGAAGGACGCGTGTACGCGGACCGGAATATCCAGCTTCACAAGTGGGATGGTGCTGGTATCGAGGCGGAGCTGACCACCGCGGGTATCGTGGAGTCCTTGAGGATCGGCGATCTGGATCCCACGCATGGAACCGGTAAATTCAGCAAGTACATTCTTGATACCCAGAAGTGGGATGCGCAGTTGTACCGCATCAACGGTTTGCAGGGAACCGCATCCTTGGGCCCGATCTCTATCCAGGGTCTGGCCGGTCATGGTTGGGTGAAACGGGTCGATCCGGCTACGGGCGATGATCTGCCCGGAAGCGACATAGGTTCGCTGTTCGGTGTAGCAGGTCAGCTGCAGCTGACGGATACGGCGGAAGGTCGTTTCAGCTGGCTCAATCTGCGGCACACCTTGCAGTCCAACGTACCCACTCCGGTCACTGCCTATGCGTTGGGGATCGAAGGTACCTTGGGTACTCTGCGCTACGATGCCGAGGTTGCTGCGGCCAAGGGCGGTCGCCGGCCTCAGGTGGGAGATATCACTGTCTCACAAGCATTGGGTGCCACGTATTGGACGGCTGAATACGGATATCGCCGGCCGAATTGGCGGCAGCGCCTGGCCAGCCCGGCCGTTGACGGCTCAACCATGCCCAACGAGCGTTTCCTCGGAGTTGAATTCGTTGGCTTGGAGGCTCTGGGCTTTGACACCCGGTTGGTACATCGCACAGTGGAAAACGTTGACGGCTACCAGTACGTCTTGATGGCCCGAGGCGTACGGGATATGGAGATCATCCTCCCGTTCACAGCCACTGTAGAGCTCGGATTCAACCGGTCTGACCTTCTGGACAAGTGGATATCTCACACCATGGTCGATCTGTCCGTGACCGATTACGCTTTGGGAGCTCCCAACTTCATAGTGGATGCCAGCGTGCGGCACGAACAGACGCCGTTACAAATCGAGGATTGGGATCTGCGCTGGCGCAATGCGAGCCTAGCGAATGCCGGAAGCAGCTTGGAAGTCAAGCACCAGAACTGGATAGCGGATACGACGCGGACACAGGTCAGAGCTAAAGCCACACTATATCTGACGCCTCAGAGCGGTGTGTACGCCGGTGGACGCTATGTGCACGACAGCAAGAAGACAGATGCCTCGCTGCCCTCCAAGACTGCGGTTCTGGGTGCGTTCACTGAGATGGAAATCCTCGATACCGACGTCAGGCTGCAGGGCGAGTGGCTGAGAGCCAGCGGTGCCAAACGGGCTAAGCGTTCCGTGACTCTCACCGCGGCGCGCGGCATCGGTGAGGGACAGGTGGAGCTGTATGTTGACGTGACCGATGGCAGAGGCCTTGACACCGAATGGGTCAATACCGTCGACAGTCACCTCGAGTTCAGCTACCCGCTGTATGAAATGACGGATCTGCAGGTGAAGGGTCAGTACGTGCGTTGCCGAGAGGCTGATTCGCAAGCCTATCGCGATGCTCGCCTGACTGCGGGATTTGCTATGACGTTCTAAACAAAAGCCCGACAACCTTGCATGAGAATAACGGTGAGCCGCCCCGTTTTAGGTCGGGGCGGCTCGCTTATTGGATTGGGAGCCTATCATATCAGGAGTCAATCTTCTTCTTGACGACAAGAGGCGCACAGCCCATAGATCTCAAAACTGTGGGCTTCGGCGAAGAATCCTTCGGCCCGGGCGATGGAGTCGGCCAGCTCACCTATGGTCGTGTCATGGATGTTGCGCATTGTTCCACACGCATTGCAGATCAAGTGATGGTGGTGTGTAGGCGGATGCCCCGCTACGTAGACCTGTTGGCCGTCGACCAGACGGACGTGTTCCAGGATCTTGGTCGCGCATAGCAGTTGCAAAGTCCGAAAGACCGTCGCTCGACCCACGCTGTCAGCGGCCTCCAAGACCTGTGTTGCGGTAAAAGGGTTTGGAAGATCAGCGATGGCCTGTAAGACAGCTTTGCGTGGGATTGTCAGTCTTATTCCTTGTTCTCGGGCCAGATGATAGAGTCTTTGGGCGCCTTTACTCACGAGATTTCCACACTCCCTGGGCTATGCGTCGTGAGGAGTTGAGAAAGACCGCAAAGAAAATAACGACGCTTACTATAACGATAGCTGCTCCTGACGCGACATTCAAATAGTACGATACATAAAGCCCTACTACAGCTGCCAAGGAGCCCAGTAATGCGCTGAGCCACATCATCGTGGACAGACGGTTGCTGAGCAGCCGGGCCGTGGCCGGAGGCGTGACCAGCATGGCCACCACTTGGATTACTCCGACGACCTTCATGGCGGCGACAATGACGAGCGAAATCGACACCATGAGTCCGTAGTGCAGAGCTCTTACGGGCAGCCCGACGGCAGCGGCAAAATTGGGGTCAAAGCCCAAGATGACCCATCGGTGATGGAACAGCCACAGGGCGAGCAGGATCAAGACGCTGATACACATCATCAGCCATATATCGGCCATGGAGACCGCCAAGACATTGCCAAAAAGGAAATTGGCCAGATCGACAGTGTATGTCTTGATTGTGCTGATGATGGCTATGCCCAGAGCAAACATTCCTGACATGAGAATACCGATAGCCGTATCTTGCTTGAGATCCGGATGACGGCCGACAAAGCCGATGCCCGCGGCGGTGAAAAGACCGGCGAAGAAGGCCCCCAACGCCGTAGAATGGCCCCATACGTAGGCGATGGCCGCTCCTGGCAGCACGGCATGAGAGAGAGCGCCGCCCAGAAAAGCCATACCTCGCAACACCACATAAGTGCCGATCAGTGATGTAATGGCGCCGGTGAGGGCGGCGGCGAACAAGGCTCGACGCATGAATTCATATGAGAGCGGTTCGGTTACCAGCTGTATCATGGTTTTTTGGTCCCCCGGTTATTGTCGGATTGCCAAAACACGATCCGTCCGGAATAAGCTTTTTCGAGCAAGGCCGGTTGAAGAACCTCCTCGGCTGAACCGAAGGCTACTAATTCCTTGTTAAGCAATAGCACTTCAGGGAAGCGGTATCTCGCCAGACGAAGATCGTGGGTGGCCACGACGACAGTACGATCTACGGCCGAGAATTCATCCAATAGAGTGAGCAGCAACTCTTGAGTCGCTGCATCGATTTCATTGAAAGGCTCATCCAACAAGAAGAGATCGGCCTCTTGAGCAAGGGCGCGAGCCAAAAAGACGCGTTGTTGTTGCCCGCCTGAAAGCTGAGAAATGGGTGTACGGCGCAGATCCAACATTCCGACTCTGGCCAACGCTGAGGCTACGATCTCGCGGTCTTTCGCGGAAGGGCGTCGCCCGGGGGGCAAAGCGGTTATCCTGCTCATCATGACCACGTCTTCGGCGGTGAGGGGGAACTGCCAGTCAACGTCTTCACGCTGCGGCACATAGGCGACGCGTGAACGATGGTAGGGCGGCGGGGCACCAAACAATTCGATGCTTCCGTGAGCTATGGGCACGAGGCCCAACATAGCCCGAAACAGCGTCGTCTTGCCGGCACCGTTCGGGCCGACGACGGCGACGCGGTTGCCGGGATACAGACTGAATGAGATGTTGCGCAACACATGACCTCTGTGGGGATAGCTCACCGTTGCGTCGCGAAATGTCGCTACCGGTCGTTGTTCACTCCGGTTGTCAGTCATTAACCGCACACACCCTCTTGTGCATCACGATACATGCCGCAGCGAAACCCACGGCTTCAGTTGTGGATTCATGACAGCAGTCCATCTACGATAGCCTCAACGTTGTAGCGTATGAACTTCAAGTAGGTGTCAGCCACGCCTCCGGCTTCAGAGAGCGAACCTGTATACAGAGGCATAATCCGCACGGGATGATCCGTCTGAGAAGCAATGGTCTCCGCCAGTGCCTGTGGCATTGTGTCCTCGGTAAAGATAGCCCGGACGCCTTCTTTACGGACGGTATCTACTAACGAGGACAGATGCCGGGCTGAGGGCTCTGCTTCAGGATTGAGACTCGGAATCACGGTACCTATCACTTTGAAGCCATAGCGACGGGCGAAATAGGCAAAGGAGTCATGATTGGTGACCAATTTGCGACGTTCCTCCGGAAGCGAGGCGATACGGGCGCGCACCCAAGCATCGAGCTCCTCAAGCTCTTTGGTAAAGCGGGAGGCGTTCTCACTGTAGATTTGAGCCCGGGGGGCATCGACCGACCGGAGAGCATCGCTGATGTTTCGCACATAGAGCTTAACCAAGTTGGGATCCATCCAGCAGTGTGGATCGGGATGATCTCCGTCCATAAGAGGAGTGATCCCCTCGGTGACGGTGATCACTCGGGCCTTTGTCCCTGAGGAGTCAATGAGGCGGCCGGCCCAATCATCGAGGCCCAAACCGTGCAAGACCACTAATTGAGCTCCGGCTATTTTCTGCAGATCGGCAGGTACAGGATGATAGGTATGCGGATCCGCTCCCGGTCGGAGCAGAGAATGCACCTGAACGTGGTCACCGCCGACCTGTTGCACTATATCGCCTACGATATTGGTCGTCACTACGACCTGAAGGCGATCCGTATCTGTAGTCGCCTTTTTCTGTCTCGTAACTACACTCAGAGCCACCAGGCCAAGACAGCAGATGACAACTACGCCCCAAAGTCGATACCGGGAGCTCAAGCCACTGTCTTTTTGCCGCAATGCTGCCCAACACATAGGAGGTATCGGCTCCTTTGGCTAATTGATACCTAGTATCAGGTGATTATATCGTAGTATCGTGTCAGGTGAGTGTCAATAATCCCTGAGCAGGATACGGCAAACGAAGGGCGAACGACACAGTAATCGAGAAGCGGAGGTATTTTCGTTGAAACGGTATCTGTTCGTGACAGTCGTTATGGTTATCGCACTGAACTTGGTGTTCGGCGAAGCGCTGGCCGCAGAGGGCTTGAGGTTGTTTGTTGATTTCGAGCAATTGCCCGAGGATATGGCGGAAGATTTCACCGCCCAGTTTAACGAGGATCTGGCGGCACTGCACGACGTGGCGATTACTAACTATCCCGTTCTCGCCGATGTTTTTATTCTCGCTGCAGGATCACCGATCATGGCCGCGGATACGGTCATTGGCTACTCACTGGCCCTTACAATGCTTTGTGCTCGGGGTGCTGACAATGAAGGTGTCATAACGTATGTCTACCCGTCTGTCATACCGGTGGTTGTCGGTCCCTCCCATATTGAGTGGGCGGCCAGGCAGGCAGTGTTGGAGTTGAACGCCTACCTCGACTGGTTAGTGGAAGTAGGCGAGTTCAAACTAGTGGATGTGAGCTCCTAGCTTTTTCAGGTCCTCAAAGAAGGACGGATATGACTTGGCGATGTGCTCGACACCTGTCAGGCGTACAGGTCGTCTGCAGCGCAAGGCTACGATGGTAGCTCCCATCAGCAATCGATGGTCGTTGTGAGCATCGATTGCGACTCCGCCGGGCAAGGTGTCTGGCGTGCCGTGTACGATAATCGAATCCGCGGTCTCTTCCACTTGCGCGCCCATTCGGGTCAGAATGCGGCAATAGTCAGAGATCCGATCAGATTCCTTATAACGTAGGTTCTCTATATTCACAAAGCGGGACGTACCTTGAGCAAAGCAGGCGGCAGCCACCATAGCCATGACGGCGTCCGTGGCTTGGTCACCGTCGAATTCGACTGCTTTGAGGGGGCGTCCGCCACGAATGTGTACCTGTCGCGATGTGGCATCGAAGGTCACATCGGCTCCCATGGTCCGCAGCACATCTACGATGGCTCGCTCTCCCTGTGCGTCATCGCTGAGGTTCGAGAGCGTGACATCGGAATCCGTCACGGCCGCAGCGGCCAAAATGGCCGCGGCACCGGGCCAATCGCCGGGGATACATCTCTCTCCGGATAGGTAGGGCTGCGGACCTTCGATCGTGAAATGACGCAGATCTCGGTGCGTAACCTCAATACCTGCCGTATTCAGCACTTCGAGAGTCTGCAGCAACAAAGGTGCTGAGCGTTGCGGACCGTATACCTCGATGTGCGTGGAACCGATCAACAGCGGTGCCAAAAAAAGCAAGGCTGAGGTAAACTGTGAGGAGACTGCACCCGATATTCGCACGTGGCCGCCTCGACGGAGACCGCCGCCGACGGTGATCGGGAGGCGGCCGTCGCGCGATTCACACCTACATCCCAGAGAGCTCAGGGCCTGCAGGAGGTCATCATGAGGGCGTCGACCCAAAGACTCCGGATAGGGAGTGACAAACCGGGTTGGCGACGGCAAGGCGGCGGCAATGGCCATGAGAAACCTGGCCACCGCTCCTGCATTTCCTACATCGAGTTCCCCCGGGGACTGCAGCCGTTTTCCGGCGCCTGTGACGATAAGCCCCTCGGAAGTATGCTCAATACGGGCCCCCAGCTTCCTACAACACGAGATCATCACCTGTGCATCGTCTATATTGGCCGGGTTGTGAAGCACCGAGACGCCGTCGGCTAGAGTGGCCGCTAACACATAGCGGCTGGTGTAATTCTTAGAGCCTCCCACCCGGATCTGACCGGCAAGTCGCGAAGAGCGGTGCACGGTGATCATGATTACGCCTCGTCCAGCCAGTCTTTGCCTAAGCGCTGGCCTTGCTGTACCAGTATCTCTTGCAGTTTGCGAATCGGCACCTGGCGCGGATCCAAAGAATCCTTGGCGCACATGGCGGCCGCTACACCGGCTGCTTGACCGATGCCAAAGACGATGGGCATGACGCGTATGGCTGAATGCGCTTCATGGGTGCATGAGATAGAGCGCCCACCGATGAGCAGGTTCTTAAAGCCTTTGGGGATCAGGCAGCGGAAGGGAATATCATACCACTCTCCGGGGGGGATGCGCTTAATGACGGTTCCCGTTCCTGCCGGATTGTGAATGTCCACCGAGTAACTGCCGCGGGTGATGCAGTCGTCGAACTTGCGGGCGGCGAGACAATCATCAGCGGTGAGAACGTATTCACCCATGACCCGTCGGCTCTCGCGCACTCCGATCTGAGGAGCCGTGTGGGCCAAGTAGGCGTTTTCAAAACCCGGAACCTCGCGGCGCAAGAACTGAGCGATCTGCCAGGTTTGGCGTCTGGCTTCTATTTCAGCTTCGGACATCTCCCAAGGATCAGTAGCGTCTTTCATGATCACGCGCGTGGTGTTGAAGTGAATCACGTCGGGTTCGGTGGTGAAAAACCAGAGGACGTTCTCCCGCGGGCAGTCCAGTTCATTCCGCTCTTTGGCGGCAATGTAAAGATCTGTGATCTCCTGCCGGGAGGGGACCCGTTCTCTGTCAACTCGGGCCATGCGGAAATTCAAGGTCATCGGTTGAGAAAGCCCGTCTTCGGGTCGACCCTTTTCGATTTCTGCTCCGGCAAAAGCCGCCAGATCGGCGTCGCCGGTGGAATCGACATACATGGACGCTTCCAGGCTTAAGATGCCGCTTTTTGTCGCTACCTCAACGGAGCGTAAGGTGTCGCCTTCAGTTTGGGCCCCGGCCAAAAAGGCGTGGTAGAGCAGCTTCACTCCGGCCTCCAGGCAGAGTTGTTCAGCAGCGATCTTGAAGATCTCGGGATCAAAGGCGTGGGGAGCTTTTGGCGCACCGTAGCCTCCCATGGATTTCATCCGGTCGATAATATCCTGCAAGACCCCGAATATGATCTGCTGCCCGCCTGCATGAAAGGTCATAAACGGATTGACCAACATGGCGGTGGCTCCGCCGCCCAACAAGCCGTAGCGCTCAATTAGCAGTGTCTTGGCACCGGCTCGGGCCGCGCCGATGGCCGCACCTATGCCGCCCGGTCCGCCGCCGCAGACGATCACGTCGTACGAATCTCGTGTCATTCAGCCCAACCTCCTAAACCTCTGCTATCGGTTCAGATTCTGAGTTCGCTTTAGCGCGAAGACATCCTGCCATGCGCACTCTGTTTACCGGGAAGCAGGAATGAGGCGGACATTCCGGTAATTGACAACATAGTAGGTTGAGGTGAACAAGTCGTGCGGGATCGTCTTTGGATCGTGTCGTTTTGGCATCAGCTTCTGTATCCGGAACTGGGACCGGCAGGCTATGAGGACCCGACGGGGGTACTGGCTTCCGCGGCGCGTCGTCTGTTCGGTTCCGATCAGCCTGACTATGTTGTGGCGGCTCGTATACACTACGGTGAGGCCACGGAACACGAGCAACAACGTAAAACGGCAGCCGTCGTTCTCAGACATCTGCATAGTTCGTTTAGCTTTGACGAGCGGCGATTGTTGGGCTTTGTGCACGGACGCTTTCTGTATTTTTGCGGTCGCTTTCAAAACGCTTCGCAACCAAGCTCAGCGTCGACGGAGCTTGCTCGACGACTGCGCGCCCTTGTGGCGCATTTGCGTCAGGAGCATGGCATTTTGTTCACGGTAGGCGTATCCCCCCGACGCCATCCGGGGCTCAGCGGCTTTCGCCGGGCGGCGCAATATGCCGTGGTCGCCTTGCGCATACAGTTGCAGACGGAAAAAGGCGGCATGCTTGTCTGTGATACCCCCAGGAGAGGTGAACAGCGCTTTGTGGCGAAGCCTCTTGTTGAAAAGCTGGAGCGTATCACTCGAAGCGGAAGCGTAGAGGCCGTGCCGGAGATCTGTAACGATGTGTCGGGGTTTCTTTTCGGTTCTGAGTACATCCCGCTTTTGAAACTGCGGGGTCTTCTCCAGTCATTCTTGGTCTCGCTGAGTATGGCGGCACAAACGGCGGGCGTGGATCCTGCGTTGCTGTATGATCTCAATCAGCGCTATTTCGACAGCATCCTCGTCTTGTATGACTATGAGGAGCTAGAGCAGGTTATTCACTCTGCCATCAGGGAATTCGTCTCCATGGTCTATGAGACGCGTGCCCAAGAGCTTGAGCATCCGGCCATAGCCCGCGCGGAGGCTTACGTGATGCAAAACATCAGCGAACCGCTTACGTTGTCATCGGTGGCTCAGGCAGTAGGATTGAGCCCACCTTATTTGAGTAGGTTGTTTCGTACCTATCGCGGCATGACCCTGACTCAATTCATCAACTGTCAGCGTGTCGAGTTGGCCAAGTCTTTGTTGCAGAACTCGGACAAGAATGTCTGTGCGATAGCCTTTGCAGCCGGATTCGGCAGTGTTCAGCACTTCAACAGGATCTTCAAGTCGTTAGTCGGTTGTACTCCTTCACAATTTCGCCTCTTAAAATGTGTTCATCTATAGACGCAGTCTTGTGTGGACGGATATATGAATTCATGTGAGGATGAGGCTACGGTACTAACACCTTGCAAAGGGAGGTTCTTCTCCATGGTTGATGGCCCGTTGAATACACCTGAAGAGAGAAGTCAGTTTACAGCGGCATTCAAAGAATATGCCCGAAGTGTCGGAGCCGACTTGATTGGTATCGCTAATATTGAGCGGTTTGAGGGTGTTGAGCCCTATCGTCATCCCAGTTCCATATTTCCCGAGGCACGCAGTGTGGTGATGATCGGCAAGCGCATCACGCGAGGGACCTTGCGCGGTGTAGAAGAAGGTACGCAATTCGATCTGTACTCGCAGTACGGGCGGGACTGGCTCAACAACCGCTTCTTGGCCATGTGCACCTTTAAAGCGGCTGAGTATTTGGAAGACCACGGATGGGAGTCCGTCCCGGTACCCAATCTGCCGCCGCAGGTACCGCCGCTGGGTATTTCGGTGCGTGAGGGACAGCCACCGCCGAACGTAATGATAGACTTCGAGGATGCCGCCGTGCGAGCCGGGCTCGGCGAGATCGGTTTCTGCGGTGTCTTGCTCACCCCGGAGTTTGGACCGCGGCAGCGAGTGCAGTTGATCATAACGGATGCACCTTTAGATCCCGATCCGCTGGTTGAGGAGCCCATCTGCAATCGCTGCGTGGAGAAGAACGAAGAGATATGTCCCTTGGGTGCGATTGAGGTTACGGCTGTGACAGAACGAGTCATCTGCGGCAAGAAGATGTCCGTAGCGCGCATCGACTACAGCAAGTGTCGCAGTTGCCCCAACGGCGCAGCTCCCAATCCGCATTACACATCAGGATTGCCCGATCGTTTGGCGGCCTTTTGTGTGCGTACTTGCGTGGACCGTCTGGAACAGGCGGGGCGGGTGAAAAGCACATTTGCCAATCCCTTCCGTCAGCGCAAACCGTGGCAGGTGGTCACTGAAAGACGCATTATCTCGTAGATACCGTGCGAGTGAGAGAGGAGCACCGTCATGGCTGTTACCACAGAGAGTCTTAAGGAGTACGCCCACTCGGTTGGGTTGGACCTTTTCGGCGTGGCCAACATTGAGCGCTTCAAAGACGCCCCAAGGCGCATGCATCCGGCTTCCATCATGCCTCGGGCCAAATCAGTGATTGTGGTCGGCAAACGCATTCTGCGCGGCGGATGGCGCGGTATTGAAGAGGGTACTTACTGGCCCTCATACACCTACTTCGACTACCACGGTTTGCTCAACAGTTTCTTCATACCGTGGGGGTCGTATCATCTGGCCTGCTATCTGGAAGACCACGGCTGGGAAGCCACGCCGTATTATCCGGGAGTGCCTGAGACACAGCCGACGCGTGAGCCGTTGCGCAAGGGCGAGGTGGCTCACAACGTGCACTTGGCCATTCGCATCGCCGCCACGGCTGCAGGTGTCGGTGAGATGGGCTGGTCGAAGGTCTTTTTGACCAAGCAGTTCGGGCCCCGGCAACGTCTGCATGCCGTGATCACCGATGCCGAGTTGGAGCCCACACCGTTGGTCAAGCCGGGAACCATCTGCGATCGTTGCATGCAGTGTGTCCGGGGGTGTCCCGGAGCGATACCGCACATCAGAGAAGGTAAGACCGTAAAAATCCAGATCGAGGATTACACTTATGAGTGGGCCGATGTAGATCTGGGCAAATGCACATTGATGTATCACGGCGGGGATCCGCGCACCTCACCTTTCTTGCACAAAGACTTCCCGGGCTGGAAGTTTGAAGTGACCGAACAGGAGCTCAGTGAAGAGGCGGCCTATAAGTTCGCTTGGACGTTGTCTACCGCTCGCTGGCGAGCCACGGATGAGTTCCCCTCCGGTTATGTGGTCGAAGGTCATGCCATGCTGCAAAAATGGGGGATGGGTGAGCGTGAGGGCTCAAGCTACGGAGTGGAAGGTTCCCGTGGCTGTATGAGAAGCTGCTTCAATCATCTGGAGAAGACCGGCCGCATTGAAGCACGCTTCCATAACGGTGATTTTATCAAGCGGCCGCGTTGGCTTCTATCGGCGAAAACCGCCAAGGATCCGGCGGTACAGGAAGAAGCGAAAAGCGAACCTGATGTCAGCTGATCCGAATAAGTTGGCATTGTCTCGGCAACCACGTCCTGTCTTGGAAAGGCAGGACGTGGTTGGCTATATGGCAGGAAGTGTCGGACCCCTATTGAAGTCACAAAAGACAGAGCATGGCTTCTTGGGGGGCTTGTGGCAATGGAACGATCTTCCATGGTATATGAGCATATTGTCTCTTTGGCGGAGCCTTTGTTTGCACAGGCGGACCGCCGGCGAGTGAGTATCTCTGATGCCGAGGAACTGAAGGCATACATCACTGATATCAAGAACCGGTTTCGAAGACTGCTTCGGCTTCCGGATATCGAAAGGGAGCCTCTTTCGGCGCGCACGACCGGCGAGGTTGTGCGGGACGGTTACCGCATCGAGAAGGTGATTTTCGAGAGCCGTCCGTCTTTTCCGGTGACGGCCAATCTTTATCTGCCCACGGACCGAAGCGGACCCCTGCCGGGAATCCTGCATCCTTTGGGGCACACCTGGACCGCCAAGGCAGGTGAAACCTACCAACGCGTCGCCGTCACTTTAGTCAAAAACGGCTTTGCCGTCCTTTCATATGATCCGATTGGACAAGGAGAGCGTATTCAGTACTGGGATCCTCTGCGCCGGTGTTCCGCCGTTGTGGACAACCCCGCGGCGGCCTCTGTGGCTGAGCATGAATACGCCGGGATTCAAAGCTTGCTGGTCGGAGTCAGCATGGGTGGATTGATGGTTTGGGATGGTATGCGGGCTTTGGATTACCTGCTTTCACGGCCCGAAGTCGATCCAGAGCGGATCGCCTGCACTGGGGTTTCTGGTGGGGGAACCAATACGGCGTATCTCATGGTTCTCGATGAGCGGATCCGGGCGGCCGGTCCGATCTGTTACATCACCAAGCGACAGCGCTGGTTGGCCCGCAATGAGTATGCCGACGCAGAGCAGGTGCAAGATGACGTCATCAAGGAGGGAATCGATCACACGGAGCTGTGTATTGCCACCGCTCCCCGGCCGCTTCTGATAGGAACCAGCACGGAGGATTTCTTCCCCATGGAAGGCGCTCTTGAGTCCGCTGAACAGACTCGTCGGGCCTATGCCTTGCTCGGAGTGCCGGAGCGGGTGGAAGCCGTGGTAGCCGAGGGGCCTCATGGTTTCTTGCCTCTTCATCGGGTAGCGGTGGCCAATTGGTTCCGGCGCTGGTTGTGCGGTGAAGATAACCCTCAAAGCGTGGACTGGGGAGCGGAGTTGACACTGGAAGACCCGGAAACACTCTGGGCTACACCGCAAGGACAGAGCTTCTATTTGGGCAGCAGAACCGTATTCAGCTTCACGCGCCGGGAGGCGCAGCGGTTGCGAAAGGAACGCCGACAGTGGTTTGTGAAAACGGCCCGAGATGATATTCCTACGGAGCAAGAGGAACTGCGTGATAGGCTGAGCGAGTTGCTGCGCGTGGATGTGCCGCAAGAGAACATACCAATGGAGACGGAACAGACGGATTCCCAGGACGGCGTGATTCTCAGCTCCTTGCGTTATTTCCCTGAGCCGGGTATTGAAATACCGGCGATTTGGATGCGCTCGGACAAAAACAGCGAACGAGCGGCGGTTTTTGTCAGCGAAGATGAAAGCGCGGTGATTGTCCGGTCAAGGACAGAACTGCGGGAGTTAGCGACAAACGGAGTGAGCGTGCTGGTCATCGAAATGAGGGGTAAGGGCTCCACGCTGTCCGCGCCGTGCAGGATGTCGAGTTCGTATAGGCGGTTAGGCGTTGAGGGCTATCATCTGTTCAACTACGGTATGGTTGGCAGAAGCTTCCTCGGCTGCCGGGTGTTGGATATTCTGGCCGGTGTTAACTGCATGAGACAGCTGACCGGTTTGAAAGACGTGGAAGTGATCGGTGAAGATCTGGCTGCTTTGGCGGCGTTGATGGCGGCTGCGCTCGATACAGGGATCTCGAAGGTGCAGTTGAGGAGATTGTTGGTTTCGTATCATGCCTTAGCCGTCAATGAGTTCCGCGAGCAGCCCCCCGGTGTGTTTGTGTCGGGTATTCTGCAGGTCTGTGATCTGCCGGAAGTGGCGGCTTGTGTCGCTCCGAGACCGCTGAAGCTGGTCAGTGTGGTCGATGAGAAGCTTCGTCCGCTGTTTTATGATCAGGTTGCCGATGAATATGGACTCACTCGCCAAGTGTATGCACGTTTTGATGCAGACTCGTCGTTTGAGATCTCGTTTTAGGAGCACCGGCCACTGAAGCGGCAGGAGAAGGCTGGGAAAGGATGAAGTGATATGCTTTTGCGTCGTCGTTGTTGGTCGGTTGTCATGACTTTTCTTATGAGTCTCGTCATATTCGGGGGCGTGGTCACGGCAGCCAGCGTGGAAGAGTTGATGGATCAGCTAAAACACCCCATATGGACGACTCGTCGTGATGCGGCATTGCAGTTGGGGGCTTTGTCTTTACGGGCCATAGACGCTGTCGATATCTTGGTTGAGCTTTTGGAAGACCGGGCCGCTCCTGTACGGTACGCGGCCGTAAATGCTTTGGGGCAGATCGGTGTGTGGGCTCCGGAGGTGGTTCCGGTCTTGGCTGATACCTTGTTCCATGAGGATCCCGAGATGCGCTGGCAGGCGGCAGTCGCTTTGGGGAACATCGGATTTAGGGCTGTGGAAGCCATACCAGCTTTGGCCGAGGCTCTCTTGGATCAGTATCCCGACATCCGCAATGCCGCGGCCTGGGCTCTGGGCATGATCGGTCCGGCTGCTCACGAGGCCATCCCGGCTCTGATTGAGACCATGGAGGACAGCGATGAGAGAGTGCAGGAGATGGCCAGAAATGCCATTATTGAGATCGGCGGACTGGCGGCCTTACCTTTGTTGCCACCGTCTGAGGCCGAGATGGCGAGAATCGCGGAAATCGGGGCCTTACCGGCAGTTATAGATACCGTCAAAGGGCCGATCAAGGTCGTTTTGCGGGGCGATTTGATGCCCTTGACGGTGACGAATTTCATCAAGTTGGCCGAACGGGGCTTTTACGACGGGCTGATTTTCCATCGCGTGGAAGAGTGGGTTGTGCAGGGTGGTGACCCTGAAGGAACGGGTGTGGGAGGACCCGGATACACCATCAAACTCGAGACGCATCCTGCATTGCGTAATGTGCGCGGTGCGATAGCGATGGCCCGTTCAGCGCATCCGGATTCGGCGGGGTCACAGTTTTACATTCTGAAAGCGGATGTCGGGAGTCTGGACGGACAATATGCAGTCTTCGGGCAAGTGGTCGAAGGTATGGATGTGGTGGACAGTCTTGAAGCAGGCGATGCAATCAAATCGATAAGAGTCGTGGATCACTAGTCCGAAGTTCCAGAGCTCACAACCTCGAAAAAAATGTTAACCGTGCGCTTTGGGGCATGTGTT
>LFTP01000214.1 GCA_001513395.1 Clostridia bacterium DTU080
GGCGTGCCCTTTGGCCAGGGACAGTTGCTGCCCGACGAGTTGAACCGCATACGAGTTCTGGACGGCGACGAAGAGCCGATACCCGTGCAGACCAGGTCTTTGGCCTTGTGGCCCGACGGTTCGGTGAAATGGGCACTGCTAAGCTTTAACGGCCGTCCGGGACCATATAGCCTGGTGTTAACCGAGAGCGGGGTCGAAACCGCAGCCCAACCCCTGGTGCGCCAAATCGATGAGAGATCCTTCGCCGTCAACACACAACGTCTGGAGATGGATCTTGATCTGTCACACGGCGTCCGCATCGACAGACTGCTCGTGGACGGTCAAGACATGGGTCCTTCTGCCGCGGATTTCAGCATCACCTACACCAACGGTCAGCGGTTGTCCTTAGAGGACTCGGTCTTGAACGAGGTACGTCTGATCGAGGAAGGTCCCGAGCGCGCCGTGTTGTGGATGCGCGGCAACTTCCTCAAAGACGACCGAGCTGATCTGGAATTCACCTGGCAATGGTACTTCTATCGCGAACAGCCGGTGTTCTTCGTCGATGTGGCCTTCACCAATCGTCTTGGTATGAACGTCGATCTCTCTGACATCCGACTTCATCTTTACGGCAACTACGGACGCCTGCTCGGTCTGCCGGCGGATGCAGGCATGGCCGCCGGTACAAAAGATGTGGCCGTATCGAGCGAAGAGTTGCACCACTACGATTTGACGGCTTCCTCGACCGCTTGGTCCGTAGTGCAAAGTGATGAGCGCACCTACGCCGTCTATCAAGGCGGTGAGCAAATCCTAAAAGGGATGCGTTTCCCGGGCTGGCTCACACTCAGCGATCCGGCGACGACGGGTGATCTGACCTTCGTGACCGGCGTCCGCCACTTCTGGCAACAGGCTCCCAAATCGGCGGTAATAGAGCACGGGAAAGTGGAATTCGGCCTGTGGGCCGCCGAAACGGAGCAGAGCTTACCGGTGGCCGACGGTTTCCAAAAGACGCATCGCATCTTGCTGGGATGGGTAGAGCCTGATGAGGCTCCGGTATGGCAAGCTTTGTTGACGCAGCCTTATCTTCTGGTGACCGATCCGCACTACCTGTTGGGTACCCAGGCTCTGGGCGTGATGTCAATCCCCTATGCCGAGATGCCCGGACTGTTTCCGGTCGGTGCCAACTACGAAAGGACCGTAGCCACTACCTATGAGAACTACCTGAAAAAACGAGAAGATCGCCGCGAGTACGGCATGCAGTCGTTCGGCGATGACACCTTCGAATGGGGCTACGGACCGGTATACACCTTCTGGAGCAACCAGGAGTACGACCATCACTACGGCTTCCTGCTTCAATATCTGCGGAACCGGGATGAACGCTTCTGGCAGATTGGAGACCAGGGCGCACTGCACTACCGCGACGCGGATGTCATTCATCATTCGACCAACCCGCTTTACATGGGAGCGCCGCGAGCGCACAACACCAAACACGTGGTGGCAGAAGGATGGTATCCCGACCACAATCTGGGCGGAGTCTCGGTCACGCATGCCTGGGTGGAAGGGCTTTGGCTGCACTACCTGCTCACGGGCGATGAACTGACCCATGAAGCCGCTCGGGGAGCAAGTGACTGGTTTGTGGCCGAAGTAGAGCGCGGGCGCTGGGGTGCCGGCGGACCGGAACGAGGACCGGGTTGGACGCTTATCGCCTTGGCGGGAGCCTATCGGGCGACCAGCGATGAGCGTTATTTGCGAGCCGCCGAAAAAGTGGCCGAGGAAATATACTCCCACCAGGACCCGGTGCGGGGCCTCTACTCGGTGCCCATCAGTGAACAGCGCAGCTACGAAGGCGGGACATCTTTCATGACCGGAATCATGGGGCGCGGTCTGGCCCGCCTGTATTTGGAGACCGGTTGCATCCGGGCCGCCTTGGCCGTGGCCCGTCTCTACGATTGGCTGACTCGTGAGGCCATGTACCCGGATTACCGATTCCTGTACAAACAGGCCCCCAACTGGCGCCAACCCACCAGTGACAGTCAGGTTGTCTCTCTGCTGGCCTACGGCCTGGCTTTCCGTGATCGTCCGGAAGACTGGCCTATGGTCTCCCGAGCGGCTAATATCAGTGCGAACGTGCGGAGCCTTTCTTGGATGCCGGAGACCCTGGC
This sequence comes from Clostridia bacterium DTU080, assembly GCA_001513395.1. Lineage (GTDB taxonomy): Bacteria > Bacillota > Limnochordia > DTU080 > DTU080 > DTU080. The sequence goes on from LFTP01000214.1 coordinate 2,139, forward strand.
CCTTTTCGAACGGCTATACGGTATGTATCATCCACTGAGGCTGATCCAGCCAGATCCGAAGGCGGCGTTGATCGGACGCAAAAGAGGACCGGGCGAGACATCGGTCGCTTTGGCGAGACTGCGGGCGACGGATGTGATCGAAGGAGTCTTGATGACCGAAGGTGTGCCAGAGGGTATCACGGTGTCGCCGTCGCGTATCGAGTACAGACTCGAGATGGGACAGCAATATCAAGTGCATAACCTGACGGTCGAAGCCGAGCCGACGGTGGCTCCCGGGTTGTACGACTTGACCGTCCGCGATCCCGCTCGGGAGGATGTCTCCATCACCGTGCCCGTCAGTGTCACGAGCTGGCAATTGATCGACGAATTCCGGGAGCCGACGATATCTTCCTGGTTCGCCATCGAGCTCTATTCCCGTCCGACGGAGGAAGAATCACCGGGCTGGGAGCACGTCAAGATCAACAACATCGACCGGCTGCAGCGGTCGGGAACCGGCGAAGAGTACTTGCTCTATGATGCGCCCGGACTGTATGATTTCACCCTGACCATGTATGTCCCGCACGATCAGAAGTCCGCGACGGAAAGCCTGCTGGAGATCTCGGCGGTGGAAGGTGAACGCGCTGAGAAGCTAGCCATCGACATCGTCTGGGAAGACACCGACAGTGACTTGGCCAAAGCCACCGTCACTGCGCGGGACAAATACGCTCGCGGCGATGTGAAGTTGAAAATAACCGTCCTTTCGGGCGGACGTCCGGGGACACCGCAGTTCGAGCGCCTGGCCATCCAAGGGTGGCAGTGAGCCCCTGCCATCCATAACAAATCGAGTAGGGTGACGCTCGCTGATCAGGCGAGCGTCAGCCCTCTCACAGAACCGTACGTGCGGGCCTCGCATACGGCTCCTGAAGAACATCGACGCTATCG
>LFTP01000241.1 GCA_001513395.1 Clostridia bacterium DTU080
ATCATACCTTACGCTGTCCCGAGCGTTGGATGTTGCTCGACGCCAAGGCGTCTCCTGTACTGACCGCCTCAGATACCTCTTCGCCTGCCGGGAGTGGTTCCCCGACTTCCCCGAAAAGATCGTCGGACAAGAGGGCGGTCCTTTCGATGCTCCGGATGAGGCCCGACAAGTGCAAGAGGCTCTCACGCAGTATGCTCCTGAACTGGGCAAGCGCCTGGCTTTATCCTGGGCTCTTCGCGATCTGATAGAGATCTGTGAGGAGTACGTAGATGCGTTGCCTGCCGAGAGTATTCGCAGATTTATCGAGGTCACGGAGAGTATCGGGGACGGCAGCGGTGAAGATGGGAGGGATTCCGCTTGAGTTACCTGACCGAAGACTGGGTTAACGAACATCAAGAGTATCTGACATCGCTTCAGAGTGATCTGTCTCATACGGTAGCTTTTTTGCAAAAGGCCGGCCATGCCATTCCTGAGATGACATCAACCCTTGACCGACTCGAAGCCAAGGTCCGCGGATTCGAAGCGCAACTGGCGTCTCACTTGGAGAGTCTTCGCAATGCGGAACGCGCCGGTGAGAAGCGACTAAGCGATAAAGCGGAAGCCCAGTCCAGACGATTGACGGAGAAAGTGAAACAACTCCTAGACGGTATTGATCAACTGGCCGATCCTCGGCTCCTGTGGGAATTGAAAGAGAAGATCGACGGTCTCGAGCAAACCTTGAGCGAGTTGCAACAAGACTTCAGTGAGGAGTTGGCACAGGACCGTCAATCCTTAGAAGAAGCTCACACCGATCTCGTTTCTTTGTCCAACAGGCTTGATGAGCACATTGCGGATGCTCAGGAATCTCATAAAGATCTCCGGGAGGAGCTAGCGGAAGAGTGCAAGGCGCGAGAGCTCCTTGAGGGCGTGTTGGAGAGGCATCGACAGGAATTGATCAGTTCCCTTGAGAGACTTGACAGCGACTTCGATTCCCGGGTCACCGAACTCCGTGGACAACAGGAGCAGATGCAGATAGAGCTCGGATACCTGCGGCGCGCCTTGGACGATGAGCGCAAGGCCAGAGAGGATTTGCAGCGCAGGTTGGCCAAAGAACAGCAGATGGTACAGGCTCTAGCAGAACGTCTGGAGGCAGAAGTCGCTCGGTGCTCCAATAATCATCGAAGCCTTGCAGAGGAATTGTCGGCGATCAGGAAGCGTTTAGGGGATTTCATTGACTGGTTCGAGACAAGTTCTTCTTGGCAGCGCTTTTTCGGACGGAAAAAACAGGTTCGTGGATGACGCTCTTTTGTCCTTGTGTGATCACGAATTGGTGTTAGACGGCAACGGTTCGTTCCTTGGAAGCGAGGCAGCGGCATAGGTGACAAACCAAGACAAGCAGGCCATAGCAGAGCGCGCCCGAAAGCAAAGGCGAGGATGAGCGGAAGGACAATGCCCGAGGCATCGAAGGTGTTTCCGTGAGACATCAGATATCGAGGCGGGGTGGGTACAGCCTGACGGAGGAGATAGCCTCTTGCCCTGGTTGAGCCGCGATACCGGTCGTGCCGTGCATGTACAATGATGGGCGATGGTCCGGAAGTCTTTTGACGTTTGCTGATGCGATCATGTTTGGTCCGCTTTTGGCTACCTACGGCTTTCGACATCGAGTCTCACTTGGAGAAGGTTGCCTTCGTGCTTCGGGCAAAATCGTCAGGCAGGAGGCATCGAGCGGAGCATCTATCGACAGACGACGTGTCGACGAAGATTATCTTTGATGATTTCTCGGGATGTACCAAGGGCTGGCGCTGCCGCAGGTTGTAGGATTGAGGTTGGCATCCCGCGCAGATGACATGTGTGCCTTTACCGGAGGTGTGCGCTGTTGAGTGTCGGGCGGCTTTGGCGCAAGGGCGGGAATCTGGTCAATGATGCTAAAGGATTGCTTGACGCATTGGCCTGCGATGAACGAGTCCCTACGGACGTTCGTGTTTCCCGCATTATTAACGCCACGTCTTTATTCTGTGGGATTTTGGCGGCTCAGCCACTTCCCTTCGCGGACATGTTCGTTTTGACACCGATTCAAGTGGCCATGGTCACATACATAGCCAAGGCCATGGGAATGCCGTTGAGCGAATCCGGAGCCCGAGAGGTGATTACCACCGTCTTGGGAGTAGTCGGCTGGGGGTTTATCGCACAGCACGGTATAATCGGGCTCTATAAGCTGGGAGTGCCCTACCTCGGAGCGATAAGCACCATACCTTTGGTCTATGCGGCCACCTATGCTATTGGCTATGGCTCTAAGGCAGTCTTGGAAGCACGAGCCAATGGCGTTAGCCTATCAAAGGACGCCATTGAAGCCATCCGTCGCAGCGCTTTTGAGGAAGGAAAGCGCGCGGTACAGCACTTCAGTGTGGACGCTCTGAAGCAGCAACTGGCTTACTACCAACAGCTGACCGACGAGATGAAAAACGAGCCCGTGGCCAACAGTGAAATACAAGACCGAGTGTTCGCCGCCTTTGAAGAGGCCAAGTACGAGATAGATATCATGTCACCGTGGGCCAACTTCAGAGTGGCCAGCGGGCTTCGCAGCCACATGGAGAGGGCCTTGCACAGAGGGGTGACCATAAAAATCCTCTACGGGCTCCATGAAAAGAGCGACCGAGCGCGGGAGCGCCTTAACCGGACAACGGAAGTCATCGAGACGATGAGAATCTGGTTCAGACCGTACGGCGATCGATTCCGTGCCAGGGATATTGCGCAGACGCGCAACCCAAGCGGAACGCACGTCAAGCTCCTCATCTGTGATGAATCGTACTACTTGTTGGGTTCGTACAATTTTCTGTCCTTCGACGGGGACTATCAAGACGGTGGCCGTGAAGAGATCGTTGAGCTGTCCCGGAACGTCGAGCTGTTAAGGCATTACCGCCGGCTTTATTTTTCCTTCTGAAGCAAGACTTGAGTCCGGGAGATCTCCTCGGAGCTTTTATTGTTGCGCGGCTCATCGCCCAATCAATGGGGAGCGAGCGAAGAACTGAGCGCCGACCCTTGGGCTGTTGGCAACCGGAAAAAAGGCAGCTCTATCGTATTTCGCACCTGCGGTCTCACCGAGCCAATGCCGGAAGCGATGCGGACTCTCTTCGGTCCACTCCTTAGGAAGAGAGGGACCTCGTGACCATCGTATACGTTTCTCCGGCGAACCGTCCTGTGAAGGCGGTGGAATGGCCGGCCGTAGCAGCTATATCCGCAAAGACCGTATCCCGCTTGTCTTTCGGGACTCGATATAGGAGTCTCGGAGAATCCCAGACCTTGCTGATCAGTATCCGTTTTCGGTGCACAGATGTGGCGAGAAGCGAGAGAGGGTGGTCATGAGTGGTCGTGGGGAAAGGGCATTAGACGCTTGAGCAGTGACCGAGCTTCGTGACCTCACATAGGATGACCGGCTCCGTCCACTGGGAGCTCATGTCTAACGAGTCATCCGTGTCGGTGGTATCCGATGGGTCATCTTCCAAAACGCCGTCAATGTCGAAGGAGCCTGGAGACGCCTGGGGTTTCTCATTTCCGAAGACGCTAACGTTCGCGGTCGCCGAGATAACCTGACTCCCGCCATAAACCAGGTCTCGGATCTGAGATATTTACTCGGTGAGGCAAACGTTTGCCAACCCGAAAGCGCTCTAGAATCTTCATCATTGGCTCGTACGCCTATGCCTTCCCGGACCGTCAGCCGGTCAATCGGAGCGACCTGCTCCAACAGGTGGCGTTTCCAATGGCAAAGCGATTGGAGAGCGCTGAAGTGTCTGCTATGACTGCTGTAGCCCAAGCAGTTCGGTGCATCAGCGTTGCCTTGGGTGCACTTAGGAGCGGGTTGGACGTACTGTAGGTTTTGACCGTGGGACCGGATGGGGTCGGTGGATGGCATCAACCACTTTCCGGCTATAGGGTTTCTGTTGCGAGGATAACCCGTAACACCGTAGGGATTCCGGCCATGCCTGAGCCCGAGGCCGACAACCCCACACCGTTGCGGAGCGAGGCCAGAATCGGGTGGGGACATCGATTACGTCGAGTTTTCGTAGACGGAACGGGTAACCCCGAGATTCCAAAAGCACAGTCACAACGGGGCCTTTGCTCCGGGAACTCCGGCTTAAGGAGGCAGCAGTCCGATGAGTCTTCCCGCTCCCGTGACCAAGATATCGACGGAGAGGTTGCGAGCCCACGTTGAAGGAAAGAGACTGGCTCTGATGATGAACCACGCCGCGCTAACGAACGAGGGACAGAGTCTCATCGATGTCATGCACGATGAGTGGAAATGCGACATCAAGTTCTTGTTCGGTATGGAGCACGGTGTGCGTGGTGAATTGCAGCCGGGCGTGCGTTTTGACAATCATGTCGATGCTGCGACCGGGCTGCCCGTGATCAGCCTCTATGGGTTTCCGGGATTGCGTCCTCCCGCGGAACTCATAGCTCAAGTTGATGCGGTGGTCTTTTGCGCGCAGGATGCAGGCATCCGTCATTTCACGTTCACGCCTTGGATGACGTATCTGATGGACGCCGCGGGTCAAGTGGGTACCGAGGTAATCGTCGTTGACCGACCAAATCCATTGAACGGCCGGATCATTGAGGGCGGGGTGACGCAAGAAGGATACTATTCGCTTATCGGGGCTTTCTCCTATCCGCTGCGCCATGGAATGACCATAGGTGAGTTGGCCTTGATGTACAACGGAGAGCATCAAGTGGGCTGCAAGTTGACCGTGATTCCCATGGAAAACTGGGCCAGGGACATGTGGTATGACCAGACCGGTCTTTTGTGGACTCCGCCGAGCCCTAATCTTCCCGTTCCGGAGTCATTGCTGGGGTTCGCGACCACCGGATTGCTTCAGAGCACCACGGTATCGTTCGGTAGGGGTACTACAACGCCTTTCACCTTGTTCGGGGCACCATGGATGGACGGGAGGAAGTTGTCCGAAAAGCTGAATGCCCTGGGCTTTCCGGGCGTGTTTTTCTACCACAGGTATTTCATTCCCTGTTTCAGCCTGTACGAAGGAGAGGTCTGCTCCGGTGTTGCCATAGCCTACTATGATCGCTTCGCCTGCCGTCCGGTTACAGTAGCCATACACATTCTGTCGATGCTCACTAGGGACTATCCGAATGAGTTCGGCTACCAAACGTCGGCCGCTTTCGATCGCCGTGCAGGATCTTCGCAACTGCGTGAGTGGTTGGAAGCCGGGCGTCCACCGGCTGAGATTGTAGAAGAGTGGCAAGAACAGGCCAAGCAGTTTGAGAACAGGCGCGAACGCTACTTGTTATATTGAGAGACCGAATGATCCCGGGGTTCAGATCGCAAACATACACTCTTTTCAGGACAGCGGCGGTCTGCACGAGTCTCCGGATTTGACCAAACGGGGTTGGCACTGAGGAAACCGGCTCGGAGTATTTCGAACCGAGTACGGAGACTTCTTCCCGGCGGTGCGCATAGCTTGACGGCTGGAACTCGAGTTGAGCGATCCGAATACCCAGCGCGTTCGTTCCCGCCGGTTCTCAGCCTGCTCGATTCAGACAGCCGGTGCGGTTTTCCTTTCCCTGAACTCAACATGCCCGTTTTCGCGTTGTCAAAGCAAAAAACTAGATGACCCAAGTCACAGGATGGGTAAGTCGAAGCCAACCGTTGTCTTGGTATCGGTCTTTGTTGACGCCATCCGACGTTCAGTCAGTTGTCCTACGTCTTGCCCTTCTATTTGCCGGAGAGGATGGCGTTAACCATCTGTGCGATCCTTTTAGCTGCGTTGAAAGTCGGCTCGTCTCCTCTGGCCAGTGCGGCCAACTCGCGGTTGACCAGATTGGGCACCTCGTCGTAGTATCCGATAGGCACTGCCCAAGCCTTAGTGTGAGCCGTGATGTCCATGATCACATCGTTGTTTATCGCCGCCATTCGACGCTCGCGAAGCGACTCAGCTGCCACATCGATGCGCCCTGATACAACGTAGTTGTCATCGATTCGTCTCCGCTGTACTTCAGTGCCACAGATATGGTTGATGTACCTTACGGCCGCGTCGGGGTTTTCGGCCGTTTGCAACACGGAGAGTATGTTGGTGGTCATGATGGTGGCGTGAGTGCCTGTTCGTGGTCGTGGCATAGGAGCGGCACCAAACTCAAACCCGATCGTACTGGCCCAATACAGCTGTACTGACGGCCAACCGTTGGTCATACCCAGATTGCCCGCTTCCCAGCCGCTTCCGGTCAACTCCCGCAGATCAGCCAGCCACTGCAAAGCCTCAATGTTGGGAACTTCATCCAGATAGTATCGTGTCAGCTCAGGGTTGTAGACGCGCCCTCCGTTGGCCAGTTTCATCGCCTGCCGCGTGTACGGATTGGTGGGGGTGAAGGAAGTCGGTATTCCCCACTGTGTCGGAATTCCGGCACCGGATCGGTCGATCCGCAATTTGTGGCCGATAGTCTCGAATTCCTCCCATGTNNGTCCATACTGCTTGAACAGCTCTGCATTGTAGTACAAGATCCAGGGTGAAAAATGATCCGGCAAACCGTATAAGAGGCCACCGTACGTCGCCGACTCGAGCACCGGTGTCAGGAACTCCTGCCGTTTGATCTGTCCCCTTGCTACATATGGATCGAGAGGCAGTAGAATGCCTCGATGAGCAAACGTGGGAAGATGTTGGCCTCCTATACGTACGACATCGGCCTCGATTGTCCCGGATATGACCAACGGCAGTCGCTCAATGTAGGTGTTCCAATCCGACAGTATGAGGTTGACCTTGACATCAGGGTTTTGGCGCTCGAAATCGGCGATGTCTCTTTCCCAGAGTTGCTGTTCTTGGGCTGATCCCCATGTAGCGAAGTTGACCACCGTCTCGGCCGCAACGAAGCGGCACATGACCAAAACCAGAAGCAGCACTGCGAAAGGAGTCACTCGGCGTGACATGTAATACATCCTCCTTCACTTGTCAAGATCTGGACCCACGTGAACCACTGAATCTCGGGAGATTCGGTGAATTGCAGCACACGGCTTTCTGTGGCCGCGCCGGACTATCCGGCCCGTGTGCGTGGTATGTTTCCGTTGCGGACATCCGAACTGGGACCACGTGTCGGCTTCGGGGATATTCCCAGGTGACCTCAACTTTGAGGCTCCAATCGCATCGGAGTGCTGGCTTTCCTTCTATATAGATGTCTTTTCTGAAAGTAAACACTGCATAGAGTGTCAAACCGGGGTTTGCAGGGTCTGATGAGGTGCCCCACAGGACTATGGCTCACTCAGATCGGCCGGATTCGGATGGACACGGTCATCCCTGCGACCGTGCAACTACAGAACGCGGTCAATCAGGCACTGAGTCTTTTGGCGGTACGCTGCCGTACACCGGAAACCGCCTGGTCGATAACAACGCTATATACCAGCGATCCGACAACAACGAGGGGAATGCCCAACACGAGAAAGGTACCGCTCGCTCGTGAAATCCCCAGGCGTGCCAGTATGCGTCGCAATTGGTCCAACACCAATATGTGTGACAGATAGATGTTGAAGGACTGTCGCCCCAACGAGGCTAGCGCCCTTGATATCGGGGCTGGCCAAGCACATCCCCAACCCCACAAGACTATGGCCGATGTGTAGAACAACACGGTTGGCCGCAATTGCGTTACGGCTTCTCCCGCATTGACTCCCGCACGAATACGAACGATCGCCTCAACGGTGATGAAGACCGCGCTCAGTATGGCTGTCACCGTCCAAAGGGCGCGGTAACGTTTGGATACTTGCTCAAAGGCTTGTAATCTTGGGGCGAGCCAGATCCCCAGCGCGAAGTATCCTATCCATCTCAAGGGATTTGTGGTAGCCTGCATTATCGGGTGCGTGCCGCTGAGCAACTGGGCCAACACCATTGCTATACACATCACGAATGCGGATCCGGGCCATCGCTCCATCGCCGCCGACAGGGGTTTGTACAGCGCGTAGAGCATCGTGAGCAGCGGTATGAAGTACATGTGTGCCGCGGCTTTACCGGTGATCAGTATATGTACGGTCCTCATGACCGAGGGAACCTTTTGTGTCGTCACAATGTAGATGAGACCCCATGCGAGGTATCCCGGCCATAGCTTTACAATCCGGCGCCACAACGCTTGCAGGTACGGCTCGCTGCGACCGCGCAACTCGAGCCCGAGGCCGGACATTAGTAGGAATACAGCCACAGCATATCTGGACACTTGGTTGATGGTCACTGCCAGCAACCACGTGGCTCCTTCGGGTCGGCCGACAGTCCGCGTTGCGGAGACGTGTATGGCAATAACGGCCAGGATGGACAATCCTCTCAGTATGTCGATCCGTTCAATCCTCCGTGACATATCGCATCCTCCCTCGCTGGTATTTGGCCGACGGGCGTGTCGCCGACAGGGAGTGGTATACAAAATCCGCACTTGTAAGACTATACCGGTTCTTAGTCGCGTAAACTCATTCTGCATCGAAGACTTGATAGCCTTCAAAGACTCGAAGGAATCTTTTCCGCCAAGATGCTACGTTGCTCGGTGACCGCTTTCGTGAAGTGGCATTTCGCTAAGATGGTCTCCTCCGACTCGTCGGGCAATATCCGACAGGGGGACGGGTCTTTTGGCGTGGACTACGTGGCAAGCTGACCTATACTACAGTGTTCGGATGATCATATTTCCTATGTCGCATGTGCATGCCGATCTCGGGCACGGTGGTCTTGTTGTATATACGCCTACCGTCATTGGTGAGCGGTCCGTCGCCTCCCTCCGGACCGATCAAGACCGACCGGAGGCCGAAGCATTGAATATAAAACAAGACGCTTGAGGAGCGCTCCTCATCGCGCGGAAGCCGTGGTGCAGCGCGGGTTAGGCAAAGCCACTGTCTTCGAGGAACGGCTGTGGGCTCTGGGATCGTTTTCGTAGTGGATGGAACGGCGATCCCTTCACACTAGCGCTTTTCGCAGCATTGAGGAAGACGTTGCAACCTCTCAGGTGATCCTCAAGCAACCGATCTGTCCCCTTTGAACGCAAGAAACCAAGTCCTATCCGATCCTCTTGGCCAGATAGATATCCGGCTTTCCTCGGCCGTTGGCATCCGGCATCACGCCTACGATGCGAAAACCGAGTCGCAGGTAGAATCCGAGCGGATGCTGGCCCCAAGCACGCACCTCCCGCAGTCTGCTCGGAAGATCATCGTAGAGATCGACTCCGCTGAGACTGGTCTCGAAGTTCTCGTCGTCACTACCCGCCCAGAGGGTCAAAGCACCGCGACGGGCGATGATTCTTTCAAGATCGGATACCAGAGCGCGCCCGATACCTCTGCGCCGCCAGTTCTCGGCGACGACAAGCGGATGGAGCTCCCAAACATGACCGTCGTATTGCGGTATACCGCCTATCCAGCCTACCACCCCCGCGGTGTCGTGTATCATCACTCGGCTCACTCTCTCCGGAGCCAGGGAGTCCAGTACTTCCCGTCGTGCGGCGCTGATCGTGGGCCACGCGGGAGATCTGTCTTTGAACGCTCGCCAGAGTATTTCAGCAGTCTGGTCCACGTATGTCTCTTGCGAAGCAACAAGATCGATAATCTGCAGACTCATCCTTTTCCTCCAATCGCCCCTGGCGTCAACTTCGGGCTGCAGGTGTCAGTACCCCGATAAAGGCGGCGATGCCCCGCAGGGTGTCTTTCCGGTCTCCCGCGAATTCGATGGACTGTACCGGAAGGACGCGTTTTTCGGTGCTGAGAAAGGCGTGTTTTTGGCCTGGCATCGCTTTGATCATCTGCGCAACTTATTCCAACGGGCGGACGGTGAGATCGCGTCAAAACCCGTTTTCTGTTCGGAGGGGATGCCATGCACTATGCACCACTGTGCTGTTGCCGTTCACGGTGTTTGTATCTCATCCCGTTCCGTGCATGGAATTCGGGACGAAGGGCGCTTTACCTATCCCGTAACAAGAGTCGATGAGCCAAGTTGTTCACCGTGGCAGAAGCGAACACAGGGAGTTATGTGATCTGTTGAGTCATGTGGCATCCCCAGTGCTTGGGCCTGTTTTCCGGAATAGGAGGTGCTCACACGACATCAGTGATGCGATCAGGCGGAGCGTCATGAGTGAGATCCATCGTTGAGTGCTCGCGTCGAGTGGGGAGGAGCTACGTCTGAGAGATATGTACCTGGACCATTGTCATGAAAGGATGACTGCCAAAGGGGGCGACGCGAGATGTGCCGATCCGCGATCCCCTGTCCGAAAAGAGGGGGTGGCTGTCGCTTTTCATGTAGGATCGCGGCCCACTATTCTCTTTTGTGGCCGGTAGTGTGACACCGGTCTTTTATCCCCTATATTGTACCTAAGTGATATTAGAGGATTCAAATACAGAGGATATAGGCCATAGAAGGATAATATTTGCGGAACAACACCGTGCGCCGGGTCATGTGCTCGCGTGTTGCCATTTTGACCAACCGTCGACGCTGCAGATATCGGAAGGAGGCGTGTGAGATGACAAGTGCTAATGAGCTGAAGAGCAAGGTTGTGACGTGCATCCGGTTGCTCATGATCGCTATGCTGCTTGTCCTGATGACAGCACCTGGCATACTGGCCGCCAAAACAAAGGTCGACTACTGGAATGTAGGCGGAGCCCAAAAAGAGTACATCGAGCATATGGTGGAGGCTTTCAACCGTACCAGTGCGGATATCGTTGTTGAACATACTCGGCTTGCCGGAAGCTCCAGTGATCTGTCGCAGATCGTCGCCGCCCATGTGTCTGGTAGCGTCCCGGACCTGATTTACACGGATAGGGGGGCTATTCGGAATCTGCGCGCTACGGGAATCCTCATGGATCTGACACCCTATATAGAAAGGGAAGGGTGGGATCTGCGTCGGGAGTGGGTGAGTGCCACACTTGGTACAGTGATACTGAAGGATCGCTTTTACGGCATTCCCGTCGATGCCTTGGTGATGACGGCATTGTTCAGGAACAAAGCGATGTTTGCAGATGTAGGTCTGGACCCGGAGTGGGCTCCGACCACGATCGCGGAACTGGAGGAAGCTGATAGGCGCCTCACGCGTCTGGGATCCGACGGCAGAGCAACACAAGTCGGATTTGTGCCTTGGGGAGGTGTAGGTCAGCATGCCTTCATGTGGTCGTTACTGTGGGGAAGCGATTGGTGGGATCCGACAAAAAACAACCCATTCTCAACGGACCTCGCAATCTGGAGCTGTTTCAATGGGGCGAATCCTGGGCCAGACGCTCCTCCGGCGTGATCGGCAGCGGATGGGGTTCTGCATCTTCCTTCGTCAATCGATATGTAGCTATGGCCATGATGGGAGGAGAGCAGATTCCCTCTTTGCGATCAGCAGGGATGGACACGGACATGATCGGTGTCACACCGATGCCCCGAGCCCCGGGTGATTCGCAGTCTCGATGGTACGTTGCAGGCGAAGCCTTTACCATACCGACGCTGGCGAAGAATCCTGAGGCGGCGTGGCAGGTGGCGAAATGGATGCTCGAACCCAAAAACGCCACTGAATTTGCGGTTATCTCCGGGAAACCTCCGGCGCGTCTGGTGAGCGCTCGGACTTTCATGGCCACCTTGACAGAGCCTATCTACAAGGATCTGATGCAGATTTCATTCGTTGCCCAACCGGTGGGAGTTGCCGGAACACCGCTTGACTCTGAAGCCGGCAATGCACTCCTCAGAGATGCCTGGGATAGGGTTGTCAAATTGCAAGAAAGCGCAGTCGTGGCATTGGACCGGGTGCAAGCGTTGTCAGAAGCCAAGGTCAGGGAGTATTTGGAGCAAGCGGGACCGTGGTGGTGAGAGAGCAAGAAGCATCACGTGTGGTGGCGATCTTGCCGCTCGAAATGAGGGCCTAACAACGCCCGGTCCGTCGCTTGAGCCGTAAACCTGCGGCTTACAGAGCGGATTACTGAATGCGGCATTGAGATGACTGCTGCCGGATTCTATGTGGTCTGTACGGCGGGCTTGCGGCCGGCTTCCGTGGGAGCCAGCCACAAGCCCACATCTTTTCAACTGCTCCTGGGCTGTGTCTTCTGGTTCGCCAAGGGACTCCTATGGCGGTTGACTATCTGCCCGAAAGGATGGCGTTGACCATCTGGGCCACCCTCTTGGCGGCACTGGCGGCGGCTTCTTCGCCTCTGGCCAGTGCGGCGAGCTCACGGTTGACCAGATTGGGTACCTCGTCATAGTATCCGATAGGCACTGCCCATGGCTTAGTGTGTGCGGTGATGTCCATGATCACCTCGTTGTTTATGGCTGCCATCCGGCCCTCGCGAAGTGATTCGGCGGCCACATCCACGCGCGCCGATACCACGTAGTTGTCATCGATTCGCCGCCGCTGCACCTCGGTACCGCAGATGTGGTTTATATACCTGACGGCCGCGTCGGGATTCTTCGACGTCTTCATGACCGATAGGATATTCGTCGTCATAATCGTGGCGTGCGTTCCCGTCTTCGGCCGCGGCAGGGGAGCGGCACCGAACTCAAACGTTATCGTCCGGGCCCAACCGACCTGTGCCGAAGGCCAGCCGGTGTTCATGCCGAGGGTGCCGGTTTCCCAACCCCAGCCGATCAATTCGCGCAGATCGGCCAACCACTGCAAAGCCTGGATATTCGGCACTTCGTCCAGATAGTATCTTGTCAGCTCAGGATTGTAGATGCGCCCTCCGTTGGCCATCATCATGGCCTGGCGTGTGTACGGATTGGTGGGTGAAAAAGAACCGGTAATGCCCCATTGTGTCGGTGTACCGGCACCGGAGCGG
>LFTP01000131.1 GCA_001513395.1 Clostridia bacterium DTU080
CAACGAGCGCGCGCTCTCCTCCGTGGGAGGCTCACCGGGACGCAGACGCTTATAGATCTCAATGAGGGCTTCGGCTTCGCTTTCCGTGTTATCTCGTTCAAGGGTAGCGCGAATAGGCTCTATGTCCCCGAAAAGATCATTTATCTTGGCGTTGGTCCCATAGCCCAAAGCGCGCAACAAAACCGTCGCCGGAATCTTGCGGGTACGGTCCACACGTACGTAGATGACATTATCATGGATGGAGCACTCGAACTCCAACCAGGCCCCCCGGTTGGGGATGATACTGGCTTTGAAAAGCTCCTTCCCGCTCGTGTCACGATCTTTGACCAGATAAACACCGGAGGATCTGACGAGCTGACTGACGACCACACGTTCCGCGCCGTTGATGATAAACGTGCCGTTGTCAGTCATCAGGGGGAAATCACCCATGAAGACTTCTTGTTCTTTCACTTCGCCCGTCTCTTTGTTGATGAGACGAACACGAACTCTCAGAGGAGCTGCGTAGGTTACATCACGATCTTTGCATTCCGCGATGTCGTACTTCGGCTCCCCCAGTTCGTAGTCAATAAACTCGAGCACAAGATTGCCTGTGAAGTCCTGGATTGGCGAAATATCGGCAAATACCTCGGTCAGACCTTCGCGCAGAAACGCCTCATACGACTTCCTCTGGACCTCGATTAAATCGGGCATCTCGAGAATCTCGTGAATCTTTCCAAATGAAATCCTCTGGCGTTTCCCCAGCTGAGTTGCTATTGCCAATATGCCCCACTCCTTCGTAAATCCTTCTACGCTACACAATCCACACGAGCACTTTCATTCACCGTGACATCAGTTCTTCTGCGGAGCAGCAGGGTTCTGACAATAAGCAGCGAATAGCGTCATACAAGGAGACCCCCCTCAAATTGCTTCTTGCTCATAGCGGCAATAGTGCTTTGTCCGCATACCCAACAGACAGAAAAGGACCCCTCCTTACTGCTGCACCTGAAAAGCACCATGCCTGGGGGCGCCCCGTACATACCTCATAGCCTTCGCTTGCCTGGCCACATTTATGCATTTTTCCAGTGAAAGAACGGAAAAAAACAGCAATCAACCGCCGCGGGCGTAGCACCCATGTAGTTTATCATTTGGTCAGCGCTCTGTCAATCGGCGCGACCAAACGATGGCTCGCAGAGTCTTGCTCCGCGAGCCATTGTTCCTCTGACATTACTTAATCTCAACAGTGGCTCCGGCCTCTTCAAGCTTAGCCTTGATTTCCTCAGCCGTCTCTTTATCGACGCCCTCTTTAACCGGCTTCGGAGCATTGTCCACGAGATCTTTTGCTTCCTTGAGACCAAGTCCCGTCAGCTCGCGCACGACCTTAATGACCTGGATCTTCTTGTCGCCGTGGGCGGCCAGAATCACGTCAAACTCGGTCTGCTCAGCCTCGGCCGGGGCTGCGGCAGCCGGACCTTGGGCAGCCATCATGGCTACGGGAGCCGCAGCGGTCACACCGAATTTCTCTTCCAAAGCCTTAACGAGCTCAGAAAGCTCCAGTACGGTCATCTTTTCAATGGCTTGAATCAGTTCCTCATGTGCCATTGTTGTACCCCCTCATATCTTATGCATTTGCCTCTTGCTCTTTTTTCTGGCGTACCGCATCAAGTACGTAAACAAGGTTACGCAGCGTACCCTGCAATACATTAACCAGCCCACTGATGGGACTTTGCATCACCTGCAACAGTTGAGCTAACAAGATCTCCTGAGACGGCAACTCGGCCAGCTCTTTCACACCCGCGGCATCGATCACCCGACCGTCGAGCAGACCGGCTTTGATAAGCAGCGCCTGATTCTCCTTAGCGAACTCCGACAGCACTTTGGCGGGAGCAACGGGATCGTCGTAGCCAAAGGCATAGGCATTGGGACCGCTAAGATACGCCTCCAGCCCTTCGATCCCGACCCGATCCGCAGCAATGTTCACTAAGGTGTTCTTGAGAACCTTCAGCTCCACTCCGGCCTCACGGCTTCGACGCCGCAATTCGGTCATCTGACGCACATCGAGGCCCTTATACTCGACCAATACGGTTGACTGAGCCCGAGACAGGCTATCTTGAATCTCTTCGACCAGCGCTTCTTTCTTAGGGGTCGGCATTGAATCCCTCCCTTCACCGGAGCACGAAAAAGGATCCTCCGCAGCATAGACGCACGGGTACACCCGCGTTCTACTCGCGAAAGATCCCACACAACACAAACGGGGGATTTCTCACAAGCCTCGGCAGGCGAGCCCTTGTGGACTCCTTAGGCTGTTACAGCACCGGCTGTCTATGGCTACGCAAATCCTAATTACGTTGCTCGTTATTCTATTGTTTGCATGCAGACCAACTACGCTCTAGCGCGTTCTCGCCGCGACCAGCGCATGCGGATCAATCCTAATTCCCGGTCCCATAGTGGTCGAGATCGCAACTTTGCGCAGATAGGTGCCTTTAGCTGCAGCGGGTCTGGCCCGCAAAATAGCGTGTATGAGGACGGTGAAATTCTCCATAAGCGCTTCAGACGGAAACGAAGCCTTACCGATCACAACATGGATATCAGCATCGCGGTTTACCCGATACTCAAGCTTGCCCGCCTTAAACTCCTTAACCGCTTGTTCAATATCGTTGGTAACCGTGCCCGCCCGCGGGTTGGGCATCAAGCCTCGAGGACCCAGGATGCGTCCCAGACGTCCGACAATACCCATCATATCGGGTGTAGCAATGGCGACGTCGAAGTCTATCCGACCTTGCTGTACTTGCGCGGCAAGATCTTCACCGCCAACCAGATCGGCACCGGCAGCTTCAGCCTCACGAGCCTTTTCACCCTGGGCAAATACGGCTACACGAACGCTCTTGCCAAGCCCATGCGGCAAAACAACAGTGCCCCGCACTTGTTGGTCGGCATGACGCGGGTCTACCCCCAGTTTCATAGCCACATCGACCGTCTCATCGAACTTAGCCGAGGCAGTCTTCTTGACGAGGTCGATTGCTTCCTCCGGAGTGTAGTACTTCTGGCGATCAACAAGCTCACTTACAGTCTTATACCTTTTGCTGCGCTTGGCCATTGATTCTCCTCCTCGTGGTTCAAACGGCGTGTGACGCCTCCCACCGACTTATCTGCTACGACAACTACTCTTCGACCACGATGCCCATGCTTCGAGCGGTTCCGGCGATCATACGCGCCGCGGCTTCGACACTCGTCGCATTCAGATCGGCCATCTTCAGAGTAGCGATTTCCCGTATCTGCTCTTGGGTAACCTTGCCCACCTTGGTTGTGTTCGGTGTCCCGGAGCCCTTCTCCAAGCCTGCCGCCTTTTTCAACAGCACAGATGCAGGCGGGGTCTTAGTGATAAAGGTGAACGAGCGATCGGCATAGATTGTAATCTCCACCGGGATAATCATACCGGCTTGATTGGCGGTTCGCTCGTTAAACGCCTTGACGAACTCCATGATATTCAAACCGTGTTGACCCAACGCCGGTCCCACCGGAGGCGCGGGCGTCGCCTTTCCGGCAGGGCATTGCAATTTCACAACCGCGATGATCTTCTTGGCCACGTGCATCCTCCTCAAAATGTGGTACTAACGGATCTGTCGACCCTCCCACGCTCCCACTGCAAGCCAGTCATGGTGTCATGACAACTTCTCTACTTGCTCAAAATCGAGCTCGATAGGCGTGTCACGCCCGAACATCGAGATGACGACTCGCACTTTCCCGCGTTCGATGTTCACTTCTTCGATCTCACCGTCGAAATTGGCGAAGGGACCCGAGATCACGCGAATTGCATCTCCCACATTAAGGGCTACCCGGGGACGACCTTCGTCAAATCCCATCTGCTTAAGAATCGCTTTTACTTCTTCGCGCTCTAAAGCGATCGGTTTGGAACCTGAGCCCACAAAGCCGGTAACACCGGGTGTATTTCGTACCACATACCAGGAATCGTCGCTCATCACCATCTCTACCAAAACATATCCCGGGAAGACCTTCTTCTTGACGATACACTTCTTACCGTCTTTGAAGGCTATCTCTTCTTCAGTGGGCACAAGGACGCGGAATATCTTGTCCTCCATACCCATGGACTCCACGCGCCGTTCAAGGTTGGCTTTCACCTTGTTTTCATAGCCGGAGTAGGTATGGATTACGTACCACTGTTTATCTATATCGCCGCCAGCATCCAAAAACGCATCAATGTCAATGCGCTCTTCCGCGGCGTCTTCTCTCATATCATCCTTGAGCACACTCTTAGGAGTGAGAACCAGACAGTTCTCACTCCTCACCTCCCTACAAGACGAAGTAAGGCGTACAGTTGACTAAACAAAAGGTCCGCCAGGGCAACGAAGATGGAGACCACCACGGTAGTCACAATGACTACCAGTGTGTAGGTCGTCAGCTCCTTGCGATTGGGCCAACTAACCTTACGTATTTCCGCTCTCGATTCCCTGAAGTAGCGCTTTAACCGCTCGTGCAACGGTCGCTGAGCACCCCGTGAAACTGCCATCGCCTTCACATCCTTTAACGTGTCTCACGATGAGACGTGTGTGCGCGACACTTGGGGCAGTACTTTTTGAGCTCAAGTCTATCGGGATCGTTACGGCGATTCTTGATGGTTCGGTAGTTGCGATTCTTACACTGGGTGCATTCGAGGGTAATCCCTACACGCATCCCAGATCACCTCCAGGTCACAACGGCATTACCTTCCGACTCTAACACACACACCTAAGGCTGTCAACGCAATACATAAGGTTTTGGGCGTTTGCGTTGTAGGGTTTCGCAACCATGCACAGGCTATGCAGTGTTAGCTAGTCTTGTCTCGCGATTGAGCGGAAGATCCGTACGTCCTCGTGCCACTACTTAATGATCTTGGTAATGACCCCGGCGCCTACGGTGCGACCGCCTTCGCGGATAGCAAAGCGCAGGCCCTGTTCCATGGCGATCGGTGTGATCAGTTCCGCATGGAGGTTGACATTGTCACCGGGCATTACCATTTCCGTACCCTCGGGCAAGGTGATGACACCCGTGACGTCAGTGGTACGGAAGTAGAACTGCGGACGGTATCCGCTGAAGAACGGAGTATGACGACCGCCCTCTTCTTTGGACAAAACGTACACTTCGGCCTCGAAGGTCGTGTGCGGAGTAATCGAGCCGGGCTTGGCCAAGACTTGACCGCGCTGGATCGAGTCGCGCTCAATACCGCGCAGCAAGACACCTACGTTGTCTCCGGCCTGGGCCTGATCGAGCAACTTGCGGAACATTTCCACACCGGTGGCAACCGTCTTGCGCGTCGGAGTGATACCAACTATTTCTACCTCGTCGCCCACTTTTACGGTACCGCGCTCAACGCGACCGGTGGCAACCGTTCCACGACCCGTGATCGTGAAAATGTCTTCTATCGGCATCAAGAACGGCTTGTCTACATCGCGATCAGGAGTGGGAATATATGCGTCTACCTGCTCCAGCAGTTCAGCGACCTTCTCGCACCACTCGCCGGGCTGTCCGGCTTCAAGTTCCTCAAGAGCCTTCAATGCCGAACCGCTCACTACAGGTATGTCATCACCCGGGAACTCATACTGGTTCAGAAGATCGCGAACCTCCATCTCTACGAGTTCCAACAACTCAGGATCATCAACCATGTCGGCTTTGTTCATCCAGACTACGATAGCCGGTACGCCTACCTGACGGGCCAACAAAATGTGCTCACGCGTCTGGGGCATGGGACCGTCGGCAGCCGAGACCACCAGAATCGCACCGTCCATCTGGGCCGCACCCGTGATCATGTTCTTAATGTAGTCAGCGTGACCGGGGCAGTCCACGTGAGCATAGTGCCGATTATCAGTCTCATACTCCACGTGCGAGGTGTTAATCGTGATTCCGCGGGCCTTCTCTTCAGGTGCCGCATCGATCTCTGCGTACTTTTTGGCCTGCGCTTTACCCTGTGACGCCAATAGCATCGTGATGGCTGCCGTCAGCGTTGTCTTACCATGGTCTACGTGGCCAATCGTGCCCACGTTTACGTGTGGCTTCGTCCGTTCGAACTTTTGCTTGCCCATCTTAATCCTCCCGAACCTAGTTCTTGCACTGTATTGACCCACTCTTGCCTAGAACTCTCGGTGCATGATTTTCTCAGCAAGAGATGGCGGTACTTCCTCATAGCGTTCAAAGCGCATCGTATACGAGGCCCGTCCCTGTGTGGAAGAGCGCAAATCAGTCGCGTAACCGAACATGGAGACGAGAGGAACCAGGCCTTTCACCAACTGGGCCTTGCCTCGCGCTTCCATGCCCTCAATGCGCCCACGGCGAGCATTGAGATCGCCCATCACATCCCCAAGGAATTCCTCCGGTGTCAGTATCTCGACACGCATGATCGGTTCGAGCAATACGGGATCGGCTTTCCGCATGGCTTCCTTAAATCCGATGGAAGCCGCGATTTTGAAGGCCATCTCAGATGAATCAACTTCGTGGTAAGAACCGTCGACGAGACTTACCTTGATATCCACGACGGGATATCCGGCTAAAACACCTGTCTGCATGGCCTCTTTGATACCCGCTTCGACCGCCGGAATATACTCCTTAGGTATTACGCCACCGACGATACGATTGTGAAACTCAAATCCACTGCCCGGTTCGCCGGGCTCAATCTCGAGAACCACGTGCCCATACTGACCGCGACCACCGGTCTGTCTGACGAACCTGCCTTCGCTGGACGCCGCCTTGCGGATGGTTTCACGATAGGACACTTGCGGCTTTCCTACATTTCCTTCGACCTTGAACTCGCGCTTCAGCCGATCCACAATGACCTCTAAGTGCAGCTCACCCATCCCTGATATGATGGTCTGACCAGTTTCTTCATCGGTGTGCACTCTAAAGGTCGGATCTTCTTCAGCCAAACGAGCCAGGGCCAGTGCCAGTTTATCCTGATCCGCTTTTGTTTTGGGCTCTACCGCCTGGTCGATCACAGGCTCAGGAAATACCGGCACCTCGAGCATAATCACGTTGTCTTCCGTGCAGAGGCTATCGCCCGTGCTTGTGATTCTCAAGCCAACCGCTGCGGCAATCTCTCCCGCATAACATTCCTCGATCTCTTCGCGATGATTGGCGTGCATCTGCAGAATGCGACCTATGCGTTCCTTTTGACCTTTCGTCGCGTTGTAGACGTAAGAGCCCGCTTTCAGTACTCCTGAATAGACTCGGAAGAAGGTCAATCGCCCGACATAGGGATCACTCATCACTTTGAAAGCCAGCGCCGAGAATGGTTCATCATCGACCATGCGCCGCTCGAGTGGCTCGCCGTTTTTGTCAACTCCCGGGACGGTACCGATGTCAAGCGGCGAAGGCAGATAGTCCACGATGGCGTCTAAGAGCGGCTGGACTCCCTTGTTTTTGAATGAAGAACCACACAAGACCGGGATGACCTTCACCGCCAGGCATACCCGACGGATGGCGGCCTTCAGATCCTCCGGAGTGATCTCTTCACCCTCCACGTATTTCACCATCAAGAGCTCATCGTGCTCGGCGATGGTTTCAATGAGTCGCGCCCGTGCTTGCTCGACCTCGTCGATCATGTCCGCAGGGACATCCGTGACGTCGGACCGGGTACCCAGATCATCCAGGTAGTAATACGCCCGTTGTCCGATCAAGTCTACAATCCCACGGAAACCGTCTTCCACACCAATGGGAAGTTGAACGGGCACCGCCACGACCCCGAGCCGCTCCTCCATCATGCGGATAGTCCGATGAAAATCGGCTCCGACTCTGTCCATTTTGTTCACATAGGCAATACGCGGCACTCCGTACTTGTCGGCTTGTCGCCATACGGTCTCGGACTGAGGCTCTACGCCTCCGACCGAGCAAAAGACAGCTACGGCTCCATCCAAGACGCGCAGACTACGCTCTACCTCTACCGTGAAGTCCACGTGTCCGGGCGTATCGATAATGTTTATACGATGACCTCGCCAATGGCACGTGGTGGCTGCAGAGGTAATGGTGATACCACGCTCTTTTTCCTGGACCATCCAGTCCATCGTAGCCGCACCTTCATGTACCTCACCCATCTTGCGCACACGGCCCGTGTAGAACAAGATGCGCTCGGTCGTCGTAGTCTTGCCGGCGTCGATGTGAGCCATGATGCCTATGTTTCTTGTGTTCTCCAGAGGTAGCGCTCTGGGCATTCGTTTGAATCCCCCTTGAAACAACCGCCGTCGTCCCTGCCTTTGGTGACAGCAGACGGTATACAAATCCTACCAACGATAATGTGCAAACGCCTTGTTGGCTTCTGCCATGCGATGCGTGTCTTCGCGTCTTTTTACCGAGTTGCCCTGATTGTTTGTCGCATCCATCAGTTCCGCCGCTAAACGCTCAGCCATGCGTTTTTCGGAACGTTCACGGGCGTACTGGACCAACCAACGCATCGCAAGGGCGACTCTGCGTTCAGGTCTAACCTCGACCGGCACCTGATAGGTAGCTCCGCCAACACGGCGAGGCTTGACTTCGAGTACCGGCATGACATTGTTCATCGCTGCTTCCAGTACTTCAATCGGATCTTGCCCCGTCTTTTCCCTAACGATGTCTAAGGCCTCGTAAAAGATGCTCTCAGCCAGGCTTCTCTTGCCGTCCACCATGAGCTTACTGATGAACTGCGTAGCGAGTTTGCTGTTGTAGACAGGATCAGGATGAATCTCACGTTTGGCTACGTGTCCCCTACGCGGCATACCCGTACTCCCTCCTTCCCTCTGTTACGACTCGCGCTTGGCACCGTATTTGGATCTGCTCTGCTTGCGCTCACTGACTCCCGCAGCATCGAGTGTACCGCGCACGATGTGATAGCGTACACCGGGAAGGTCCTTCACTCTGCCTCCTCGGATCAGAACGACCGAGTGCTCTTGCAGATTGTGCCCTTCACCCGGGATGTATGCAGTCACTTCGATTTGATTGGTAAGCCTCACACGAGCAACCTTGCGCAAGGCGGAGTTAGGCTTCCTGGGAGTGTGGGTGTATACACGCAGACACACGCCCCGTTTTTGCGGTGACCCCTCACCTTCGATAATGCGATCCCTCTTACTGTTAAACCTATAATGGAGAGCCGGAGCGGCACTGCGTTTCTCCGTTGCCTGCCGTCCCTTGCGTACCAGTTGGCTGATCGTCGGCATAAACATTCCCCTCCCTTCCGCACAAACGAGAATGTCCCTCGCGTTGAAATCTATACATGGAACGCCAGTTAAACGGATCCCTTCAGCAGTGCAGCGCAAGCCGTGCCTACATCGATGCCGCAATGCTGTCCCAAATCCGTCATCGTCTCTACTCGGACGATTTCTATCGCCTGACGTTCCGCCAGCTCCAGCACCGGAGCGGTCACCCTGGATTCGGCATCATTGGCTACAAAGACGACCATTGCGGATCCGTTCTCCAGTGCGCGAAGCGTCTGGTTCGTACCGACAACTCTCCGGCGCGCCTTTTTTAAACGACTCGGCAAGCCTACACCCCCTTAGGGCATTAAATGGCCAGCCGCATTTCAAGGCAGCACACTTCGCTATTCTACACGGTGTGGCTTCCCATGTCAATCGCAAACGAAAAGAACCTTGAAATGCGGCCGGTTGCAGTCTCTAATCCTCAGTATCGGCAACGATATCGGCGCCGAGGGTTAGCGATAGCTCTGAGGCACCATTTCGCGCTCCATCAGTATCTGATACCTCTTGCTCTTCCACCCCCGGTGGCAACAACGGAACAACCTGTCTATAGCGAGGCATTCCGGTTCCCGCCGGTACCAGCTTTCCGATGATAACGTTCTCCTTCAACCCGAGCAAAGGATCGGATTTGCCCTTGATGGCGGCTTCGGTCAATACTCGCGTGGTCTCCTGGAAGGAGGCGGCGGACAAGAAGCTCTCTGTAGCCAAGGACGCCTTGGTAATGCCAAGAAGCGCAGGTTTTGCGACAGCGGGCTCTCCACCTTCACGCAGCACACGGGCGTTCTCCTCTTCGAAGTCAAACTGATCCACAAGCCCACCTGGCAAAAGATCCGTGTCTCCCGGTGACTCAACTTTGACTTTCCGAAGCATCTGACGAACGATGACCTCGATGTGCTTGTCGTTAATATCCACACCCTGAGAGCGATAGACATCTTGTACTTCCTGTACAAGGTAGGTCTGTACCGCTCGGACACCCTTCACGCGAAGAATGTCGTGTGGATTGACCGCACCTTCAGTCAATCTGTCACCGACCTCAACCCTTTGACCGTCCCGTACACGCAGACGGGCTCCGTAGGGGATGGTATAGACTTTCTCCTCGTTGTTGTCCCCCGTGATCACGGCTTTGCGCACGCCTTTGGATTCGACGAATCTCACGACGCCGTCTATTTCCGTGATAATAGCCTGGCCCTTGGGTTTGCGTGCCTCAAACAGTTCTTCCACTCGCGGCAGACCGGCCGTGATGTCTTCGACTCCAGCTACGCCGCCGGTGTGGAAGGTGCGCATCGTGAGCTGTGTTCCTGGCTCACCGATCGATTGCGCTGCAATAATACCCACTGCTTCTCCGACTTCCACGAGTTGACCCGTGGCCAGATTGCGACCGTAGCAACGGGCACACACTCCCCACCGCGAACGACAGGTGAGTACTGAACGGATGCAGACGCTTTCAATACCGGCATCCTCAATAGCGGAGGCCATTTCTTCATTGATCAGCTGGTTCTCTTCAACCATGACCTCCCCGGTTGCCGGATGGATCACGGGCTCTGCAGTCACTCGACCGGTGAGACGGTCTCGCAAAGGCTCGATGATCTCTTCAACTCCGCCGGCGACCTCTTTGATCGCCTCTACTTGAATGCCCTGATCCGTGCCACAGTCTTCTTCGCGGACGATGACGTCTTGTGCCACGTCCACCAAACGACGCGTCAGGTATCCGGAGTCAGCTGTACGCAAAGCGGTATCGGCAAGTCCCTTTCTCGTACCGTGTGTCGAAATGAAGTACTCCAGCACCGTCAACCCTTCCCGGAAGTTGGCCTTAATGGGAATCTCAATGGTCCGACCGGTCGGATCCGCTACGAGGCCTCGCATACCGGCCAGCTGAGACAACTGCGGAACGTTACCGCGAGCCCCTGAATTGGCCATCATCCACACTGGGTTGAAATCGTCCAGATGTGACACCATGGCTCTGGTTACTTCATCTTTGACCTGAGCCCAGATGTCACAAATACGTTGATAGCGCTCATCGGAAGTGAGCAGACCGCGCCGATGCTGTTGCTCCACTTGTTCCACAAGACGCTCGGCTTCTCGGACGAGCTCATATTTCTCCGGTGGGATCTGGATGTCAGATATACCGACGGTAGTACCCGAGCGCGTCGCATACGTAAAGCCGAGTTTCTTGATCTTGTCCAACACTTCTGCAGTGCCTGCGGCACCAAGCCTACGGTACAAGGTGTCGACCAGACGGCCGAGGGATTTACGATCGATCACCTCGTTAATGAAACCGATCTCCTCGGGAATCACTTCATTGAAGATGACCCTTCCTGCCGTCGTCTCCACCAATTCACCGTTGATACGGACCTGGATGGGAGCGTGGAGTGACACTTCTCCGTGGTAATACGCCAACTTGACCTCGTCAGGGCTGATGAACGCCTTCCCCTCACCTTTTTCCCCGCTCTTCTCCTTAGTGAGATAGAAGCAACCGATGATCATATCTTGGTGAGGTGTCGTCACCGGACGCCCACTTGACGGCAGAAGTATATTGTGCGCCGACAGCATCAACAAACGGGCCTCAGCCTGTGCCTCGGCTGACAGAGGCACGTGAACCGCCATTTGGTCACCGTCGAAGTCAGCGTTGTAGGCCACACAGACCAGAGGGTGAATCTGAATCGCCCGTCCCCCAACCAGTACAGGTTCGAAGGCCTGGATACCAAGCCGGTGAAGCGTCGGAGCCCGGTTTAAAAGGACAGGATGCTCTTTGATGACTTCCTCTAAGACGTCCCAAACCTCCGGACGGACGCGTTCGACCATCCGTTTGGCGCTCTTGATATTATGAGCATGCCCTTCGTCCACAAGGCGCTTCATCACAAAGGGCTTAAACAACTCCAAAGCCATCTCCCGCGGCAGACCGCATTGATGGAGTTTCAGCTCAGGTCCGACCACGATCACTGACCGCCCTGAGTAGTCGACACGCTTACCCAATAAATTCTGCCGGAAGCGCCCCTGCTTGCCCTTGAGCATGTCCGACAAAGACTTCAGGGGGCGATTGCCCGGACCCGTGACGGGGCGGCCTCGGCGACCGTTATCTATCAACGCATCGACGGCTTCTTGAAGCATGCGCTTCTCGTTTCGAACGATGATATCCGGAGCTCCAAGCTCCAGCAATCGCTTAAGTCGGTTGTTGCGGTTGATGACTCGTCGGTACAGGTCATTGAGGTCGGAGGTGGCAAAGCGACCCCCGTCAAGTTGTACCATCGGTCGCAACTCCGGAGGAATGACCGGAATGACTTCCAGTATCATCCAGCCGGGCTTATTACCGGACTTGCGGAACGCCTCGACCACCTCAAGACGGCGAATGGCACGCATCCGACGCTGACCCGAAGTATCGCTGATTTCTTGGCGCAACTCTTCGGCCATCTCGT
Source organism: Clostridia bacterium DTU080 (assembly GCA_001513395.1). Lineage (GTDB taxonomy): Bacteria > Bacillota > Limnochordia > DTU080 > DTU080 > DTU080. Next base: position 12,599 of record LFTP01000131.1, read on the forward strand.
CCAGATCCAGCTCATCGAGGAGTACTTTAATCGCCTCAGCGCCCATGCCGGCCTTGAAAGCATTGGGGTACTTCTCTCGGTATTCCCGATACTCGCTCTCCGTCAGCAACTGCTTTTTCGCGAGCGGCGTATCACCGGGATCGATCACGATGTACGAGGCAAAATACAACACTCGCTCCAGAGTCCGCGGTGACATATCCAGCAGCAATCCCATGCGGCTGGGAATGCCCTTAAAGAACCAGATGTGTGAGACCGGCGCCGCCAACTCTATATGCCCCATGCGTTCACGCCGCACCTTGGCACGGGTTACTTCAACGCCGCAACGATCACAGACGATACCTTTGTAACGTACGCGCTTGTACTTGCCGCAATGACACTCCCAGTCGCGAGAGGGACCGAAAATCTTTTCACAAAACAATCCTTCCCGCTCTGGCTTCAAAGTACGATAGTTGATAGTCTCCGGCTTTTTGACCTCGCCGCTGGACCACTCCCTGATCAGCTCCGGGCTTGCAAGTCCGATTTTGATCCGGTCGAAATTATTGACGTCGAGCAAAAGCGTCAACCTCCTTAATCACCCTAGGACGTTACGCCTGGAAGCGCCGTCTGCTCAATCTTCGGCGTCTTCATCATCGTCATCGGCGAAGTCAGGCAAAAAGTCATCGTCTTCCTCGTCGGCAAGCGGTATATCGTCGTCTTCCACATCCATGTTGAGAAGATCGTCATCCATTTCATCATCCTCATCGAGATCCTCTTGATCATCGTCTTCAATATCTTCCTCTTCTTGTTCGGGCTGTTCGTCTTCTTCGTCCTCGTCTTCGTCAAAATGCTGGATCAGGCCCGCTCTTGCGCCGGTTTCCCTATGGTGGGCGCGATTTGGTTTGTCTTCTTGTTCTTCGTCGTCTCGAATATGGATGTCAATACCAAGCTCGCGAGCCATTTCGCTGATGTCTTCTTCTTCTTCCCTAATCTCGATTTCGGTGGTCTCATCAGCCAGGACACGTACATCAAGGGCTAAGCTTTGAAGTTCCTTAATCAGTACCTTGAACGATTCCGGCACTCCGGGTTCAGGTATGTTTTCGCCCTTGACAATCGCTTCATAGGTCTTGACGCGTCCGACAACGTCGTCCGATTTCACCGTGAGCAGCTCCTGCAACGTATAGGCAGCGCCGTAGGCCTCCAGGGCCCAGACTTCCATCTCACCGAAACGCTGACCGCCAAATTGAGCCTTGCCTCCCAGGGGCTGCTGGGTAACCAAGGAGTAAGGGCCGGTCGAGCGAGCATGGATCTTATCGTCCACCAGGTGCAGAAGCTTCAACATGTAGATGTAGCCTACGGTAACGGGGTTGTCAAAGGGTTCCCCGGTGCGACCGTCATACAAAATCGTCTTGCCGTCCTCGGGCAATCCCGCTTTGCGCAGGAGGTCAGTGGTTTCTTCCTCCGTTGCGCCGTCAAAGACCGGCGAAGCCACATGAATTCCCAGGCTCTTGGCCGCCCATCCGAGGTGGGTTTCCAAGATCTGTCCCAGATTCATGCGCGAAGGAACTCCCAAGGGATTGAGAACGATCTCGACCGGTGTGCCATCAGGCAGGAATGGCATGTCTTCTTCAGGCATGATACGGGCGACAACACCCTTGTTGCCATGGCGGCCGGCCATCTTGTCACCTTCGGAAATCTTACGCTTCTGGGCCACATAGACACGCACCAGACGGTTAACGCCTGGCGGCAACTCATCCCCGTTCTCCCGGGAGAAGACCCGCACGTCGACGACTACGCCGCCTTCCCCATGGGGAACTCTCAAAGAAGTGTCGCGCACTTCGCGGGCCTTTTCCCCGAAGATGGCTCGCAGAAGCCGCTCTTCAGCGGTAAGCTCGGTCTCACCTTTCGGCGTCACCTTGCCGACTAGGATATCGCCGGGACGCACCTCGGCTCCGATGCGAATGATCCCTTCTTCATTGAGATCCTTAAGAACGTCTTCTCCGACATTGGGAATGTCACGGGTGATCTCTTCCGCGCCCAGCTTTGTATCTCGGGCTTGGGCTTCGTATTCTTCAATGTGGATCGACGTGAAAATATCCTCTTTGACGAGTTTTTCGCTGATCAAGATGGCGTCTTCGTAGTTATAGCCCTCCCAGGGCATAAAGGCAACCAAAACGTTGCGACCGAGAGCCAACTCGCCGTGATCCGTGGACGGACCGTCCGCCAAGACCTCGCCTTTGCTCACTCGCTGCCCCCGCTTGCAGATCGGTCTTTGATTGATGCAAGTGCCCTGATTTGAGCGCGCAAACTTAGTCAGGCGATAACGATACTCCCGTCCCGAGTCCCCGCGCAATACAATCTCGCGGGCACTTACCCGCTCGATCACCCCGTCTTCATCGGCAAGAGTCACGACTCCCGAGTCCACGGCGGCCTTATACTCCATACCTGTGCCGACGTAGGGTGCTTCGCTTCTGAGCAGAGGTACGGCCTG
>LFTP01000308.1 GCA_001513395.1 Clostridia bacterium DTU080
CGTACGGTTCTGTGAGAGGGCTGACGCTCGCCTGATCAGCGAGCGTCACCCTACTCGATGCTCTCCAAAGGCTTGTGAGTCTGATGAAGTCTGCAAGAGGAAAAAGCCGGTACGTGGGGAAAACCTCAAAGTCATCCATTCTTTTGCAAGTGGCTTATTGTTTTAGGAGGCTGTCTATGCGTGTACAAGTGTCGTTAGTCCGGTTTGCGGCTTTCTTGATGATCTGCTCGTTGTTCGCAGGCTTTGGTTTTGCTGCGGAGCTGCGGGCCATCCGCGGCGAGGTGGTGCCCAAGATGCTCAATCCCAATATGTTGCCCAACGGAAACTTCGAACAGGGTCTGAGCGGTTGGACTCTGGAGGGAGACGGCAGTGCTGAGGTTATCCAGACCGAGGCCGGACCGGTCTTGAAGATCGAAAAGCACGGCGGCGACGCTGTGCGTCTGATCTCCGATCGTCTGCCGGCCCGGCCCGGGGCAACGTATCAGTTCACGGGTCTGTATAGCACTCAGAATGCTTCTTTCGGAAACATGGCTGATTTTTCGTTGGTGGCGATTACCAATCCCAACCAACCGGAAAACCGGGACGTTCCAGCTTGGCGCCCGTCGTATTCGGGCCTTTTGGGACATCGCAGCATGTTCAACTCGCCTCCCGATGATTGGCGCCGCAAGACGCGTCTTTTCACGGTGTCGGATCAGGCCCGGTTTGTACGTCTCGTCTTTACCTTAGAGGGTCCTGCGGCGACCGTGTATCTGGCGGACTTGTATCTGTCGCCGCCCGGAGAAGGCTCTCGTTTTTGGATGCAGCCGGCCAGTGAAGTACCGACGAGAATATCTGAGTTGATGCGGTGGATGACCACAGGTCGGCGCAAGTTGGACGAGCGGCCCGATTCCTCGGCCGTGGTACGCACCGAAAACGGCATACCCAAGCTCTATGTGGACGGCAAGCCCGTCGTGCCTCAGATTCACATGGGCGATGTATCCAATCCAGCTCGCAGCTACTTCAAAGAGTTCGGTGATCATAATCTGAATATCCATATCGTATCTTTGTTTAACGAGTCACGTCGCCATTGGTACGGCTATAAGCAGTACAACCTGGAGCTGGTAGACACTATTCTATGGGATGCGATCGTGCGGGATCCCGAAGGGTATTTCATCGTCAACATCAATGTGTTGCCCTATCCCGAATGGCACGAAGAATTCCCGGAGCATGCGGCTCAAAACAGCGCCGGGGAGTATACAACGTCGCGCCATGACCGTTACGCTCCTCCGGATTATTGGTCTGATGAGTATCGGGAGCAAGTGTATCATTTGATCGAGTCCTACGTCAGGCATATCCATTCTCAGCCTTACGGAAAAGCGGTCATCGGTTACTTCATCACGGGCGGGGAAGACGGACAGTTCTATTGGCAGGTCTCGCGCGGACAGCGCACCATTCAAGACGGGAACGCTCCGGGTTCGCTACCTTTGTTCCGCCGTTGGATCCGCCAGCGTTACTCCACGGAAGAGGAGTTGCGTCAGGCTTGGAACGATCCCACTCTAACATTTGAAAACGTGCGGCCACCGATCAAGAATGAGAAATACCCGGGCACGTTCTTGGATCCTGTGAGAAATCGCAAGGAGGTTGACTTCTTAATCTATCTGAACGAAGAGTTGGCTAACTTCTTGTTGGAGACGGCCCGCATTGTAAAGGAGACCTCTCCCAAAGAGGTTATCGTGGGTGCCTACTACGGTCGCGGAACAAGCTTGCTTGTCTATCCGCTTCATGCTCAGACTAACGTCATGTTGCGCTCGGATCTTCTCGATTTCATGGGGGCTCAGCCAGGTTACTACGGGTGGCGCGACGCGGGCAGTGAAGGCCATCTCAACTGGGTCTTCGATTCCGTGCGCTCCCATGGCAAGATAATGATGTCCGAGTTTGACTTCCGCACCTGGAAGGGCTCCTTTAAGAGTCTGGAACATGACTACAGCGTGGCCAGGTTCTGGAACATGGATGACTTCGTAGGGGCGGCGGCACGCGATCTGGGCAAGCTGCTTTCCATCACCGGGGGAGCTTGGTGGATGGAAATGACCGGCGGTTGGTTCCATGACGATGACATCATGGCCGAGATAGGTAAGTTGCATGATATCAGCCAAGAGCTGTATGAGGAGGATTTCACCATCAGTCCCGGTGACATACTCTTCGTCGCCGATGAAGAGAGCTTCTTCTGGACGGTCGAGCAGATCAACAGCTATAACGGAGCCAATCTCCATAGCCTCAATACGCAACAGCGAGCCATCAATCGCGCCGGAGTGCGCTATGATCTGTGCTACTGGCCTGACCTGCTGGAGAAAGAGATGGACGATTACAAGGTCTATGTCTTTCTCAACACGTACTATCTGACTGACCAGAAGCGGGAGTTCATTGAGACCAGGCTGAAGCGAGACGGCAAGATCTTGATGTGGCAGTATGCCCCGGGATATCTCACGCCGACCGGTTTTTCTCTCGAGTCCATGGCTGAGTTGACCGGCATACGCCTAAAAAGCGACTCGGGCAGTCTGAAATCACGGTTTGCGATTCTGGGCGATAGTCCGGCAGAGACGGTGAAAGCCCTCTTAAAAGGCGTGGAAGGGCAAACGGTAGGACTTGGTCTGGTGCCGGCGATCCAGCGGTTTTACGTGGATGATCCCACTGCCGAGGCGTTGGCGTACTACGACGACGGCAAGGTAGCGGCGGCGGTGAAGCAGACAGACAGCTACACAAGCATCTACATCGGCCATCCGTCCGGACTGACGCCGCAGTTTATCGCCAACGTCGTCGACCGCGCTGGCGGGCATACGTATGTTGAACCGGGCGATCTGTTTATGTATCACCGGGATGATTTCATCGTCATGCACGGAGTGGAAGGGGGCCAACGTCTGCTGCGACTGCCCTTTGAGGCTCGGGTTACGGAGCTTTTGAAGGGTGAGGTTCTGGCGGAGAAGGCTTCTGAGATTCCCCTCGAGCTCAGGCCTACGCAGACCATCTGGCTGAAGATTGAGCGCTAGAAAACAAGAGGAAGATCAAAGGGGCTGTCCGAGAATTGATCCCGGAGCAGCCCCTTTGTCGCGGAGGTGGTGATATTGTCTCGGACACATGCTGTCTTGCGCTGCATGGGACAGATTCTGGGTGCCTTGGTGGTCGTTGGCGGCATTTTGCGCTTCGTCTACGATAAACGTGTGGGTTGTCTGCTGATCGCTCTGGCCATCTGCATCGCCGGGCCTATTGAGGATATGCTCACCGCCTATGTGCAGAAGGAAGGCAAAGACGATGACGAACGCCGGGCGCTGGGTCATTTTGTGGATCTTTCCACGAGCATAGGCTTTTTGATCTGCTTAGGTCTGGCTGTCTGGTCCATGTGATCTTCCCTCAAGCTGCAGGGGCAGGTTTCATATCGGCCTTGTCGAAAAGGTGGGAAGCGGAAAGGTTGATGTAAGGAGAGTTTTCGTGGCCAGAATTCTGAGGAACGATTGGGCTGAAAAGCTCGATGATCAGTTTGAGATGCCGTACTATAAGGCCTTGCGCCAGTTTCTCATCCACGAGTATCGCACCACCACGGTCTATCCGGACATGTACGATATCTTCAACGCCTTGCATTACACTCCCTACGCGGCGACCAAGGTGTGCATCCTCGGTCAAGATCCTTACCATGGACCCGGTCAGGCCCACGGCCTGAGTTTCTCGGTAAAGCCCGGCGTGCCGGCCCCTCCGTCGTTGCAGAATATCTTTAAGGAACTCAAAAACGACTTGGGTTGCCCGATTCCCAATCACGGGTGTCTTGAGAAATGGGCCAGGGAGGGGGTTCTGTTGCTCAATGCTGTCCTGACCGTCCGCAGAGGTCAGCCTAACTCACACGCCGGTAAGGGCTGGGAACACTTTACCAATCGGGTCGTCGAAGTCTTGAACGAACGCGAGGATCCCGTGGTCTTTATCCTGTGGGGGCGAAATGCCCAGGCCAAGAAATCCATGATTGATGCGGATCGGCATTTCATCATTGAGTCCGCACACCCCAGTCCGTTATCCGCACACTACGGATTTTTCGGCAGTCGTCCCTTCTCACGGGCCAACCGTTTCCTTCAGCAGATCGGCAAAGAGCCGGTCGATTGGGCCCTCGAGAATATCGCGCTGCCCTCATCATCCTCGGGGATGTAGTCGACGATGCCCTCTGTCCGGTTTCAAGAGTATTGGCTGAACTGCGCCCGTGAATGGGAGGAACTGACAGGTCTTTTGCGGGAAGCTACGGGATATATGATCCTGAATCCGGGTTTGTACGGAGCTCATTGGCATGCCAAGCGCTTGGAGCTGTATCCGCCCAGGCCCGGGGGATTGTTGGGCGTCGGTTTGAACCCCGGTCCCTATGGCATGGGGCAGACGGGGATTCCTTTTACCGACATCAAGCGCATCCGGGAGTGTCTGCCGAGCTTGCGCGAAAGCCTTCTGCAAGATGGGCAGTCTCTGCAGGTGCCGGGTCTGGCACCGGACGAGCTGCATCCTTACTTGAAGCTCAGACATGAGGCCAGTTCCGTGCGCGTCTTCAAGTTTTTGGAAAAGGCTTTCGGTGATGCCGAATACGGCCTGACTCAGCTGGTCTTCGCCAATCCGTGTTCTTTGCTGTTCATAGATGTAGATACAAAAGAGGGCAAAAACCGTACTCCGGCCGATTTTCGCCCTCGCATCCGAAAGCGACGCCGCGATTGGAGCGATGACCAACTGCGCGCTGTGTTGGAGGAAGTAAGAGAGCTTCGCCTCCGATGTGCTTTGGCCGCGGTGCGTGCCTTAGATGCCAGAGGAGTGATCCTGTTCGGGCGGGACGTACAACGAGCCATCGGCGATCAGTTGCAAGACCGCTTGGGAGCGGAGCGCGTTGTGTATTATCCGCATCCCGCTCGAGCGGTTCCGGACGCGTGGAGTGGCGGTTTAACGGAAAAACTGAAGGATCACAGATTGCTCTAGTGTGTGTTAGAATCCGTTTGCGGAAGGCCAGTGTTGAGCCACGGGCGGTCGGAGCGGACTTCAGAATTCAGCTCCTTGCGCCCGTGGTTTGGCGTGGTTGGCGCGTCTCTATTTGAAACGCTTGTACATTTCTATAAGTCCTTTGGTGCTGCTGTCATGATCAGCCGTCGCCTCGTCTTGCAACTCAGGCAAGATGGTTTTGGCCAGTTGTTTGCCTAGCTCCACGCCCATCTGGTCAAAGCTGTTGATATTCCAGATAACACCCTGGACAAAGATCTTGTGTTCATACAGGGCGATGAGAAGGCCCAGCATTTCCGGTGTCAGGCGTTTGAGCAGCAAAGAGTTGGTGGGCTTGTTGCCCTCGAAGGTTTTTGCGGCCGTCAACATCTCCAGGCGCGCACCTGTATAACCCTGAGCGATCAGTTCCCGACGGGTCTCCTCAGCGGTGCGACCTTTCATCAGCGCCTCAGTTTGGGCCAAGAAGTTGGCAATGAGTATCGTGTGGTGGTCGCCGATCGGATTGTGACTCTGGGCGGCGGCGATAAAATCACACGGGATGAGCTTAGTGCCTTGGTGGATCAGCTGGTAGAAGGCATGCTGTCCGTTGGTGCCCGGCTGTCCCCAAATGATCGGCCCGGTTTGATAGTCCACTGCTCGTCCGTCCTTGGTAACGCTCTTGCCGTTGCTTTCCATGTCACCTTGTTGCAGATAGGCAGGCAAGTAGGCCAGATACTCATCATAGGGGAGGATGGCATGGCTTTCCGCACCCCAGAAGTTGTTGTACCAGATGCCAAGCAAGGCCATGATGACCGGGATATTCTGTCCCAAGGGCGCCGTGCGGAAGTGTTCATCGGCCTTGTGAGCGCCAGCCAGAAGCGCTTCGAAGTTGTCCATGCCGATACACAAGGCGATGGAAAGACCGATGGCCGACCAGAGTGAGTAGCGGCCGCCTACCCAATCCCAAAAAACGAACATGTTATCCGTATCGATGCCGAAATCCTGTACAGCTTTTTGGTTTGTCGAGATAGCTACGAAGTGTTTGGCGACAGCGGCTTCGTCTTTCAGGTGTTGTAGCAACCAGGCTCGTGCCGTGTGAGCGTTGGTCATCGTCTCTTGTGTAGTAAAGGTTTTGGATGCCACTAGGAAGAGAGTGGTCTCCGGCGAAAGATCTTTCAAGGTCGTACAGATGTCAGTGGGATCGATATTGGACACGAAATGCACCCGCAAGCGGCTGTGGCCGTAGGGTCGCAGAGCATGGGTTACCATGCGCGGTCCGAGATCTGATCCGCCGATACCGATGTTGACCACGTCGGTTATCGGGTGGCCTGTGTATCCTCGCCACTCACCGTTGCGCACCGCCTCTGAGAAGCGGCGCATCTTGTCTAACACGGCGTTGACCCCGGGCATCACGTCTTTGCCGTCCACATAGATGGGCCGGTTGGAGCGGTTGCGCAAGGCTATGTGCAAGGCAGGACGCTCTTCTGTGGTGTTGATCTTGTCGCCGCGAAACATAGCCTCTATCGCCTGCAGCACTCCGGCTTCCTCGGCCAGTTGAAGCAGAAGCGATAAGGTCTTTTGTGTGATACGATTCTTGGAGTAGTCAAATATAAGGTTGTCGAATACGATTGAAAACCGCTCAAATCGTTGAGGGTCAGCGGAAAACATATCGCGCATGTGTTGGTCGGCTATCTCCCGTTGATGGGCCGCCAGAGCGCGCCAAGCAGGAAGTTGGACTACAGACGACATATACTCACCCCTTGTCCCAATCATATTGCGGGAATGCTAAGTCGGCAAGCCTGTTGAACTGAGCGTCAAAACAAACCAAAGGAGCTGTGGAAGCCATGACAGGTGAGCGCACATCGGTCGCTACGCTGGGTGGCGGATGTTTTTGGTGTCTTGAGGCCGTATTCAGTGATCTCGAAGGGGTAAGAAGGGTGGTGCCGGGCTACGCCGGCGGGACAACGGTCAATCCCTCGTATGAGCAGGTGTGCACGGGGGAGACGGGGCACGCCGAAGTAGTACAAATCACCTTCGATCCCAATCGGATATCCTTCGCCGATCTTTTGACGGTGTTTTTCTCCATTCACGATCCCACCACGCCGAATCGGCAGGGGGAAGATGTCGGCTCGCAGTATCGCTCGGTGATCTTCTACCACTCGCCCGAACAGGAGCAGATCGCCCGGGCGGTGATCAAGGCGCTGGATGACGAGGGCATTTGGGAGGCTCCTATTGTTACCGAGGTAGTCCCTTTTGAGGTGTTTTACCCGGCAGAGGACTATCACAAGGATTACTTCAGCCGCAATCCGTTTCAACCGTACTGCCAGATGGTCATCGCTCCTAAAGTCCGACAGTTTCGTCGCCGCTTCTTGAGTAAACTCAAGGTGTAAAGGATTCCCGCCGACTGCCGGTGATTTCGCTGCTCATAGCAGGAGCGAAAGGTGTGGGATCTATTCTATGTTACAATATAAATATG
>LFTP01000344.1 GCA_001513395.1 Clostridia bacterium DTU080
AGATGTGTATAAGAGACAGGCGTAATGCCATCGGCGGGGTGAGGCTATGTCAAACGAGAGCGTGCCGTGGGTACCGGTGTAGATGTTGAGCGGATAAGCCGTTACTCCGCCGCTGCCAACCATGCCCGATCCGCCACCTGTGACGGCGTTGGCGGGGACCACACCGAAGTCATAGCCGTCGTAGGTTCCGGATGTCAGTGGAATCTCGACTAGGCTTGTGAAGGCGTCCAGCTGTACGGGATCGCTTCCCCCTCCCGGCGTATAGCCCGTGGGGCGCAGCAAGTCATTGCTGTTCAGAACCAATCGAAGGTACATGCCGGGCGCGTCTTCGTAAGCAGACAGTGTGTACTGCCCCCGAGCATCAGTCAGAGTTGAGCCGAGCAAGCGGCCATCCTTGTCGAACAGTCGGATTCGTATGCCCCTGAGGCCGACTTCATCACCGTCGCGAAGGCCGTTGTTGGGAATGCCTGCTTGTCCTCCGTCATCCCGAAACACTGTTCCGCTGATCAACGCACCTTCGGCATAGTCAGTGGCGAAACCGAAATCCGGTCCTTTCATGACTCCCGGATCCAGGACCGGCAGCCCTGGGACAATGGCCGGATGTATAGGTATGTAGAGCGCAGGATCGGTATACTCCCACCCCGGGGGTGTTTCGGGCACCATGGAGTCCGGCCGCGTTACCATGACGCTGTATGCGCCGGCGGGGATGGACCGGAAGTAGTAGATGCCGCTCTCGCGATCCAGGGTATGACCCGCTTCTGGATCAGGCGCAGTAGCTATTACGACACCGACAAGTCGAACGACGTAATCTGAGCCGGGCAGGCCCTCCTCACCGGGATCCCATTGTCCGTCTTTGTTTTTGTCATGGAAGACACGGCCGGTAACATCGGTCGTGACGACCACGGTGTGAGTTTTCATTGATGACAAACCGCCCGGATCCGTGACGATCAAGGTGACTATATATGTTCCGGGTCTATCAAAGGTGTGAACCGGATGCTGTTCGCTGACCCAGGGCGTGTTGTCACCGAAGGCCCATCGATAGGTTAACTCAGCTCCCTCCGGATCATGGGATTTGTCAGTAAACGAAATCGGTTCACCGAAGCGAAGCGGACCCGGTTGTACTTCGAAGTCGGCTGTAGGCGGGCGGTTTTCTTTGACGTTCATCCGTATCGTGGCTGACAGAATAACCGGAGGATCGCCTTCCATGCCACCGTACTCAATGACGTAGCCGCGTTTCGAGCTCCCGTAGTCATCGTCCCAAAGGCCGTCGGTCTGCATGTACATGTAGTTGCGCTTATGATCACCGCGCGGTCGGCCGTTTCGCCAGTTGCCATACTGGCCGGAGATCATCCATGGATGCCTGTAAAACAGCACTCCGTTTTCAGGTCCGGTAACCCAGCGCCACTCCTTGCGGACTTCGATTTGCGATGCCCCGAGCCAGATCTCTTGCTGTTGTGCCAGCTCGTGAACGAGCTCGTTCTCTTGTTGAGAGGTTATAGTCACCAGATAGCCCTGCAAACCGAACAGAGTGCTTTGGTCCGCATGTTGTTTTGCCTCTTCCCAGGTAGCCGGTTCCGACACATATTGGTAGTAGTGACCGGTGACAGGATCGAATCTATAGCGGGGTATCTCAGTGAGATCCGGATCGGACAGCCGAACGGAGAACTCTATTGTCCGGGGGCCGAGGTACGCAAACTGCGCGTAGAAGGCCACGGAACGCAAGGCCTTGATATAATCCTCGACAGCGGCCCTTCCCGTCAGAATGATCTCACCCGTATCCGTCACACTACCGGCGATGCCGTCTTCGTTGTAGTCAGTGCGGAATTGACCGTCCGCTACAAAACCCAACTGATCACCGGGAAACTTGTTTTCCGTGATTCTAACCGTAGCCCCGTGGACGCTGCTGGCGGCGGGCAATCCGCTCAGTGTAATGGCATCGTCAACAACAACGGGAGGAGCTGTTATGTGATACGTGTTTTCATCCCGGGAAGGAGAAAACACGGGTGTATAACCTTCGTACCGCGGAAGGAACAAGACCACGGGTTGGCTGTCCAAAGGATCGGTGCCCAGGATTACGACCAGGACGGTGCTTCCGGGATGCGACGCTGAGATCGTAGTCTCATAGAAACCGTCTCCGATCTCCGTTACAGTCCCGATCGATACTCCCAGCTCCGTGTTGAGTGCCTGGACTTTTAT
>LFTP01000032.1 GCA_001513395.1 Clostridia bacterium DTU080
GTCTCTAAGCCGAGACGCGAGCTAAAAGAGACGAGGGGCCGACCTTTTGGGACAGCCCCTGGTTGCTTCAGAGTCATTAGAACTTATATGCAATCCCGGCCGTCAAACTCCAACTGGTTACCTGTATCGGCGGTTCTGTAGTGTAGCCGTTGGTAGGAGCAAAGACATCTGCAGACCATTTTTCCGTAATAGTGCCTTCACCGAAGGATACCGAACGATAGGCAAACGCCCCTGTCAGATACAGGCTGTTCCACACAGGAGTCTTAACGTTCGCTCCGCCGATGAAACCGATAGCCGGATCTCTCTCCACCTTGCGGATGAACCCGCCGGGGTTATACGTGTAAGTCTTCGTAAATGTATACCGAACAGCCCCGGCAAAGACTTCGCAGTCAACCTCCGAGGTCGGAAGCCTATAGGTAACGATCGCCCCATAGCCGTTCAGTAACACTCTGTCCTCCTCATCGTTATCGTTCTTAACTCCATTCCACTCTTGATGATAGCTGTAGCCCAGCTTCATGTCGACACGATCGAAAATGCCTCCAATCCCAAAACCCACTGGAAGCTCGTAAACCAAACCCGCCTGAATAGCCACGGCTGGAGAGGATTCGCTCTCCGTCCACGTGGTTTCTCCATCATCTCCTTCGATGGCCCACTTCATGTGTCCTAAGCCGATGTTACCAAAAGCCGTAATAGACTCAGCAAAAACACTTTGTGACACCATCAATAAAGCAGCCAACAAGATAAAAACGAAAACCTTCCTGCACATAGCAGACACAGCCTCCTTATATCTTGTTCAGATTTGGTTACCCATGGGTCTTGCAATCAGTGTTCGGCCCTCATGAACTTGACACGCTCAACTCTGCGTTTTGTCTTCAAACCTCCCTCCGTGGCATAGCCTTCCGTCTCTCAATGATCCGATCATACCATCTACTGTATAATCCGATGCTTAAGAGAGACTGTTTGTTATTCCATGCCCGAGAGGACTTTCCTCTATGATATATGGGATATAGATCCTGTTTTTCGTTTTTGGATGTGAAAATGCTTGTCACGCAGCCAGCCTGAATCCCTATAGAAGCGAACACCACCGGATCACCGAGACACGTCGCCACGTGACCCCGACAGATCCGACTTCTATAGAAAGAACTCGGCTATGTGTCCGTTCACCGCAAGAAACACCAAGCACCGATGGCGAATATTCGTCAAAGAGCTTTGCGAAACAATGGCTGAAATGCGATGATATGATATTCTTCTGGCTATAGGGAGGGTATTGAGACAGCGTCGTGGTGGAGTCCAATACACTGCCCCCTCTCCGGCGACAATCATCTGTCCCAACGTACTAGCGGAAAAGCGGGCTCCGGCAGAACCCGCTCTTTTTACCTTGCCGCGCCGCGGAGAGCGGATCAAGACTCCAACCTCTCCCGGTTGTCAATCATAACAACCACCCCCTTCACCAGGGTCTGGTAACATGCTACCGAATTCATTCTCCTCCGCGACAACGGCAAAATCCAGATCCCAGAATGGTTGTTATTGTTTTTTCCCAACGAAACCCACCTGTTTGTACGAGAGGATGACGCACAGCGAGAAGGAGTCCCCGGATACGAAAACGCTAAAACCCTATCCCTCAGGAGGGGCTTCAAAATACCTTATCCGAATCCATGTCACGCAGAGGCAGCCGGCATACCCACAGCTGGATTGGACAAATACTGCAAGAGCTCTCTTAGATAGGTATCGCCTCGAGGGTTGACATGGTTCAGCAGGAGCAAGGCGCCGCGACAATCAGCGGCCGCACGATGCGCGGTATCCACCGGTATGCAGTGAGCAGCCAGCAGACTCTGTAGCCCCTTTGAGGGATAGCCGTAGGCCCTCCAGCTGATCTGGCTCATTGAACACAACCAAGGCTTTGAAGCTACCCCGGGAAACAGACGCACGACAAAACCGTAGTCAAACCGCGCATTGTGAGCTACGACAAACTCAGCTCGGTTCAACATATCTTGAATCCGTTCTTCATCCAGCCTGTGCCCTTTGACCATCTCTTCGGTGATGCCGTGGATGGCGATGGCGTCTGAGGGAATGTCGCAGTCGGGTTCACGCAATCCGACATACTCCTCCAGGATGCCGGTGATGCGCCCGCTTTGCTAATCGAAGGCGAAAAGGATGATAGCCAGCTCCAGGATTTCATTCCGAACTGGTGACAGCCCCGTGGTTTCTACATCCAAAAACGCACCGCATCTGATCCTGGCGCTTTTTTGCACCTGAGCCACCAGCTGAGCATCCGCCTTCATGGGAAAACCGGACCTCCCCCGAAGATCTCATCCGGTAGAGGCTTCATCATGAGACAGACATCTCCTCTCGTCGTATGCCACCTTCATTTCACCCACGCTTTGTTGCAAGAAGCTCCTGAGCCACTCAACAAAACGCTCCGTGTCACCTCCAAAGGAACATCCTCTCACTCCGTCCATGACATGTTTAATGCCATCCCGTCATCCGGTAGCAAAGAGCATCGTCTTCTCCACGAGAGTCCCGGATGGGATCCCTGCCCAGCTACCTGACTACGCGCATGTTTGCGAATCGCCGATTCGACTAGCATCCCCGTCGCATTATATGTCTTGTTTCAGTCATATTATTTTTGCCTTACAAGGATTTGATTGATCAATGACGAATGCTTGTGTAGCTTCCCTGTTCACCGAAGTCCGCGTACTTCTCGCTGTTGACACGACGCTTACGAATATGACATAAGGAGGCATGGATAATCATGAGGGGAACGAAGATACGTTTAACGATCATCTTACTCCTGATGCTTAGTCTTGTGCTTACAGCGGGGAATCCTACCGGCGCCAAGGAGCAGGTAACCATCTCTCTCCTGTCACAAACAGCCAGTGCTGATTGCGTTGCCGTGCAGATCGCCGAGTTTGAAAAGCTGCATCCGCATATCCGCGTCGAGTCGCTCTTCATGACCGGCGGCTGGCAGGACAAGCTTGTAACTGAAATGCTCGCCGGTACGGCACCCGATGCCTTTGAGTTCTGGAGCCCATTCAACCAACAGTTGAGACAACGAGGACTGTTGCTGAATCTGACACCCTATATGCAAAGGGACTTCACCGCCGAGGACATCGCTGACTTCTTCCCGACTGTATGGGAGACCTCGTTTACAAGAATCGGTCCACAGGCCGGCTCTCAGTTCATCATGCCCCGCTACATCAACGTGATGGTGTTTCACTATAGTATCGACCGCTTCCGGGCCGCGGGGCTTTCTGAGCCTTTGGATTTGGACGCCCGCGGTGAGTGGAATTGGCAGACTCTGAGGGATTCCGCACGAAAACTGACTATACGTGATGGGGCTCAGGTGACGCACTACGGAGCCGTAATTAGTATTTCTTCGTTACCCCGAGTTCTCAACTGGATCTGGGGAGCCGGCGGCGATTTGATCGATCCCAATGATCCCAGCAAGTTTGTCGGTGACACACCAGAGGCCGAGGCCGGGGTGCAGTTCATCTGTGACATGATCTGGCAGGACGGCAGTGCATCGCCGACTTTCTCCAGTGGGCTGTTCATAAACGGCACCGTGGGAATTCTGGAAGACGGTATGGGAGTAGTCCCTACCCTCCGGAAGAGGATTGGCGACAACTTCAGGTGGAACAGCGTCCGCCGAGCGGAGGGACCGGCCGGTCGTCCCGGATATCTTGTGGATGACTCATATGGCATATGGGCAGAATCACCTCATCCTGATGAGACTTGGGAGCTTGTGAAATTCCTTGTTTCTCGCGAGGGCCAGGAGATCATGGTTAAGTACTCCGGCTATCCGCCGGTACGGCGCTCTGCCGTACGAGCTTATCTGAACCTGGCGCCGGACCATAATCTAAGGGCATTCGCCGATGCGGTAGCAGACAGCAGACCAACGATCTTTTCACGCATGCAAGGAGACATCGCAACCCTGTATTCTACGTTGTGGGCCATGCTCACGTCCGTATTGAACAACTCGCAGCCCTACCGAGTGGCGGTGGAGGCCTATCGATCTCAGATCGAAGCTCTGTTGGCTGAGGCCAGGTGAGGCAATCCGATAGGCCGATATGATTCGGACAAGCATCGGGTAACCCGGCCATTAGGCCACCATCCTGAGTATCCCTTGGCAATCCGATCGAGTAGGGTGACGCTCGCTGATCAGGCGAGCGTCAGCCCTCTCACAGAACCGTACG
>LFTP01000010.1 GCA_001513395.1 Clostridia bacterium DTU080
GTACGGTTCTGTGAGAGGGCTGACGCTCGCCTGATCAGCGAGCGTCACCCTACTCGATGTTGGGCGAATTGGAAGGCCAAGTGAGCAGATGCCGGGCGTGCAAATAGACTTGCAAATCAATACTTTTAACAAAAGGGATGGTCGACGATTTCGTAGAATGACGTATCCGTATCTGTCGTTCCACGCCCGTGGCTTACTGAGTCCATTGCCTTCGTCACGGCCGTTGGAGACTATCGTGAAAGGGGTATGCTGCCATGTCGTTTAAGAACCGTCGACTGTACCTGAGTGGTGTCCTCGTCATGCTGTTCCTGTTTACATGCGGTTCGCTTTCTGCGACCAAGGAGATCAGTTTCCTGACCTCTGGGTATTCCGCGGCCATGATACAGTACCTCCGAGAAGAAGTGGCTCCGGTGTTCCTGCGTACTCACGGCGCTGACGTCACGGTGATGTCCGTCGGTTGGGACCAGCGGCAGGAGCGGATCATGGTGCTGACCGCGGGAGGCACACCGCCCGACGTTGTAGTGACAGGTTTTTACTCTCCATATGAAGAGGGCTCCATGGGGCTTTTGGAGCCTTTGGACCGCTACATGCAGGGGTGGCCGTACACAAACCGCTTTCCGAAGCAGCTGTGGGAGGCCATGAGCTGGCGCGGTCAGGTGATGGCTGTTCCGCAGAGCCTCGATTTCCGCGGGATCGGTTACAATAAGCGGCTGTTTGCCGAAGCCGGATTGGATCCCGCCAGGCCCCCCGAGGGTTGGGACGAGATGATTCAGTATGCTCGGCGCCTGACGAGGATCGAAGGTCAAACGGTCAGTGTTCAAGGCTTTTGGTGCACGGACACGGCCGCCGGATCCGCGCAACAGCTCTTTTGGTTTATGCGCCAAGCCGGTCTGTCCGAGATCAACTTGGATACCTTCACCTCCAATCTCAATGATCCCCGGGCTACGCAAGCTCTGCAGACCCTGCTGGAGCTCTATGAAGCCGGTCAGAACAGGCTGCCGGTGCTGAGCGGCGGTTTCGGACAAGGGCGGGTTGCCATGCGTTATTTGGCCCCATCAAACGTCGCATCCTGGGTGGCCGCGGATCCTGAGTTCATGGATAACGTAGGGATGTTCGCTCCCAAACAGACTCCTCACAGTGCGCCTGTGTCGCATGTTTTCGCCAACGGAATAGCCATCCCCAGTGCGAGCAAGAACAAAGACCTGGCCTGGGATTTTATAACGCTTCTGACCAGCGACGAGGTGATCTTCGAACTCCAGCGCATCGGCTGGCACTCCGCCGGACGTCTGGACATGCTGCAGCGGATGGCCACAGTTCAACCGGGCATCGAGTTGTGGTACAACATCTTGCCGTACTTGCAGCACTCGGTGATTCCTCCGCCTCGCAACATAGCCCAGCAAGAACTGGGAAGCCTTATCCTTCAGGTGTATGGCATGCGCATCGCACCACAGACGGCTTTGGAGCAAGTCCATCCGATCTGGAACCGGCTTTTGGATGAATGGAGGGCTTCTATACAATAGTGAGCTGTGTGAGCAGAGAAGATCTTCAGAGCGAATGGCTAGCCCTTGCTCCGGCCTGGATCAAGGAGGCCCGAGAGGGACGAAATCCGACGCGCAACGGACTGCTTGATGAGCCGATGCTTGCCGCCTGCGGGGATGTGCGGGGCTTGCGCGTTCTGGACTGCGGATGCGGCGAAGGGCGCTTCTGCAGGATACTGGCGGAGCGGGGCGCCGATTATGTGTTGGGCCTGGATCTGTGCCCTCCCATGATTGAAGCCGCGCAGGCCCTGCAAGGTGATAGGGATGAGTATAGGGTGGCGGACGTTCAGGATCTCAGTTTTCTTGCCGATGAGTCCTTTGATCTGGCGGTATCGTACCTGAACCAGTGTGACCTGCCCGACTTCGAAGCGAACACACGTGAGGTGTGGCGCGTGCTGAAAAAGGGTGGGAGATTTGTTATCGCCAATCTGCATCCCATGCGATCTGCCGGAGGCGGCTGGCATCGGACTCCGGACGGTAAGAAACAGCACGTCATCCTGGACAATTACTTCGATGAAGGCGAGCGACGTTGGAAGATGATGGGCGTTGATTTCACCAACTTCCATCGGACGCTCTCTACCTATATACAGACCTTCCTGAACGAGGGTTTTGTCCTGGAAGGCCTGATTGAACCTACAGTCTCCGACGAGCGGCTGGCGGAGTATCCGGAGCTGGATGATGAGCAGCGGGTGCCCAATTTCATAATCTATCAGCTGTTAAAAGAGACAAAATAAAGAACACAGACAGCTGTTTCTGAAGGTCCGTGCGGCGTGGGCTGGGGTGCATCAAACCCCGCCCACGCCGCTGCGCGGCTTTGCGGTGCTGGCTTTATAGGACGGCGTTATCTCATCAAGTCGCCGGGAGCAAAAAAACGGGCGCACCCGTCGCAGTCGGAGGTGGCTAGAGCGGGTGCGCCAAACGGTTAGGCTCAATCGCTCAACTCAGATTGTACTCGCCAGGATCATCTCTACCAGTTGGATGCTCTTCACTGCCTCTGAGATGTCAGAGAGCGGCTTGGAGCGGGTACGTACGCTATTAATGAATGCTTCGTCCTCCTGGTAGAAACCGTAGTAACGGTGCATCTTGTCACTGCCGGCCAGCTCGAAGCCGTCGAGGACAATGTGCTTTTGATTCTGCACTCCCTGGGCGGTAGCCGAGTACATCGCTTTCCCGCTGTGTACGAGAATCTCGGCCTTGACGTTCATGGCTCCAAAGCCCAAGTTGATAAAAGCGCTGGCATTGGGGCCGTGCATCTCAAAGGTGTGGATGCGACCACCCGTCTTGTAATTGGCCTTGACGATACCGGTTACCCCGTTGTCGAAGCCGATGATGGCGTTCCAGGCGTTGGGTACCTCGTCTTCCACTTGGCTCTGGATGGTAGCGCATTTGACCGGGGTGCCGCCTGCCATCCAGCGCATGAGGTCTACCGCATGGATGGAGTCGCTGACGAAAGAGCTCACGGAGCCGCCGAAGAAGGAGGCTGCTCCGTTCTTAAAAAAACATCCCTCCACTTGAGTGATGGGAGTGAGGTCTTTCATGATCTCCATCACACGCTGAACCACCGGTATATAGCGGCGGTTGAAGCCAACCTGGAGAATGCGGTTCTTGCTCTGTGCTCTGCGCATGAGCGCTTCCGC
>LFTP01000109.1 GCA_001513395.1 Clostridia bacterium DTU080
TGATGTGAGTTTCGCTCTCATGAAGAGCGCCGATGATGTTTGATGGGAGATGGAGTGGCGGGACCGCGATGGGTTTCGGGCAAGCGTGAGCGACCGGATCCCCTGTCGCTTCAGCCATGAGATCACTCACAGTCCCCAGGGCGACGAGGTGACCGTTACTCTTCGCTGGAGCGATATTTCGTTATCGCTTGCCCGTCACGGTCACTTGAAACCGAATGAGTCTTTGCCGGACAGTGAGCGAGTGGACGTCGAGGTGTGCCTCGGCCTCTCCAAGGGTGAACGGGCTGCGCGCTGGTCTTTGCATGCACGGAATAAGGGTCGGCATCACACGCTGTGGCAGGTGATCTTTCCCAGGACGAGCCGCGTGCGCGCCATGAACGGTGATGAGGAGAACGAACATCTGACGATACCCGCTGACTGGGGTTGGTATATACCTCGGCCCGCGCACCGACAGATGACTTGGTCGGCTACCTATCCCAGCCATCGCTGCTGTATGCAGTTTATGGCCTTTCACAGGGGAGAGAGCGGACTCTATCTGGGCTGGCACGATCCCACGGCCAAGCCCAAGACGTTTCGGATCGCCACTGACGCGCGAAGCCGAACGATCGAAATGTCTGTCATCCACATGCCTGAAGATATGACGCGGGTGCAGACAGAGACGCATCTGGAAGGCCTGGTCATGCAGGTGTTCACCGGTCATTGGTACGCCGCAGCCCAATTGTACCGCGAGTGGGCACTGAAGCAGTTTTGGACTCGCAAGGGCTTGATAAAAAACCGGAACGATATTCCCGAATGGCTCAAAGACACGGTTTTGTGGTGGTGTCTGTCTTCAGGCAAGGACACCGGTACGCTGTCTACGGGCAGGGAAATAGCCGTGGAAGAAGTGGGGAATCTGGCTCTGGCATTGCACGAGCGCTTTTCTCATCCGAGTGCGGTCCATTGGTACAACTGGCACCGCATCCCCTTTAATACCTCTTTTCCGGATTATCTGCCGGCCAAGGAAGGTTTCGCCGAGCAAGTCCGCCGTCTGGACAGCGCCGGCGTGAAGGTCATGCCATACATTAACGCCCGTTTGGCCGATCCCAACAGTCTGACCTGGCAGCGGGACAATGCGGAGCGATTCTGTGCTCGCAAAGCCTCACCGCGTTGTGAGCCTTCTCACTATCCGATGCTGTTTGAGCAATACGCCAACCAGCAGTACTTGGTGCCCATGTGCAGTGCCACGGAGTATTGGCAGGACAAGGTGACCAGTATCGTCAAGGCCATCCGGGAGCAGTTGGGCATCCGCGTCATCTACCTGGATCAGGTGGCTGCGGGAACACCGCCCGTCTGCTTTTCTCCGGATCACGGGCATGCCCTGGGGGGCGGAGACTACGCCATCCGGGGCTATGAAGCCATGTTGGAGAAAATACACGGACTTAACGTCTCCGGCGAAGAGCCTTTGGCTCTGACCACGGAGTCCAACGCCGAACCCTTTATGACTGGCATTCCGGCTTACTTAATGTGGATGCCCTGTCCGGACTACCAAGTGCCGTTGTTCGCCGCTGTCTACAGCGGTTACGTCATCACTTTCGGCCGGGCGTTCTATGACGGAGATCTGCGGGAGCCCTATGCTTTTGCTGCCAAGATAGCGCAGATGTTTATCTGGGGTTGTCAGCTCGGTTGGATTCGCAACTCCGTAGCGGAAAGTCTTTTGACTCCTGAGTACGCCGGTGAAGCCGAGTTTCTCGACTGCGTCTGCCGCGCTTTCGCCTCGGGTCGGCGTTATCTGATCGAAGGACATATGTGTCCGCCGCCGCAAGAACTGACGCCCGCGGAGGTCGTAAAGATGAACTGGTACTCCAGACCGGAACTGGCGCAACCAGTTACCCTGCCGTGGGTCGTGGCATCTTTGTGGCGTGATCCATCAGAACAAAGAGCCCTGGCCGTGGCCAATTTCTCAGACCGGACACATGAAGTGACCTATCGGGTCGATGTCCCCTGCTCGACACAGTTGAGCTGTCATGACCTTACGGGAGCGGGGATCGCCGGTGCAGTGCGTTCCGCCGATGACACTTGCGCTGAGGTCATCTTGAGGGTGCCGGGACGAAGCGCGGCGGTGATCGAATTGCGCTCGCAGCGAGCGTGAATGTCTCGTGTGGATCGTTGGTTGCGCTTGCCGATTGTGTTGTTTGGCTAACGGGCGAACTCGCCGGCAAGGTTTCGTTCGGTCGCCATGAGGCCATCTATCGCCTTTTTGAGAGGTTGCGAGCCGGTCTTCGCGAGCGCCGCGACTGTCCGCCGCGGTTGAAGTGTGGGGAGTGACGATCGGTTGAATGAAAACTCAGTGAGAGCCATCCTTGGAAGGGCGGAGACCATGACTCCATCCGAACGGGCTATCGCTCAGTACATCCTCAATAACGAATCGGAGGTGATCTATCTCACGGCTCGGGAACTGGCCGATCGGGTCGGCGTCAGCGACGCCAGCATTGTGCGTTTTTGCCAATCCATCGGCTACAGCGGATTTCGGGAACTGAAGCTGAGGATTGCTTTGGAGACGCAGGCATCCGAGCCCCATCGCGCTCATACAGCCGATGCATCGCTGCAGGGCAGGCTCGATCGCACCTTTGACCGGGCGGTAACATCGATCCGCAACACGCAAAAACTGCTCTCCGAGGAGCAAGTTCTATGCGCAGCGGCGAGAATACGACAAGCCTCACGGGTCTATCTCTTAGGCGCCGGGACTTCGGGAGTAGTGGCCCGTGACTTCCAAATCAAACTCTCTCGCCTGGGGATCACCGCTTTGTATGACGAGCAGTCACAGAATATGGCCATACACATGGCTTTGGCCACGCCCGCTGACGTAGTGGTGGCCTTCTCTCATTCGGGAAATACGTTGGATATTGTCAATTTGATGCGTACCGGGCGACAGCGTGGCGCTTTTTCGATAGCCGTAACGAACAATATGGCTTCCAAGATTGCCCAAGTCGCTGATGTCTTGCTCTTGACGGCTTCGGATGAGTTGCCGTTTCACAGTTTCGCCGTCACCTCGCGCTTGGCGCAGCTTCTGGTAGTCGACTGTCTCGTCACCGTGTTGGTATCGGAGATCGGTAAGGGGGTCAATGAGAATTTGGAGAAGATCGCCGAGGCGGTGACAGGGCTTTTCAGCGGCGACTGATCATTCGTACCTCATTGCCACGCTACAATCGAGCCCGGGATCATGAATGTTGGGCATCGCGGATCGCCGATACTTCTTCCAGGATCTGTTTGAGTCGACGCACTTTCTCCTCACATACCGGGCAGGTGGGTTTATTCCAACGGCGAACGGCGGTGCCCACGTGCACTTCCCGGACACCGGTCTCCAAGACTAGGTCTTTGATGTTGTCGTGTCCTACACCTTTGCCGGGCATGATGGAGATGATCTGTTGAGAGACCATTTGAGCAATGATCTCTCTGCCTTCATAGGCGCTGTCACGACCGCCGGAAGTCAAGACACGCTCGATCCGGGGCATATCAGCCAGTGTTTTGAGAGCCTCGGGCATGGTCGTTTCGGGAAGGGTGTCGAAGGCTCTGTGAAAGGTCGCCGGTAGGCGGGCCGCATCCAAAACCCTGGCGACGGTCTCCGTGTCGATCGTACCGTCCGGACGCAAGGCGCCCACGACTATCCCATCCGCTCCGGCCTGCGAACGAGTGCGGCATCATAGATCATGGCATCCACTTCCGCAGAGCAATATACAAAGCCGCCTCCATGTGGGCGAATCATGACGTTGACAGGTATCGAGACGGCCTGCTTAACACTGCGGACCAGGCCCGGAGACGGGGTCGTGCCTCCTTCGAGGAAATTGGCGATCAACTCTAGCCGGTCAGCTCCTCCTCGTTCCGCAGCCAGGGCATCTTCCACCGTTACAGCGATGACTTCCAATATCACTCCCATCGTGATCAATCCTTGAGGCTTTTAGCATTGCTGGAAACGAAGCCTTCGCTAATCACGGTTTCCACGTTCGTTTTGTGATCCCTCTGCCGCGCTCAGGATCGCGATTGCAGGGAACGGGGAAGAGCTGAGCGAAGATGTCAAGCAAAGATATCAAATGGTGCTTTATAAATTGGAAAAACATGTGAGAAGTGGGGGCTATGATCATGTTTAGAAGGTGTTTGCGGGCGATGTGTTTGATCGCCTTGTCCTGCATTGTCTCATCGCGTGTCTGGGCGGCCAAGACTCCGATCACTATGTGGTTTTCGTCGCAGCCGCCCGCTATTGCTTCTTGGGCGAACAGGTTTCAAGAAGCCTTCAACAGCACCAGCACTGATATCGAACTTACTGTACACACCTTTGAGTGGGCCCAACGCGAACAGCTCATTGTCAATGTCGCTGCCGGTACCGCCCCTGATCTGTACTACGATTCAAGTAATGTCTTGGGCATGTGGGTGAGGAATGGAATAGCCAAACCTTTGGATGAGTATCTGGCTAGATGGCCTGATCGCAACGATTTAATCCCGGCTACCCTTGCGGATCTGAAGTATTTCGGTAAGACCTATGCCGTTCCGTTTTCGGTGCATCCCTACTGGGACATGTACAATATGGATCTGGCAGAGGCGGCGGGAGTCAGCCTGCCTGATACATGGGACAGCATGATCGCTTTTGCCAAGAAACTGACCAAAATCGGGCCAACAGGTCAGCCGGAGGTGTTTGGGTACTCCGCCTACAGTCTCGCCGGTTTGGTCACTTTTATCGACTTCGAGCGCTGTCTTGAGCAGTTAGGCACGCGAAGCATCGAGGTAGACACGGGTGCTATCAATGTCAACAGTGAAGCCGGACGTCAAGCCCTCAATTACTTGGCCGAGGTTACGCTGGCGGGAATGCCTACGTATCAAAGGGGCAATTTCAATACCGGCAACGTAGCGGTAATGCACTGGGCAAGTCCGCGGGAGTTGAGCGATGCTATCACTGCCTTCGGCGGGGTGGAAAACACAAACATCGCCTTGCGGCGTTACGTTGGTCCCGAGGTGGGAACGGATGTGACTCACTACTGGGCGGGAGTGCTTTTCATGGTTTCGTCTACGAAACATCCGGAAGAGGCCTGGAAGGTGCTGGAGGCTTGGATGCAGCCCAAGTATCTGCTCGATTACCTCGTTGCCTGGGGGACCAACCTGCCGGCTCGCAAGAGCATGATGAATTACCCTGAATTGCGCACAGGACCCTATTCCGATCAAATCATCAAGGTCATGGACGGTCCCATAATCCCTTACGGTTCGCGACACTTGCTGTACACTGACTTCCGCGGTCCTGTCGGAGATATCCTGACCGAGGCGGTTCAGGGCAGACTGCCTGTACCCACTGCTTTGGAGCAGGCCGAAAGAACCTTGAAGCAGATCGTATCAGAAGCGAAAAACTAGGATTGGACTTGACGGGGC
>LFTP01000135.1 GCA_001513395.1 Clostridia bacterium DTU080
ATTCTGGCTGGAGGCCATGCCCGGATCATCGGCGCTGACCAAGACATAACCGCCGGTCACGCCCGTGTAGGCCATGGTGAAAAGGCAATCGGCGGCCACATTGAGGCCGACGTGCTTCATGGTGACCAACACGCGGGCGTTGGCATAGGCGGCGCCTAGGGCGACTTCGGCCGCCACTTTCTCATTCGGCGCCCATTGGGCATGACCGCCGAGTAGGGAGAAGTTTTCAAGGATCTCCGTGGAGGGCGTCCCGGGATATCCCGTGCCGAGAGCGACTCCACAGTGCGAAGCGGCAAGAGCCACGGCTTCGTTTCCACTAAGCAACAAACGTTGTGCCTCGTCCATTGGTGGTAATCTCTCCAATGCTCAGTCTAAGTAGGGCGTCCATTGATGGAAAAATCGCATTTACAAGAAGATGCATTTGCCACCCGGAGCGCTAAATCCTCCTTCATATATCCGGTGTCCAGAACATGGTGCAGGGAGTCGGGGACTCGTGATGAAACCTCAGGCAGGGAGGCTGGATGCAGATGACGATGGTGGAATCTTGCGCCGCAGCGGTGCCCGTTTTTCGCGATCTGCCGCCGGAGAGTCTGCGGCGGCTGGATGAGACCATGCAACGCAGGCGCTGGTCTCGCGGCGAGACTGTCATGGCTCACGGAACGCTGATCGAGCATCTGGTGATCGTGGCCGAAGGGGAGTTGAAGCTGGTCCGGACCACGACCAGCGGACGCGAACAGGTGATCCGAGTCTTGGGCCCCGGGGAGTTTTTCGGGGAGATGGCTCTTTTTACGCAGATCGAGCTCGAAGGAGATCTTATCGCCGCAGCGGACACCGAGGTCTGCATGGTGCCCCGCACCGGAGTGCAAAAGCTGTTGTGCCTCCATCCGGAAGTCAGCCTGGCTTTGGTGGAAGCCTTGGCTCAGCGTCTCTATGAGGCAGAACAGCTCATCGCCGAGTTGGGCCTGCGCGATGTAGGTCAACGACTGGCGGCCGCTTTGCTCCGCTACGCCGAGGCGGCGGAGTCCGACACGGTGAGCCTGCCCATCTCTTGGGCGGAATTGGCAGTGCGCCTAGGCACTACTCCTGAGACTCTGAGCCGCAGATTGAGGAGCATGGCTGAAAAGGGGATTATTGAGCAAAAAGGTCAGAGGCTCTTTGTCGTCACGGATCGCGAGGCACTTGAAGACCTGGCCCAGATCTGATCAATCTTGACGCGCGTCAATGCATGAGACCCTCAAGTTATGTCATGATACACCCGGGAGGCGATATGAATGAAGCGTCAGATGATCATGCTGGATGGGCTCAGCTGTCCGGCTTGCGCGGCGAAACTGGAAAAGGCCCTACAAAGGCTTCCGGGTGTAAAAAGCGCCAAGGTGTCGTTCGGGGCGGGCTCTCTTAACGTGGAGTATGACGAAAGCCAGGTCCAAGAGGCAGATATCAAGACCAGAATAAAGCAATTCGGTGCCGACGTTCTGGAGTAAAGAGCAAGAGCAAGATGAGGCCCCGGCAGCCCTGCCGGGGCCGAACCTCCTGAGGATGATCGTTTGGGGGGATACGTATGTCCAAAATTAGGACAATAATCGCAAAACACAGCAAGCTATTGGTTATTATTGCCTCCGGTGTGCTTATCCTTTCGGCGTGGGTCTTTCGTGCTCACTACACACCGTTTATGGTCACCGTCGCAGTGATAGCCGGGCTTCCGGTGGTTCGCTTGGCCTGGTTGGGGCTCATGGCCAGGCAATTCACCATTCCCTTATTGGTCTCCATCGCCGCTGCCGGTGCGCTGTGGATTGGTGAGCCGTGGGAGGCGGCGGCGGTAACCTTTCTTTATATGTTCGGCAGCTATCTTGAGGATATTACTCTGGCCAGAACGCGAGCCGCTTTGCGCACATTGGTCGATATGCGTCCGCGCACGGCCAGAATCAAAGAAGGTGAAGAGATCCGGGTAGTGCCGGCGGACACCGTTGAGGCCGGACAGACCGTGGTTGTCTTGCCCGGCGACAAAGTGCCCGTCGACGGCGTGGTTTTGGCCGGACAGGCTGCTTTGGATACAGCCGCCTTGACAGGTGAGCCGCTGCCGGCGGAAGTGGGAGTGGGTGATCAGGTACTCAGCGGGAGCGTCAGTACGGCCGGTTATCTGGAGATCAAGGCGTCCCACGTCGGTGCCGATACGACCTTCAACCGTCTGATTTATCTGGTGGCTGAAGCTCAGGAGCAAAAGCCCAAAGCGCAGAAGTTTTTGGATCGCTTTGCTCAGTGGTATACGCCGGCGGTGATTGTCAGCGCCGTGGCCATATATGTCTTTTGGAGAGATATTGAACTGGCACTGACGTTCTTGGTCATCGGTTGCCCGGGAGCCTTGGTGGTGGCCGCACCCGTGGCTACCGTGGCCGGCCTGGGCTATGCGGCAAAGCGCGGCATTCTCATCAAAGGCGGTGAGAGACTGGAGAGCATCGGCCGGGTGGACACGCTCGCCTTCGACAAGACCGGTACCCTGACTCAGGGCAAGCCCCGCGTGACGGAGGTAGTTCCTTTTGACGGCACCGCCGAGAGAGTTGTCTCTTTGGCCGCGGCCGCTGAACAGCGTTCGGAACACCACCTGGCCGTGGCCATTCTGTCTTATGCCGAAGAGGCGGGCATACTGGCGGCTCCGGCCACTGAGTGGCATCTGGAAGCCGGTATGGGAG
>LFTP01000079.1:0-6406 GCA_001513395.1 Clostridia bacterium DTU080
GCACGAAGTAGACACCAAATCCCGCCTCAATGGCACGCAGTCCCAGAGCGACGGCCAAGTGGGTCTTTCCCACGCCCGGAGGACCGAGAAGAATCACATTGGCTGCTTCACTGACAAAGCTCAGTGTGGCCAATTCCCGGATCAAGCGCTCATCGATCGACGGCTGGAACGAGAAGTCGAACTGCTCCAGAGTACGTTGGAACGGAAAATGCGCCAAACGCGTGCGGGTCTTGAGGTAACGTTCTCGTCGGGCCTAAAGGGTAGACATTGCTCGAAGTTGATGAAAGAGGAATGAACCGCATTTCTCGCGCGGCGGAAGTCGTCGGCTTCTTGCGGGATGCCTCGTGAAATAAACAGGTTTAGAGCCATAAACAGAGAAGGATGAGTCTAAAGATCAAGTGGGAGAGGATGGCATGATGCGTCTTTCTGCCTTTGCAGATGAGATCTCGAAGGATCTGACGGAGCAACTAGATGTCTTGACCTCGGAATCGATCAAGTTCCTGGAACTGCGCGGGGTGTGGGGAAAAAACGTATCCAATTTCAGTGACGATGAAGTGCAGACGATCGCTGAAGCATTGCGTGCTCGTGGGGTTGGGGTGTCATGTATTGGCTCGCCGATCGGCAAGATCGGTATCAAAGATGATTTTGAACCCCATTTTGAAAAGTTCAAACGGGTTATGGAGATCGCCAAAGCGTTGAACACGCGCTACATCCGCGTTTTCTCGTTCTTCATCCCTGAAGGAGAGGATCCGGTCACATATCGGGATGAGGTAATGAACCGCATGCAGGCCATGACCGAAGCGGCTGCGGCGGAGGGTCTCATTCTGCTTCATGAGAATGAGAAGGCCATCTATGGGGACACAGCTGACCGATGCGTGGATCTGCTCTCCACCGTCAACTCGCCGCATCTTCGGGCCATTTTTGATCCGGCGAACTTCGTACAAGTCGGACTCAGGCCTTACGAAGAATGCTGGGAGAAGATCAAGCCGTATCTCGAGTATTTGCACATCAAAGACGCGCTCTTGGAAACGCGCAAAGTTGTCCCTGCCGGTGAGGGTGACGGCGGTCTCAGGCAGATCGTGGCCGAGTTGAAGGCCATGGGTTTTGAGGGGTTTGCCTCCTTGGAGCCTCACTTGGCTGCGGCAGGCCGCATGTCAGGCTTTTCGGGACCGGAGCTATTCAGAGTGGCCGCGCAGGCATTCAAGAAGCTGTTGGCGGAAGCCGATTTGGCTTGTTCTTAGGATCCCCTTTTCTTGGCCTCGTTCCAGTAGGCATCCATTTCGCTGAGCGTCATCTCATGCAGAGTCTGCCCTCGACGGGCAGCGCTCTGCTCTATAAAACGAAAGCGACGGATGAATTTCTCCGTAGTTCGGCGCAACGCGGCTTCAGGATCAATCCCCAGATAGCGGGCCACATTGACCAGGACAAAAAGAACATCACCGAGCTCGGCGTCCTGTTCTTCTAGGTTGCCTGCGGCGATAGCTTCTTCCAGTTCGCGGATCTCTTCATGCAACTTCTCCCAGGCACCGTGTACATTCTGCCATTGGAAACCGACGGTAGCCGCTTTTTTTTGCGCTTTTTCGGCGTACATCAACGCCGGCAGATGCCGGGGCAAATCGCTGAGCAGGCTTTTTTCTTGTGGATCCTCTTCTTTTCGCTCGGCTTGCTTGATGGCCTCCCAATTGGCCAACACGGCTTTGGCATCGGCTGCTTGCACGTCGCCGAAAACATGCGGGTGACGTCTTTTCATCTTCTCTGTGATGGTTTGTATCACGTCATCGATGTTAAACGCGCCGTTTTCTTCCGCCAGTTGGGCGTGAAAGACGACTTGAAGGAGCACATCACCCAGCTCCTCGCACAAGGCCTCGTAATCCTGCGATTCGATGGCCTCGATGACTTCATAGGTTTCTTCGATGAGAAAGCGTCCAAGTGAGGAGTGGGTCTGCTCGCGATCCCAAGGACAGCCGTCCGGAGCGAGCAAGCGCTTCATCACTTCAGTCAAAGGGGCAAGGGAGTGCACGGATCCAGGCGGAGGAAGATGGGCAGTTCCGGGCAAAAACAACGACGTCAGATGGTCGACAGGCTGTCGGTCAAGCTCGTGTAGGGCAACGGACTGCACTTGCTCTTGCGAAGTCCCGGCCGCTTTTATCAGAGTGACGACAGTGGTCGGTTCCAACCACTCCAAAAGCGCCAACTTAAGCTGCGAAGCCACAAAACGATTATAAAGCTGAAGAAAGACGGCTGGGCGGCCGGGGATCCACTCGTTGGGCTCAAATGCCAGGGCATCAAAAACTTGCAGGCCGGCCACCGGATCCTGACGGGCAGCGGCAAAAATGGCGTCAAGCGCGCTCATACTGGGCACTACAGCGGCGATCAAGCCTTGGCGTTCGGCCTCCAGCATGATCAGGCGCACGGACTCTTCAGCCACGAGGGGATGTCCGGGTACCGCGTAGGTCACGGGACCCTGTGAAGCGGCGGCTATCACCCGTTCGGCGATCTGTCGATACAGGCTTTCGAAATCCGGGTTCTTATCATAAAGCTCGTCGAAAGTGACAAAACGTATGCCCCGGGCGGTCAGCTCCTGGACTGTTGGATGAATGGCCGTTCGCAAAAAACGCAAACGCGCCTGACGAAGAGCTTCCCAGGCGCCGACGGATAGTTGCTCAAAGGCTCCCGGGCCAAGCCCGACAATGGTGATATCCGCATCTTCGCGCACTGTTGTGTCCTCCATAAAAAGCATCATCGATGATGCGATTCCGGGCAAATGGCACCTGTGCAATCGTGGCGCAGCTCTTAGAGCGTTTCGAATTGGCGAGCCGGCGAGTATCGCCATACATGATCGACCCTCTCAGACCGAGGACGGCCGAGAAGGTCGATCGACTGAGTACTCAACTTTGGACAGGCCGTTTTTGTAGGATAGGCAGTAGCTTTCGTTATTTGCGTACGGCTTCTTTAAGCTGCTTGCCGGCCTTAAAGGCGGGGGTTCTCGTCGCGGGAATCTCGATCGGCTCCTTGGTAGCCGGATTGATACCCGTTCTGGCTGCACGCTCTCTTACCTCGAAGGTACCGAAACCGACCAGACTGATTTTCTCTCCGCGACTGAGCGTGTCTGCAATCGTCTCGAGAGTAGCCTCGACGACATCACCCACGGCTTTCCTTGTAAGGCCAGTAGCTTCAGCCACTGCAGCGATGAGCTCGCTTTTGTTCATTCGCATTTCCTCCTAGAATAAGGTTGCACTGCATGGGCATGTCGCCTAATTGCCGACACGCCTGCTCCTTTTGCCCGTTTTACGGGCATTTATTCTGTTTGCCTGTCTCAAATCCTGCATGTTTGGCGAATACGACGGCCGCAAAACGCTGATTTCAACGTTTTTTCTTTTCCCTCCGCCCTTCATGTTTCCCCTTTTTATTGGCGGAATAACCTCTAAGGTAGCCGTGAAACACTATCCGGGACGGGTTTTTGTGTATCTAGGTTTTGGAAAGCGAGGCGTCGATATGCATTCTTGTCGGAGTGCGACGGTGGTCATGATCATTTTGACAGCGAGTTTGTCGTTGGTCGGCTGCGGTTTGGGCAGACGGACGGCACTGATCGATGAGCCGGAGGTTACGGTAGTCGTCAATACCGAAACGGGAGAAACCAGGACGATGCCCATTGAAGAGTACATCAAAGGAGTTGTGGCCGGAGAGATGGGCCGCTCGCCCACCGCCGAGGGCCAAGAGCAAGACTGGCCAGAAAACGCTTATGCGGCTCAAGCCATCTTGGCGCGCTCTTTCACCATGGAATACCTGTCGCGACACCCTGATGGGCACATATCTACCGATGTGGAAGAGGCTCAAGCCTACAAGCCCGAAAACATCACCCCGATCATCTCCAAGGCAGTCGACAAGACCCGAGGAGAGGTCCTGATGGACAAGGATACCTATGTGACCACCTGGTTTCACTCCTATAGCGGCGGCCGAACGGCCACGGCAGCGGAAGGACTCAACTACACCAAACCGGAAAACCACACAGTATCCGTAGAGTTGCCGGCCAATGAATATGTTCCGGAAGACAAAAAAAGATGGACCGCTACGTTCTCGCTCGATGAGATCACCAAATCTTTGGCTGATCACGGAGTCAATGTTGGTCAGGTGAAGGACATACGGATCAATCAGCGCGGACCCTCAGGACGGGTTACGGAGTTTATCATCATCGGGACGGACGGACAGACGTCCATGCACGGCGCTGATTTTCGCCTCGCCGTAGGTGTGGAAAGGATGATGTCAACACTGGTCGATCAAGACGGACTCACTGTCGACGGTCAGACGGTCACCTTTCGCGGTATGGGCTTTGGCCACGGCGTGGGTATGTCGCAGTGGGATGCCTACAAGATGGCCAAAGAAGGCCGAAGTCCGGAAGAGATCGTGACTCATTTCTTCCGCAATGTCAGCCTGCAAAAGCGCTGGAAGTAAGAAGTGCTTAGGCAGGTGTATCCGTCACTCCCTCTTTGGCATAGACATGGAAAAGACGTGCATGACGAAGGGGGAGGTGCGTATCGGTGTCGGTGCGCAGTTCGACGCAAAAAGCGGAGGTCGGGAGCCCACAGACACCGTCCCGGGTGAGCGCCCGGCGCCATCAGTTGACGCTGAAAGCGCGGGAGAATCTCACCATGGAAGGCGTGGTGAGCGTGGAGAGCTTTGATGAAAACGAGGTGCTGTTGGAGACGGACGAAGGGGCCATGATCGTTCGGGGTGAGGGACTCCAGATCAAAGAGCTGAACTTGGAGACCGGAACCCTGCGCGTCGACGGTCTGGTGCGCACTCTGGAATACACGGGAGCGACACTGGGGCAAAAGAGCCGCAGCTTCTTGGCGAAGCTGTTTAAGTAGGCGCAGTCTTGACTGCGAGGAGTGAGCACATGCTGCCCATGGCGTCACAGATCCTTGCCTTGGTGATCATGGTTGTCACCGGGTTGGTGACCGGATTCATGTTCGATGTCTACCGTGTGGTGCGCTCACTGGTCCAGCCAAATCGGCAAATGAGCGTGGTGATGGATTTCATCTTCTGGCTCATGGTAACACCCGTCATCTTCGTGCTTTTGATCGCCTGCAACTGGGGGCAGTTGAGGCTTTATGTCTTTTTGGGAATGGCTCTGGGCCTGTTTTGCTATTTTCAGTTATTCAGCGAGGCTGTATTATGGACACTGATTCACGCTTTCCGATCCCTCATGAGAAGGATCACCGTCGCCGTGTGTGTCCTGATGAGAGCCGCCGGCGCGCCCATGTCGGTGTTTGGCGGCATAAAGCGTTGTGTTCGCCGTTATCGCCGTCCTCCGATGGCAGGAAGCAGGTGGGTCTTTCGGTTGAATCGTATCCGGCCTTTTTTCCGTCGATAGTACTCCCGGAATGGGGCAGGTTATGCGGACAAATTTGTAGAAGTCAAACATGACAGAATGGTTAGCCGGAGGGGGTCAGCGACGCTATGCAGCAGCATGAAGAGATATCGTCCACTGCTCAACGATTGCGCAGGCGTCGCCGGCGCAAAGTTACGGCTCGCTTCTATCGGTTTGTGGCCCTTTTGATTTTGCTTTTTGTGGCGAGTTCGTACGGCGTGGCGATATGGCGGATGCAAAAAGTGGACAGACAGATCGAGATGACCCGCCGGACTTTGAATGCCGTCAGAATGAGGAATGCTCAGTTGCTCGAAGAGTTGGAGCGCGTCTCCAGTGATGAGTATGTAGAGCGTGTGGCTCGCGAGGAGTTGGGTCTTGTGGCCGAAGGCGAGACGGTCTTCGTGGTTATCAAGCCTGAAGAAAGCGTGAGCCCTTTGGAAGTCGAGCGTCGCAATAGCGCCGACAGGATTGACGGTTGGTGAACCCTTAATCGCGGTGGAAGGTACTCACAACCAAACAAAGTTGCAATATTCAGCCATATTGACACTTTGCAACCCCTGTGTTACAATGCTGAAGCCGAGTATCAGGTCTCGGGAAAATCTCATAGGAGGAATTCACTCTCGTATGGCCATCGAGGTCGGTAGTGTTTTGGAAGGCAAGGTAACAGGCATCACGAATTTCGGCGCTTTTGTCGAGCTGGATGATGGCGTTACCGGTTTGGTACACATTTCGGAGGTAGCCGATGCCTATGTGAGGGACATCAGGGACTACCTCGAAGAGGGTCAGACGGTAAAGGTCAAGGTGATCAACGTTTCAAACGGTAAGGTCGGGCTCTCCATCAAACAAGTGAACAGCGATGGAGTGCGCGATTTTCGCGCCAGTCGTCGACCGGGTGGCCGTTCGCGAGGTGGATTTGAGGAAAAACTGAGTAAGTTTCTTAAAGACAGCGATGAGCGATTGGCCAGCCTGCGCCGCAACCAGGACAGCAAGCGAGGCGGTCGCGGCACCAGACGAGACTTTTTTTGAGCAGGCGTG
>LFTP01000079.1:6435-16209 GCA_001513395.1 Clostridia bacterium DTU080
CCGCCAATACGGGACCCGCAGTGTTTTGTGGGTCCTTCTTTGGTTTTTTATAGGCAGGGATGTTGCCTTTCAAGATGAATGAGGAGTTGTAAGGCAAGCACACTTATATGCGGCCTCACATCACGCAGGGAAGGTGAACATGAGTGACTGTACGGATTGGGATTATTGGCACCGGTGGTATCTCCCGTTCGCACTTGAGGAATCTGGTTTGTAACCCTGATGCGGAAGTTGTAGGCTTGTGTGATATCGTCCCGGAGCAGATCGATAAGACCAGGCAGGTAGTCAATGACCATGTTGAGAAGGAACTCGAGGCCGGACGCTTTGCCAGACGGCTCGACGCCGTCGGATACACCGACTACAGAGAGATGATCCGCAAAGAGCGGCTGGACGGAGTCTATCTGTGTCTGCCGCCCTACGTACACGGAGATCCTGAAGAGGCAGTGATCGAGGCCGGAATCCACATGCTCGTCGAAAAGCCCATTACTCTGGATCTGGCCTTGGCTTCACGGATTCTCGACGCTATACAGCGCAAGGGTCTGATCGCCGCCTCGGGCTATCAGTTGCGCTACAGCCCGCAGATCGAAAAGGCAAAAGAGCTCCTCGAAGGTAAGACGATTGGTATGGCCTTGGCCATGCGCTTCGGAGGTACGCCGGGAACCCCTTGGTACACAAGGCAAGAGACCTGCGGAGGCCAGTTGGTCGAGCAGGCGACTCACCACGTCGATCAGCTGCGCTATCTCGTCGGCGAGGTAGATACGGTCTATGCTTCCGCGGATTTGCGCATCAACCACAAGAACAACCCTAACTATGACATTTTCGACGTCAACTGCATGACCATGACCTTTGTCAACGGGGTCGTCGCCAACTTCGCCAACAGTCTCATTTCCGGCTACGGAACCCCGCCTGAGGCCCGGGGCGTGCATGTGTTTGCTGAGAATATCACCGTTTCACTTCCTCTGGGACGCCCGATGCGGGTCATAACACCGGAAGGGACACAGGAGTTCCCGGACAGCAACAACCCCATGGCTTTGGAAGACGCCGCCTTTGTAGAGGCGATCAAGACTGGGAATGCTTCTCTTATCAAGTCTGACTACCTCAGCGGCATTCGCTCCTTGGCCGTAACCATAGCCGGTGAGCGTTCCGCCCGGACGGGCAAGCCGGTCAGCGTGCCGGAGTTGCTGAAGGCGGAAGCACCGAACGCGGCATCCGACTAAGGGGGAGCAGGGCATGCGGATAGGCATTCTTGATGTCATACTGGGTACAAGCTGGGATAAGCTGTATTCCACGGCGGCGAGCGTTGGCTTTGACGGCGTGGAGCTGGGAGTCCATGCGTCACGGGCCGCTCAAAGCTCATTGTGGCAGGCTTCCACGAGAGCCTCTCTCGCTGAGGATTCCCGTCAGACCGGTGTGGAGACCGCTTCCCTGTGCATTCACGGCTGGGGGCCGCTTGCCGCCGCGCCGGAGACTCGCGAAGAGGCCATCAAGGTGGCCCGGGAGGCAGTGGGTTTTGCTTTCGAGCTCGGCGCCAAAGTGATTCTGATGCCCCTGGGTGCTCCGCAGGAAATGAGCTATGATGAGGCGGCGGACGGATGGGTGGAAGCACTTAAGGCGGCCGGATCCGATGCGGCCGAAGCCGGTGTGGTCCTGGCCATGGAAAGCGTCGGACGCACCCATACGCAGTCGGCTGAACGCTTCGAGAAGCTCTTGGAGCGTACCGGAGGCGTCGGCGTGGGCATCTACTACGATGTGGGTAACGCTTTGTATCAGGGCTTTGACCCGATTGGCGACATACGCCGGCTGGGGACATCGATCACCCAGGTGCACGTCAAACAGCCCGGCAAGTATCTGTTGGCGGACGGTCCGCTGCACATAGCCAAGTTGATCGAAACGCTGCAGGAGGTCGGCTACGACGGATATCTCGTCTTGGAGACGTCGACGCTTGATGATGCGATTGCGTCCGCACGGGCCAATCTGCAGTTTCTGCGGAGCGTTTTGGGATAGTAAAGTTACGAATTGATCGACCCTCGGGGCTCTTTTCGAGGGTCGATCACAGGGTAACTCGATGAGGGCTTTGAGTGCTTCGGACGCTACCGTATGAGAAACAGATGTCCCGGAGCGGAATCGTTGGTCGCAGGCGGTCGAGTGACACTGATCAGATCAGTAGACAGTGTCACCTGCCAGGGTCGCTTGATGACATCCGTGAGTTGCGGGCAGGAGTGTGCTAAACGCTCCTGCATCTCACTTTACAGCTTGATTGTCCTAAAGAACCCGGCGCGGATCATCCGATGCCGTTTAGAGGGAGCGGTCCGCGAACGGCAATGGTGTTTTTTCGCGGGAGGCGAGTGTGTTTGAAGGATTGGTGGAGCAGACCTACCGATGAAGATATGCGGTGTATTGCAGCTCAGTTGCAGCGCAAGCCGCGTCAGGTCATCGCGGTGGCCCGCCGGTGTCGCTTTGGCTTCCCGCAAGTCATCGTTACAAACCCTGTGGTCTGGGGTCCTCTGCGGCGTTCCGAACAGAAGGCGGCTCGATCCGAGCACGAGCCTCGGGTCTTTCCCACGCTGTATTGGCTGACGTGTCCGTATTTGGTTTCCGCGGTGGGGCGCCTGGAAAGCCAGGGCTGGGTGGGTAGGCTCAAGACTTGGTTGGAAGCGGAAGGTCTGCAAGAAAAATGGGCGGATGTCCACCGCCGGGCGGCGGTAGAGCGCTTGGAGGTGTTGCCGGAAGAACACGGACGCCTGATGCGACAGGTACATCCGTCTCAGTGGCAGGTTCTCGTATCTTCAGGTGTCGGCGGAATGAGAAGTGTCGAGGGCATCAAGTGTCTGCATGCCCATTTGGGGGATTATCTGGCCGGGCCGGTGGGGGAAGAGCGCTCATTGGAGCGCGTCGATGACATCCCGGGCAGTCGCAATCCGGTGGGAGCCAAGACGCTGGCCCTGCTTTTGCATCACGGTGTGGATGTTTCGGGATGCTGGGATTGTATGTGCGGGGATCCTCCGCCGATAAGGCGTATTGTAGCTATTGATGTCGGATCGAATTCGTGTCGCATGCTGGCCGTCGATGTAGACGATGTCGGTCGTCAGCAGCGGGCTGCCGCGGCTTTGCAAAGCACTCGCCTGGCCGCCGGATTGCAGGTTCACGGCACCTTGATGCCTGCGGCCCTGCAACGCACGCTCCATGCTCTTGAGATGTTTCTTCGGACAGGTCGTGAGGGAAAGGCGGAAGAAGAGATCCAGGTGTTGGCGGTGGCCACACAGGCCGTGCGCGAGGCGGCCAATCCCGAAGCACTGCTTTGGCCGGCCTGGGAGCGACTGGGATTGGCTTTGCGGGTGATCTCGGGAGAACAAGAGGGGCGACTGGCCTTTGCGGGTATCAGTGCAATCTTGGGCGACAAGTGCCCGCCGGAGGAAGCGGTCGGTGTCTTGGATATCGGAGGCGGCAGTACCGAAGTCGTGGTGGGGACGGCTGAAGAAGGAATGATTTGGTCCGCCAGCGTGAAGACGGGTGCCGTACGCCTCACGGATGAGATTTCATTGTCCGGTCATGATGCGGTGGGGGATGTAAAGGCCCTGTTCCACGCCGCAAATGAGAAGTTGGAGCAAAGTCTGATTCCCGCCGCGAGGCTTTTGCCTGACGAAGAAGGGCTTTTAATCGGCGTCGGCGGCACGCTGACCTCATTGGCCGCTATCGATCTGCGGCTTGAGGTCTACGATCCGCAGCGCGTGCAAGGACACGTGCTCACCTACGGGCGTATAGCTGAGATGGCCGAGTGGTTGGCGGCCATGCCCTTGGTTCAAAGACGACAGGTGCCCGGCTTGCAACCTGAACGGGCGGACATCATCTTGGCCGGGGCGGCTATCGCTTTGGCGGCCATGGATCTGTTGCG
Source organism: Clostridia bacterium DTU080 (assembly GCA_001513395.1). Lineage (GTDB taxonomy): Bacteria > Bacillota > Limnochordia > DTU080 > DTU080 > DTU080. Next base: position 10,325 of record LFTP01000079.1, read on the forward strand.
AAAGAAACGGATTATCATCAGTGAAGCGGATCTGTTGCAGGGGATGATTGAGACTTTCCAGATGCGAAAAGAGCCGTAGTGGGTTATAATAATAAGCGGATAGGCCGGAGTGACGGAATGGCAGACGTTGGGGACTTAAAATCCTCTGGGTTTAAACACCCGTGCGGGTTCGACTCCCGCCTCCGGCACCACGATGTGAAGGGGCTGTCCCAAAGCGTATGGGGCAGCCCCTGCGGTTTTTTGCGCTCGACATGGAGTGTTTCCTTCCGGATGAGCCGAACAAGGGGCTGGAAAGACGAGGGCATGTCTTCTGCCGATATGCCGCCTGCATGGTTTATGTGCAGGCTCGGCGGGCCGGAGAGCGAGTCATGGAATCGATCTCCCGGTTCTTGGAGAGTAAGCTTACGCTCAAGGTCAACCGTGAGAAAAGCGCGGTTGGTCTTGGCGGCGGATATTCCTCGGCTACTCCATGACCTTTCACATGAAGCCGCGACTCAAAGCAGCGCCGAAATCAGTGACACGACTCAAGAAAAAAATGAAGGAGCTCTTTCGCCGGGGGAGGGGATAGAGTCTCAGACAAACCCTGTATGAGCTGACTCCGCTTCTGCGCGGTTGGGGCACCTAATTCCGGCTTGAGCAGGTGAAGAACGTCTTCGAGAAGCTTGACGGCCGTCCCATCCGGCGTCAGCGGAAGCGCTCCTACACTCGGGCTCGCAACCTGATTAAACGCAGTTGATGGAGGAACGGGCATGGAAGTCCGCCACTAACGGACAAGGCCCCTGATGGAATGCAGGAGCCTCACATCTGAACGAAGCCTTCAAGAGATTCTTCTGCGCACCTGGCCTGGTGCCGCTGCTCGATCGGCATCGACGCTTTTGCGAGCGCGAGATGACCGCCTCGGCACGAAAACCGTATTCCCGGTGGTGTGGTAGGAGGGCGGGAACAATCCCGCCCTCCTACCTGATGATATGCTTTTTTAGCGCATACCCAGTTTTTTCAACATGGCATCGACGGCGGCCTTATGCTCGGCGACACGCAGAGACAATTTCTGCTTGCGTGAAGTCTCCACGATCATGCCCTTAGTGCCCAATCTGATGGAGACGGCCCTCGCCAGACTGCCGGCCACGGGGTATTTCAGGACAGTAAAGGCGTGCTTGGGGTTGGAAACCAGAGCGCTGGCCGCTTTGGCCATGGCGCTAGCCATCGGGGCGGCGCTAGGCAACGGATAGTAGATCACTGTCTGACCGACGGACTTCTTGTTAATCTTGTGGAAGTCATAGCCTTCGTGCAAATCCACAAGCCACTCCGGACGGTATTTTGCCATCAGGTTCCAGATGTCTTTAGCCAGAGAATTCCTCGGCGAATCGGTCTTCGTGCGCGGGAAGGCCCGGTTCATATCACCCAGGCTGCTGGTACGTTTACCCGCTTTCACGGCCGGTTTGTTGAGCTCCGGAATGACGATCAGCCGTCCTTTTTTTACCGTGAAGTCTTTGATCTCCCGAGCCGCCATATAGCCCGCTTTTTCGTTGCCATGCATGCCGCCGATGACTACGACGGTAGGTCCTTTGACTCCGCTGTTGTAGATATAATAAGGAGTTTCATGCTTGGTGCCCTTGGCGAGAACGCCTTTTACCAGACCCGCACCGAGGACTTCGGAGTCTTCGGGTGGCCAAGTGACCGCCGGTTCCCAAGGGCCAGTGATAAAAGTGCTCCAGCCCATCTCGACGGGTGATGCATGGATTGCTTGAGAGGCCAGACCGATCAGTGTGACGGTCAGAGCAATGACTGTGATGAGAAGGCTGCCATGACATTTGCTGCGACATTTGCCTTGTGTGTACATGAATCTCCCCTCTTTTTTGTCCGGCCGGTGAAAAAGCCGGATTGAGTTGCAAAGAAAGACTTTGCTGCAGGCAGCGGCTGAGCCTGCCGGGAAGTCTCGGCTGCGCTGGCACTTGCTTCAAAGTGTTCCATGGTATAAGATGGGGGCGAAAAATCGAATACGCGCTAACCAGGAGCTAGGGAATCAGGTGCAAATCCTGAACGGTCCCGCCACTGTAACCGGGGAGCCCGCGGAGTCGCCACTGTCGTGAGATGGGAAGGTATCCGCACAACGGCCGCGATCCGGAAGTCAGGAGACCTGCCTGGTTAGGTGTACCGTGATCCTTCGGAGTAAAGGTGGGTACTTTGGTCTGCGCTTTTTGTCGCGCGCATGCCCGATTCCTTATTCTTTGGGATCGGGCTTTTTTGACATCGAAAAGAAGCATGGGTTGTGAAGCGATGAGTATAGAAATTCGCGTTGACTCCTTGAGTTTTTTGTACGGTGCGCGCACTGTCTTTTCGGATGTCTCTTTGACGGTCGAGGCCGGTTCTTTCACGGGCGTGGTGGGTCCAAACGGAGCCGGCAAGACGACTCTCTTGAAGTGCATTGCCGGTCTTTTGCGTCCGGCGAGCGGCCGGGTCATGTTGGGAGATGATGACGTCTCGTCACTGTCAAGGACGGCTGTGGCCAAGATCGTGGCCGTGGTCCCTCAAGATCATCACGTGCATTTTGATTTCACCGTTGAGGAATTTGTGATGCTCGGCCGGCTTCCTCACCATGGAAGATCGCTGCGGCAGACCGGATGTGACCGGGAAATAGTGGCACGGGCCATGGCTTTAACAGGGGTGGCCTCCCTGGCCGATCGCTATGTAACCGCCTTGAGCGGGGGTGAAAGACAGCGAGCGGCGATCGCTCGCGCCTTGGCTCAGGAACCGCAAGTCTTGCTGTTGGATGAGCCAACTTCACATCTGGATATCGGGCATCAGGTGGACGTTTTGGATTTGATCGGCGGGATGTGCGAGGATGAGGGGATGACCGTGATCGGGGTCTTTCACGATCTCAACTTGGCCGCTATGTACTGCGATCAGATCATCATGATGGGAGGAGGTACAGCCCGCTGGTACGGATCCCCTCGGGAGGTGCTCACGCAGGAGCGTGTCGTCTCCGTCTACGGTGACCGGGTCGTTGTTGATGAGCATCCGGTGTACGATGCTCCGCTTGTCGTACCCGTGTCACGTCGGAGCTCACGAAAGCAAATGGCTTTGACTAGGCAGTGAAGGGAGAATGAGGATGTGCAGAAGGTTTTCTTTGTTGGCAGTTCTCATTGTTGTCGTCTTGACTTGCGGTGTGATGGCAGAGGCGGAGGGCGTTCAGTATCCCGTGACCGTTACGGATGACATGGGGCGGGAAGTGGTCATATCCTCCCGGCCTGAGCGCTTGGTGTCTTTGGCCCCCAGCTGGACGGAGATCCTTTTTGCTTTGGGGTTAGAAGATCGGGTGGTCGGGGTGACCACGTTTTGCGACTATCCTCCGGCGGTCGAAAAAAAGCAGAAGGTGGGCGGCTTTTCGGATCCCAACATCGAGTTGATCGTTGCTCTTAGGGCCGACGTAGTCTTTGGCACGACGATACATCACAAAGTGGTCACGGAGTTGGAGCGCAGAGGGATTAAGTTTATTTGTCAGAAAGCTTCATCGGTCGAGGATGTCAAGAACAACATCCGCATGGCAGCTTTGATTGCCGGTGTTCCCGAGCGGGCAGAGACGGTCAATGCCGAGATAGACGAAAAAATTGCCTTGGTGCGGGATGCTTTGAGCTCATCGTCGTTGCCGGACGTCGGAAAACGGACAGTTCTTTATCTGTTGTGGGATGAGCCGGTCATGAGTGTCGGTCCAAAGACTCTAATCAGCGACATGATCACCCTGGGCGGAGGAGTCAGCATAGCAAAAGATGCAAACACGGATTATCCCTCCTATAGTCTGGAGACGGTCATAGCCGCCAATCCGGATGTCATTTTGGCTCCCGACGTTCCCGGAGGAGCCGGTGTCGATCCTCAGACGCTGAAGAACAAGGCGGGTTGGAGAGCGGTTAGTGCCGTTCAAAAGGATAATGTCCGCTTGGTCGAGGACAACCTGGTCTCCCGGGCGGGACCGCGCGTCGGCGAAGGAGTCCTGGAGATGGCCAAAGCAATCTATCCCGAGTTATTTGAGTGAGGGTGTGGGGCAGAGTGCGGAATCGGCTGAGCAAGCTTTTGTGCGGCGGTCTCATGGTAGCTCTTGTGGCCACGGCGCTTCTGGCACTGAGCATCGGCGCGGTGAAAATCCCGGTGAAAGAGATTGTGGGCGCGTTGGTCAATCCGTCGGGGAGTTCTGAGTTAATCGGCGAGATCATTCTTAGTATTCGATTGCCGCGGATCATCCTTGCCGCCATGGTCGGCAGCGCTTTGGCTCTGTCGGGAGCCGTCTACCAAGGGTTGTTTCGAAATCCCATGGCTGATCCCTATGTCATCGGCGCATCATCGGGGGCTTCTTTGGGGGCCACCGTGGCCATGGTGTTGCCGTTGCGGGGCGAGCTATGGGGATTGAGTACGGTTCCGCTCTTTGCCTTTGCCGGATCGCTGATCATCGTCTTTGTCGTCTTTAACCTGGCTCGCACAGCTCAACAGCGCACATCAATGACCCATCTCATTTTGGCCGGGGTGGCAGTGAGCTCCGTGTTGTCGGCGGTGGTCTCTTTGCTCATGTTTTTGATGCCTCAACAAGGTTTACAGGGCTTGGTCTTTTGGTTGATGGGAGGCTTTTCCGCCCGTAGCTGGAGCCACGTCAAAGCGCTTGCTCCTCACTGTGCCATAGGGTTCGTCATCGTTTTGTTGCATACGAAACATCTCAATGCACTGCTGCTTGGCGAAGAAGAGGCCATGGGTTTGGGGGTGGATGTAGAAAAGACCACAAGGCGGCTGGTGATCGCCGCCTCGCTTCTGACCGCGGCCTCGGTGGCGGCCGGCGGGATCATTGCCTTCGCCGGCCTGGTGGTTCCTCACGTAGTGAGACTTCTTGTCGGACCGGATCATCGAAGGTTGATTCCTAACGCTTGTCTTATGGGGGCCGTCTTTATGCTGCTGGCGGACACACTGGCTCGTTGTGTGATCCCTCCCAGCGAATTGCCCGTGGGGATCATCACGTCATTGACCGGAGGTCCGTTTTTCGTCTACCTGTTGCGCAAGCAGCGGCCTAAGGAATGGTGATTAGGGTGCATGTTCACGGCGGAAACGTTTACCGCGCTTCGCGGCAACACGGCAGATCTCCCGATGAATTCATAGATTTCAGTGCTAATATAAACCCGTTGGGGCCCTCACCCCGAGCCGTCGAGGCGATAAAAAACCATCTCCATTTGATCAGACATTACCCGGATCCGGACTGTATCGAGTTAATCCAAGAGCTGGCCCGCTATTTGCGTGTGGAGCCTGACAACATCGTGGTTGGCAACGGAGCGGCGGAGCTCATTCCGCTGGTGACGGAACAGGTGGCTCCCCGTCGCGGCCTTGTCTTCTCGCCCACTTTTGTCGAGTACGCAGTCGCCCTCGAACGTGTCGGAGCGGAAGTGATCAGAGTCCCCTATGACAGCGCACACCGGCACGAAGTAGATGCCGATGTGCTGTTCTTGTGCCATCCGAATAATCCGACGGGACAACTGATGAAAAAGACCGAGATCCAGGATTTGGTGCGACGGGCCTGCTCGGCTGGGACGGTGTGTGTGATCGATGAGGCCTTTATTGATTTTATCGATGAGCCCGAAGCGTACAGCCTACGGTTTGACGCTGTCAAGCGATCGGATCTGGTGGTTCTCGGCTCCTTGACCAAGTTTTTTGCCATCCCCGGACTTAGGGTGGGCTACGTTGTGGCCGCGCCAGACTTGGTTGAGAAATTGCGGCGCATCAAGCCTCCGTGGAGTGTCAACTGCCTAGCTCAGGTGGCGGCGGTGGCTTCATTGCAAGACCGCCAGTATATCGCCGATACCCGAACCTATGTGGCGGAAGCACGTCAAGCTCTGGTCGCCGGTCTGAATGAG
>LFTP01000278.1 GCA_001513395.1 Clostridia bacterium DTU080
GCTCGCACCCTGTCTCGCAATTTTGAGGATCGCATTATGTACGCCATCGGTGCGGATGCGGTGCTTACTGAGCAGTGGTCTTTACCAACCGCCGGCGATCCCGATGACTTTTTCAGTCTCTTCGGCGGAGGCGATGAAGACAGCAGACCGCCCGAACCCCTGGTTTTCGAACCGCCGTTTTACGTGCACGAAGATCTTCCCGGCGTCAAAGCCGCTGCCCGCGTTTTGACGCGCAATGTCAACATCCAGGTAGGCGGAAACTTCAGGGGTCAGGGACAGATGATGGCTATAGTCCCCCGTGAATTCGCGGATGTAGCGTGGTTTCGCCACGATCTCACGCCCATCCACTACTACCACTACCTCAATCTCCTGACGCGATACAGCGAAGGAGCATTGATATCCAACGAGTTCATGGAGGAAAACCATCTCAATCCCGGAGACTGGATCACTTTGATGCTTAAAAACCAGCCCATTGATGTCTTCATCGTGGCAGGCATAGATCTGTGGCCGACTCTATACCCTGAAGCGGGAACGATCGTGGTCACCAATCTGCAACACGTGCAGCAGGTCACCACTCTCGAGCCGTATGCCATCTGGCTCAAGATGGAAAGCGGTGCGTCATTGATCGACGCCGTAGATAGCCTGCGTGAACAAGGCATCTGGGTTTCATCAGTGACCGACAGTCGCCTACAGATCGTTGAGGGTCGTCGGGAACCTCACCGCATGGGCTTTTTCGGGATTTTGTCCATTGGCTTTCTCGTCTCAGTAGTTGTAACCATCATGGGCTTTTTCCTGTACACATTCCTTTCGTTGAGGGCACGAATGCTCCACTTCGGTGTACTTCGAGCTATCGGGCTCTCAGTCAGACAACTGATCTCCATGTTGGCTTTGGAACAGGTCTTCTCTCTAGGTCTGGGCCTCATCGTGGGCACTCTACTGGGCCGCCTGATAAGCAATGTCTTCTTACCGTTCCTGGAGCAGACTAGCGAGTTCAAAGAGGCCATACCGCAGTTCATGATCGTCATCGAAGCACAAGATCTGCAAAAGATCTACGTGGTACTGCTGTCCATGCTCCTCGTAGGAGTGCTGGCTCTCGCGGTTGTACTGTTCCGCATGCGCCTGGCACAAGCAGTCAAGATAGGGGAGGAAGTCTAGTGTCATGGAGACGCTTGATACCCAGAAGGTGGCGTAGTCGGAGCCACCCACACTCAAAAGCTGCGACTGCGAGCCTAACCACAGACACTGAGCAGATCGGCCTGCAGCTGTTGGAAGATGATGATCCTGCCGGCCCACCTCCCAATCCTACAACGGCCGATGCCGCCATCGGTGAGCCCTTCATTGTTTGCCAGAACCTAGTGAAGATCTACAAGATCGAGGATCTTGAGGTCTTCGCTCTGCAAGGTCTTGATCTGGAGATCAGGCGCGGCGAGCTGATGGCCATCATCGGTAGCAGCGGCAGTGGTAAGTCCACTCTCCTCAACGTACTGGGTGGCCTGGACATCCCTACCGCGGGTCGCGCCTATGTAGCCGGATGGGATTTACTGCGGATGAGCAATCGAGCGCGCGTCCTATACAAAAGACACACCGTGGGTTTCGTCTGGCAGAATGTGAGCCGCAATCTGGTGCCGTATCTAACTGCACTGGAGAATGTCGAACTGCCTATGATTTTGGCCGGCAAGTACGATCGTAACAGAGCCAAAGAGCTGTTAGAGGCGGTTGGGCTTGAAAAGCGCATGCGCCACAAACCTGTGCATATGTCGGGCGGAGAGCAACAACGTGTGGCCATCGCCATCGCCTTGGCCAACAACCCTTCTGTCCTACTGGCCGACGAGCCAACCGGGTCACTTGACTCACGGACTGCGCTAACGGTGCTACAGGCCTTTCGTCAAGTCCGCGACATTTACGGAGTCACTGTCGTCGTGGTTACTCACGATCGCAGCATGTCCAATGCCGTGGACCGCTTCGTGGAAATCCGTGACGGTAAGACCAGCACGGAAGCGGTTCGTCGCGATCTGTCGGAAGATGTGGCAGAAGCCACTCACGATCGCTATACGCTACTGGACTCCGCCGGCCGTCTGCAGCTTCCTTTGTCTTACATGGAAAGCATCGGACTTCAAGGCCCAAGTCGCGTCCGCTTGACAGTGGACGGACGGCGCATTATTATCGAACCCCCTGATGAGGATACTCCCCCTCTTTCTGAAGAGCCGGCTTAGTCCGCAATCTTCTCCTCTACCGCTATGGCACAGAAGGAGCCATTCATGAATCTCATTCATGGAATTGGCACACATGTTAGAGTATAATACAAGTGGCGTCATGTTCTTGGCGCGTTCCCGAATGTTGATAACAGCGAGGGGGGGAGTGACCTATGGCGATCAAGTGCCCTGACTGCAACTCCTTCAACCCGACGGCCGCCACGAACTGCAGAAAATGTGGAGCCGAACTCAATCCCAAGACTACCACCGTCACCGAAAGCAATGCTCCCGACAAGCGCTCCGTTCCTTGGTACAAGCGTTTGTTAAGTCGGCGAAAAGAGTAACACGACCGCAGTCCATCCCTCAAGCGGGGCCGCCGATCATGTGCACAGGCGGCCTATGATTTCATTGATCATATCTGGCCATCCGATTCATATATGGAAAGACTCCCCGACACTCATATGGGCAGACTAAGTGCCGGAGGTGAAGCATTGCGGATTACAGGCGTGGTGCCCGCCGCGCTACGGGCCGCCATTGACGCGAATATCGAACTGAAAGAGGCCTTGATGCGGACCCAGATGCCGAGGCGCTTCCAAGCCATGGTTCTTGGCCTGACCGCCCTTAGGCAGATGAAGAGTCACGAACGGACCTCCTCGAGCGTCAGAATATGGGCACAGAGCACAAATGGGTAGTCCGACGTTTGTCTCATCTCCCGGGAGGAGCGGTCCCGTCCGCTCCTCTAATCGTTTTCCTCGATATCTTCTTCATGTGTTTTTTTCCACAGCTCAGGATCAAAAGGAGCTCGACGTCCGGGGCACTTGTCGCGACGGCACAGCCGACACGAGTAGAAATCTCTCTCCGACGGAAAGAGAATACCCGAGACAGTCTTGTTTGGCTGCATGAGACAGCTTTCATTGAGTTGCACACCGATCCGGGCCGGCGCATCGCCCAACAGTCTAAAAAGCTCCACTTGCTGCTCAAGAGGCCAGACAGCGACGTCGCCCGAGCCGGGATGCATGGACGACAAACCGGAGATGCCGTACTTCGAACGCACATGAGTGATCAAGTGATTGCGGGCCGCGTTCAGAGCCTGTGATTTAAGACACTCTATGCTGTAGCGCAACAGCTCGTCACTGTAGCGGGCAAGAAGACCATCCAGCTCCAAGCCACACGTGGCTATGAAAGGAAACACCCGATACACATCTGTCAGATTCATCCTCAGCACGCGGCTTGTGAAGACCACACCGTCGATGGTTACGGTATCCCGCCCTCGCTCCTCGACATAGCCCACTCCGTAAAGCGCCTTGGGCTTCGCCACTGATGCGGCCTGATCAACAACGTCCTGAATCTCAGAGGCGAGATCCGATGATGCATCAAGGCCCAACGTCTTCAATAGATCGGCTGAATCGGGGACAAAGGGAATCTCATCCAGAATCGTGACAACCGTTATCATGATTACCTCCTGAGATCTTTGCCGTAATCGTTCGCTCTTGCCAGCTATCACCCTTCTCGAACATTGAAGAATTAGGCAGGTTATTGATCACAAGGCCAGAAACTATCCCTCATGAGAACACGGCACGATTCTCGAACGAGATCCTACATTTCTCAGCATTTGCCCAACCTGCCCGTGGAGATTCACGACGCTTTGCTGGCATGCGGGGTATCGACGGTCATTCGATCGGGTAGCAATCTCTTCCATCAAGGCGATCCGGCTGAGAAAGGCTATCTAATTCTCAAGGGACGGCTCAAGCTGACTCAACTTCACGAACGAGGTAAAGAAGTGATCCTGGGCTATTTCGGACCAGGCGATCTGATCGCCTTTTTGACCGCCTATGACCAAACGGACTATCCCGCTACGGCGGAGGCCGTCGAGACCGTCGAGCTAGTCGGTTGGGACGCTGAAGCACTGCGTCAGCTGATACGTACGCATCCGCCTTTAGCCGATATGGTGCTGCGCATGGCGGCAGCGCGCATGAAAGAGACACAGAAACGCTATCTCGAGCTGTGTGCGGAACAGGTGGACGGACGCTTGGCCCGCGCACTGCTACGGATTATGAATCAAGCCGGTCGCAAGACTGAAAACGGTATCGTCATCGAGTTTCCTCTTAGTCGAGAAGACCTCGCCGACTACATCGGTACCTCCTTGTACACGGTCAGTCGCACGTTGAGTCTTTGGGAGAAGAAGGGCTGGGTGGTCTCCGGACGCGAGCGCATCACTGTCACTGACCCACATGCCCTGATGGCATTCGCCGAGGGCGTTGATCTCAGCGCAAAAAAGACTGTTATTTGCTCTGGCGCAAAGAATGATGCAAAGGATCCGCCTATACTGGAGCCATGATGAGACTGAGTCCTGAGATGACCGTTCAAGATCTATTGCATCGTTTCCCGGAAGCTATGCGGTTCTTCGTCAGACACAGGATGCTGTGTGTGGGCTGTCCCTCGGCGCCCTTTCATACCCTGAAAGACGTGGCGCATCTTCATGATCTGACCGTAGAGTCTTTGCTCAGCCAGCTCAATGAAGTGATCGCCGATACAACAGAAGGACACCCGTGTCAAAAGGACTGCTAATGAAGGATTGCATAGCCACAGTATCTATCAAAGGAGGCCGTTGATGTTCTGTTTTCAATGTCAGGAGACTGTAGGAAACACCGGCTGTACAGTCAGAGGTGTATGCGGAAAAGAAGAAAGCACCGCCAACCTTCAAGATCTGTTGATCTACGTACTCAAAGGCATATCGATTTACAGCGAAAGACTCAAGGAATTGGGTAGACCGGACCGTTCAACCGCCAGGTTCATCTACCAAGCTCTCTTTGCCACGATCACTAACGCCAACTTCGATGATGAACGCTTTGTGGGTTTGATTCGGGAAGCCCTCATGATTCGTGAGCAACTGCGCTCTAGATTCCTGGCCGTCTATAAAGAAAAGACGGGCGAGGATTTCAACGAGAATCTGCATGATGCCGCCACTTGGTCATCCGATGATCCCGCCGAGTTCGCTGAGAAAGCTACCTCCGTCGGCGTATTGGCGACATCCGACCCTGATGTACGTTCTTTGCGAGAACTGTTGATCCTCGGTCTAAAGGGTATTTCGGCCTATGCGGAGCATGCCGCCGTGCTCGGATACCGAAAAGAAGAGATAGAGGACTTCATGACGGAGGCCCTCGCCTCTACCACCAAGGAATTGTCTGCGAATGAGATGATCGATCTCGTAATGCGAGCCGGTGAGACGGCCGTCTCTGCTATGGCTCTTCTTGATGAAGCCAACACAGGCAGCTACGGTCATCCCGAGATTAGCGAGGTAAACCTCGGTGTGCGCAACAACCCGGGGATTCTCATCAGCGGTCACGATCTGAAAGACCTGGAGGCTCTGCTGAAACAGACCGAGGGAACCGGCGTCGATGTCTACACCCACGGTGAGATGCTGCCGGCTCACTACTACCCCGCCTTCAAGAAGTACAAGCATCTTGTGGGTAACTACGGCGGTTCGTGGTGGCGGCAAAATGAGGAGTTCGAAGCGTTTAACGGTCCGATCCTCATGACCACCAACTGCCTCGTGCCTCCGAGAAAGAACAACACGTACCTCGACCGTCTTTTCACCACAGGAGTGGTGGGTTACGAGGGAGCGACGCACATTCCGGAAAACCCTGACGGAGAAAAAGACTTCTCGGCCATCATCGCCAAGGCTAAGCAGTGCCCGCCGCCTACACCGCTTGAAGATGGAAAACTGATCGGTGGATTTGCTCACAACCAAGTATTCAGTCTTGCCGACAAAGTGGTGGAGGCCGTCAAGTCAGGAGCGATCAGGAGATTCATAGTCATGGCTGGCTGCGACGGACGTCACAAGACCCGCAACTACTACACCGAAGTGGCTCAGCAATTGCCACCTGATACAGTAATACTGACCGCTGGCTGTGCCAAGTATCGTTACAATAAGCTTCAACTCGGCGACATCGGCGGCATTCCCCGTGTCCTAGATGCCGGACAGTGCAATGACTCCTATTCGCTGGCTCTGATCGCCCTCAAACTAAAGGAGATCTTCGGTCTCGATGACATCAACGACTTGCCGATCTCGTATGATATCGCTTGGTACGAGCAAAAGGCCGTAGCCGTACTGTTGGCTCTGCTGTATCTTGGCGTCAAAGGCATTCGTCTTGGTCCGACGCTGCCCGCTTTCTTGTCGCCGGCTGTGGCCAAAGTGCTCGTTGAGAACTTTGACATCAAGCCTATCGGCACCGTAGAAGAAGACATCGCTGCAATGATGGCTGGCAGATAGAGGATAAACACCAATCAGGTTGGAAGCGGGATTGCTCCCGCCTCTTACCACACCACCGGGCATACGGTTTTCGTGCCACGGCGGTTCATGTAGCAGTCCCGGAACTGTCGATGTTCATCAAGCAGCGAGACGAGTCCAAGTGCCCAGAAGACGGACTTCTTGAAGGCTTCGTTCAGATGTGAGGCTCCTGGATTCCACCGGGGGCCTCGTCCGTTTGTGGCGGACTTCCATGCCCGTTCCTCCGTCAGTCCGCGTTTCATCAGGTTACAAGCCCAAATGTAGGGGCGTTTCCATTGGCACCGGATGAGGCATCGCGG
>LFTP01000047.1 GCA_001513395.1 Clostridia bacterium DTU080
GTTATGGCCCTTTGAGGTTCGGCAAACACCGTGACCACCCGCCCGTCATCCAGAGGCTCGATAACCGCCTCTGCCGGTTTGGTCCGATAGCGCACGCGCGCAGAGACCGCAAGAGGGGCAGAGATCCCCGATACGGACACCCAATTGACATCTGCGGCCACAAGAGCGGACGAATATACCTCTCGGGCACTGCCTACAATGACGGCATTGCGGACAGGATCCAACTCCAAGACATACAAAGCTTCCTGAGAGCTGAGACCCAATCCTTTGCGTTGGCCGAGCGTATAGAAGGCCAAGCCCTCATGCTGGCCCAAGACGCGGCCGCTTCGATCCATGATCGGTCCCGGGCACAAGCTCTCCGGCCATGACTGGCGAAGAAAAGACCGATAATCCACGCCTTCCAGAAAACAGATATCTTGACTTTCCTCACTTTGGGCCGTAGGCAGTCCCATATTGGATGCCATGGAACGAACATCTTGTTTCGTGTACTCACCCAAGGGTAACAGTAACCGCGCCAGCTGAGCCTGGGTCAGCCCATAGAGGTAATAGCTTTGATCTTTGCTGCTGTCAATGCCCTTGGCCAGGCACCAGCGTCGGCTTTCGGCGTCCTCAAAGACACGCGCGTAATGGCCGGTGGCCACGCAATCGCATCCCAGATAGCCGGCCCGTTCCACAAGAAGGCCGAGCTTTATCTTCGGATTGCACACAACGCACGGGTTAGGAGTCTGCCCGCTTATGTAGGAGGCGACAAAGTATTCAACGACTTCTTTTTGGAACTCCCGCCGAAGATCGACGACGTGGTGACAGATGCCTAAAGCGTCCGCCACCGCCCGGGCCCCTTCAATGGCTGAGACGGAAGCGGTGATGCGCATGGTGACGCCGACACACTCATATCCCTGATCAATGAGCAAAGCGGCCGTCACAGAGCTGTCTACGCCGCCGCTCATAGCTACCATGACTTTCTTTTTAGACATCAGAGCTCATCACCGTTCCCGTCACCCGGACCCCACCCGGGCGGCTCACCTCGTCTTATTCTTGACAGCCATTGGCCGAGTACCTTCTCATAGCCTATACCGCTTGGCTCATAATATCGGGGCAGCTGCCGCCCCGGCGGGCCATAGTGTTGAGGTACCCAATGCTCGGGCACATCGTGCGGATAGACATAACCTTTTCCGTGCCCCAAATGCTCGGCGTCCCGAGTGGGATCCTTTAGATGATCAGGCACGTAAGCCGCACCTTGTTCTTCGATATCCCGGAGGGCCTTGAAATATGCGCCCACGCTGTTGCTTTTGGGAGCGCTCGCCAAGTAGATGGTGACCATGGCCAGATGATATTGGGCCTCAGGTAGCCCGCACCACTCAAGAGCCCGGGCTCCGGCTGCGGCAACGACCAGCCCCTGAGGGTCGGCCAGTCCAACATCTTCGGCCGCCAAGATGAGAAGGCGTCGCATGATAAAACGCGGATCTTCACCGGCTTTAATCATCTTGGCCAGCCAGTACAAGGCCGCATCCACGTCAGAGCCTCTGACGCTTTTGATGAAAGCGCTGATGGTGTCATAGTGCTCATCAGCACCCTTGTCATAGGACAACACGCGCTGCTGCATGGCTTCTTGAGCCGTATGCAGGTCAATGACGATCACGCCGTTGCGTTCCGGTGTTGTCTCTACGGCCAGCTCAAGAGCATTCAGGGCGACGCGAGCATCTCCTTCTGACCACATGGCCCAATACTCCAAAGCCTCATCGTCTACTTGTACGTGCCGCCCTCCGTAGCCCCGTTCGGGATCCGCCAGGGCCCGCCGTAGCAGGTGCTTCATGTCTTCGGTGCTCAAAGCATGCAATCGGAAGACACGTAAGCGAGAAAGCAACGGGGTGTTGACTTCAAAAAAAGGATTCTCAGTGGTCGCCCCGATCAGCGTCACCAAACCATCCTCGACGGCAGGCAACAGGACGTCTTGCTGGGCGCGGTTGAACCGGTGGATCTCATCAATGAAGACGATGGTCCTTTGCCCGTGCATGTCCCGACGATCACGAGTCTGGTCTATCAATTTGCGCAAATCCTGAACACCCGAGGTAACGGCGTTTATCTGCTCAAAATGGGCCCTGGTTCGCTTGGCCACGATGCGCGCCAACGTCGTTTTTCCGCTGCCCGGCGGACCCCATAGAATGACGGAGATAAGCTTGTCCGCTTCAATCGCCCGCCGCAGCAGGGTGCCCGGACCGGTGATGTGCTCTTGTCCCACGAGCTCGTCCAGATCCCGGGGACGCATACGTGCCGCCAGGGGGGCATGCCGCGCTGCGTCGGCTGCCCCTGCGATCGAGAACAGATTCACACTAGACCCTCCAACAGCCTACGCTCTCTCTGTTTTTTTGGGCAAGGCCTCCGGAGCCAGCCTGATGTGTAACTCGCGCAATTGAGCCTCGGACACCCGCGACGGAGCCTGCACCATGAGGTCAGCGGCGCTTTGGGTCTTCGGGAAGGCAATGCAATCTCTGATCGATTCCCGACCGGCCATTAACATGACTAACCGATCAAGCCCCAGGGCGATGCCGCCGTGCGGAGGTGCACCATATTGCAGCGCATCGAGCAAAAAGCCGAATTTTTCCTGAGCCTCGCTGTGGCTCAGCCCCAAGACCTCAAAGACTTTTTCCTGCAAGTCTTGCCGATGAATCCGGATACTTCCACCGCCCAATTCCACTCCGTTCAGAACCAAATCATATGCTTTGGCCCGCACCCGAGCCGGATCCGAACTGAGCAGTTCCACATCTTCGTCAACGGGTGATGTAAATGGATGGTGGGCCGCATTCCACTTGCCGGTATCGGCATCGCGCTCAAGAAGCGGCCACTCGACAATCCAAGCAAACTGGAACCGGCTATGGTCGATAAGTTCCAGCTTCTCACCCAAATACAGGCGGAGTCGTCCCAGTGATTCTGCGACTATCTCTTTTGAGTCCGCCACAAAGCACAACAGGTCACCCGGCTCAGCGGACATGGTGCGTAGGATGTCGCTGATCTCATCGGGAGTCAGGAATTTGGCTATAGGCGAGCGAACCTCCCCGTTCTCCCCGACGATCATCCAAGCAAGCCCTTTAGCACCGTAGGGCTTGACCACCGATTCCAGCTGATCAATCTCACGCCGCGGCCAGGTACCAGCGCCTTTGGCATTGATCCCTTTTACTTGACCTCCTCGCTTTAACACGTCTGCAAAAACCCGGAACCCGCATCCGGCCAACGCCGGTGACACATCCACCAGAGGAAGTCCGAAGCGCAAATCAGGTTTGTCCGAGCCGTAAAGGTCCATAGCCTCTTGCCAGGTTATCCTGCGGATGGGCAGCTCAACATGCACGTTGATGGTCTTAGCGAAAACGTAGGCGATCATCCGCTCAATGAGTCCTATGACATCTGCAGCCTCGACAAAAGACATCTCGACGTCGATCTGTGTGAACTCCGGCTGCCGGTCTGCGCGCAGATCCTCGTCGCGGAAACAACGTGTGATCTGGAAATAGCGTTCCAAGCCTCCGATCATCAACAGCTGCTTAAACAGCTGCGGCGATTGAGGCAGCGCGAAAAACGATCCCGGGTGCACCCTGCTGGGCACCAGATAGTCGCGGGCTCCTTCAGGCGTTGATTTGGTCAGCATGGGCGTTTCAATCTCTAAGAAGCCTTCTTGGTCAAAGAAGTCGCGAACGGCTTTGACGACTCGATGGCGCAAAATGAGCGTCTCTTGCATTTCGCGCCGCCGCAAGTCGAGATAGCGGTATCGCAAGCGAAGAGTCTCATCGACATCGTCGGCCCGGGAATCCAACTGAAAAGGCGGCGTTTTTGACTCACTCAACACGGTCAGCGTATCAGCCATTACTTCGATCTCGCCAGTCGCCAAACTAGGATTCTCCATGCCTTCCAAGCGTTTCGTAACTTCACCTTCGACCAACACACAATGCTCGCTGCGCAACCTCTCAGCGCGTTCGAAGACTTCATCTCCCAACTGAGGATTGAAAACGACCTGAACGATGCCCCAACGATCGCGCAGATCGATGAAGATCAATCCTCCGTGGTCCCGACGACGATGCACCCAACCGGCTAGCTTTACCCTTTGTCCAACATGCTCAAGACGTAATTCGCCACATCCGTGACTACGCATGCTCTGCTCCACCTTCGGACCTCCTAACACAACTCGGCTCGCAACCGCTCCACCAAAGTAGCCAGAGGAACTTCCTCTTGCACTCCGCTTGTCATGTCACGCAGTTGCACAACATCACGAGAAAGCTCGTCCTCGCCGCAGATGATCACGCGAGCCGCGTTCATACGCGATGCCGCTTTCATCTGAGCTTTCATGCTACGCTGCAAATAGTCGGTCTCAACGACAAGCCCTGCCTGGCGCAGTTGATGGACTAAGGCCAGAACTTGCCCCCGCTTGTCATTGGCAAAAGCCACCACGAAGGCATCAACGCCCCTCGTGGAGGGAGCTTGAATACCCTGTTCCTCCAGAGCCAACATGGCTCGCTCCATACCGGCGGCAAAGCCGACTGCGGGAGTCGAAGGACCGCCGCACTCCTCCACCAGACCGTCGTAACGTCCCCCGCCCAGCAGAGCCGATTGAGCTCCCAGGCTGCGGCTTTCCACCTCGAATACAGTCTTGGTGTAGTAATCCAGGCCGCGGACCAACATCTCGTTCAATTCATAGCTGATACCCAACGCATCGAGGTACTTCTGCACGGCGTCGAAGTGCTCACGGCATGACTCGCACAGATAGTCCACCGACCTAGGCGCTCCCTTAGCGGCATCCTGACACGCGGCAACCTTACAGTCAAGAATGCGCAGCGGGTTCTTTTCATAGCGTTCAAAGCACGTACGGCACAGCCCGTCCAGTTTCGGCTGCAGATAAGCTCGCAAAGCATCTTTATATGCCGGTCGACATACTTCGCATCCAATGCTGTTAATGTGGACGAGGAAATCTGCCAGTCCCAAACGACGGAAGATCTCAATGGACATGGCGATCATTTCCACGTCAAGCGCCGGATCCTGGCTGCCCAAGGCTTCCGCTCCCAGTTGGTGAAACTGCCGGTATCTGCCGGCCTGAGGCCGTTCGTAGCGGAAAATGGGCCCTATGTAGAAAAGCTTCACCGGCTGAGGACCGCTGTACATATGGTGCTCCAAATAAGCCCGAACCACGGAGGCCGTACCCTCGGGACGCAGCGTCAGGCTTCGCTGCCCGCGATCCAGGAAAGTATACATTTGTTTGTTTACCACGTCAGTCGTATCACCGATGCCGCGCTCAAATAGCTCCGTATGCTCAAATATCGGCGTCACTATTTCCGCGTACCCGAACTGACGAAACACATCCCGCGCGACCTCTTCAACCCATCGCCAGCGCTCGATCTGTCCGGGAAGCAGATCCGCCGTCCCCCGCGGTGCTTTCACTAACATTCCGGTCACATCCTCAATGGTTTATCAGGGGGCTGTCCCAAAAGCAAGGTTGGGACAGCCCCGGCTTTTGTCTATCAGACGTGTAATG
>LFTP01000143.1 GCA_001513395.1 Clostridia bacterium DTU080
TATGATCTGTTCGGTGAGCACAAGAGCCGGTACCGTATTATACACCACATCAACTTCTTGTACAGCCTGTGATATATCATCCAGATGTATGATGTCCAGTCCCATTTCATAGGCTCGGGCCAGTTGAGCCGGGTTGCGCGCCGCCACGGTGACTCTCGCTCCCAAGCCTCGCAGCATGCGAGCCAGAGTCACGCCGCAACGCCCGAAGCCGACGACCACGTTGGAGCTGCCGTGGATGGTTATCGGAAGCTCCGTCATGGCTCGCAAGATAGCCCCTTCGGCCGTGGGTATGGAGTTCAAGACGGCTATCTCGTCGATCTCAGCCGTCTCCACGACCCGCACACTATGCCGGCCCGCCAACTCCTGCACGATGGGCTTGGCAATCCCGATGAAAAGCGTCTTCCCGGCCAGCGCAGCAAACACGGCCTCATCAAGCCGAAGCTCCGCGGTGGGGTCCAATGTGACCTTGATGCGTCCTTCATCATCGGTATTGCTCATGGGTGCCACTGCAACGTCGGCCTGTTGAGCTGCGGTAAGCAAGTCACAGTGAACGGCTTGTGCCAACTGCGGACGCTCATCGTAGCCGACCAAAAGCAGCCGGGCGCCCTGCTCGAGCAGCGCCTGCGCCAGGATCGCCTCACGCTCGTCCCCTCCCAGGAGGGCTATCGTCTTGTCTTCCAGAATACGACGACGCACCGTGCCTCCCCCTCCACAAATGTGCAGGCTTGGCAGATCGCTGGATCTACGCTTCATCGCCGCTGCGACGTTCTCGCCCTCACGGCTGCTAGTAATATATGTCTGGCCTCAAAGGCGGTGCCTGTCCTCCCGAAGGGTGATCTCAGACGTCAAAAAGCAGATGCTCCAAACCGTATACCAATCCCCGGATACTGCCTACCCGGCGCAGAGCCAGCAGGACACCGGGCATGAAAGACTCCCTGCTCATGGAGTCATGCCTGATGCTCAACGTCTGTCCCAACCCGCCGAAAAGTACCTCTTGATGGGCCACTAACCCAGGCAAGCGCACGCTGTGGATATGTATTCCGTGGAAGTCGCCGCCGCGGGCCCCGTCAACCAACTCTTCGCTCATGGCGGCGCTCCGGCTGCGTTCGCCTTGCCAGGCTTCACGGATCATCTCGGCGGTCTTAATCGCCGTACCCGACGGAGCATCCTTTTTTTGATCATGATGAAGTTCAATGATCTCCACATCCTGGAAAAAGCGGGCCGCTTCACGTGCAAAGCGCATCATCAGCACGGCACCCAAGGCGAAGTTCGGAGCGTGTACGACCCCCAAATCCCGGGAACGGGCCCGTTCATCGAGCTCGAGCAGATCGTCGCTGCTCAGCCCCGTAGTGCCGATCACCAGATTGACACCGGCCCCCAAGACTATCCGCGCGTTGGGCATAACTGCCTTGGGGGCCGTGAAATCCACCACCGCATCGGGACGGTACGAAGCCAAAGCCTGTCCAAGATCGGCGCTTACCCGCAAGGAGATCCCGTCTATACCCGACAACGTAGCGACGTCTTGACCTGCATATCCCGGATCTACCGCACCCACGAGCTCCATATCCGGAGCACTGTGCACGGCTTTAACCACTTCCCGTCCCATCTTTCCGCCTGCTCCGGAGACGAGAACTCGTAACGCCATATTCAGCACCTCTCTGACCGACTTGTCCATTCACGGGGCAAACCGAGAAAACCTAGCTTTCTCTGCGCCGCAAAAAGACTCTTTTGTTCTTCGACGTCGAGGATTCAACGGATTCGGAATCCGGCTCTTGCTCATCAGTGTCAACGGGTAAGGATGTGGCCGTAGCCTCATCGGAATCATCGCCGTCCGCGGTCACACCGGGAACGAAATGCCGGGTCCTTTTGGGCATCTGGGATACCGTTGAACGACTCGGCAACGGCTCGGCCGCAGCGCTTATATCGACGATGATCATATCCTTACCGACCTTTTTGACACCGTGCCACGGCACGGTAATCTCATGGACGGAAAACCATCCGGAGCGCCGAAAGACCACCAAAGCCTCCAAGGAACCGGTGAGCGTATCGATCACCAAGTCAGTGCCCGCCACCAACCCCAGCCGGGTGCCCGCAGAGACATCGACGATCTCTTTGCCTATCAGCTCGGAGTAGCGCATGCCCTCACCACCGAAAAAGTGAGTTGTCTACTGCACTCTATGCGGGTCGAGCACTGACTATACTCCAGTGGAGCCAAACCCTCCGCATCCGCGCTCGGTCGCTTCCAACCGCTCCGTTTCGCGCAGCTTGGCTACGACCAAGGGCACAAAGACCAGCTGTGCAATCCGATCACCCGGATGCACTGTATAAGGTTGATCGCCGTTGTTTTGAAGCACGCAGATGATCTCACCTATGTAATCGGAGTCAATGACCCCCACACCGTTGGCCAGATTAATGCCAGCCCGCGCGGCAAGACCGCTGCGGGCAAAAACCAACCCCATGATGTTTCGGTTCGGAATCTGAATGGCAATACCCGTTGGAATCGGTCGGCGAGCGCCCGGGTGGATGGTTAAGGGCGTAGCAATGTTGGCTGCCAGATCCAATCCGGCTGCCCCGGGCGTTTGATACTCCGGCAACTCGACGTGTTGTACGCCGACTCGCTTGACATTTACCTCTATCTCAAGTTGCATAAACGGGCTACTCCTCAACTGCTTCGTCAATACCTACGGAAGAGGGATCAATCGGTCCGATGGCCACTGTCACCCGGCGGTCGGGACCTAAAATCTCCTCGGCGATGGCATGCACCTGCTCTCGGGTGACGGCGTCAATTCGCGCTATCAGCTCATCCGGGGTCAAAAACACTCCGTCAAAAAGCTCGCTCTTTGCCAGACGGCTCATGCGATTGGCGGTGCTCTCCAAGCTCAACATGAGCGACCCTTTCAGCTGTTCTTTCGCTCGATGCAGTTCAAGATCGCTGAATCCGTACTTCACGAGCCGGTCACACTCGGCCTGCGCAAACTCGATAACATGCGCCACGTTGTTGGGCCCGCACCCGGCATAGATGGAAAACAGGCCGATATCCTGGAAAAGCGTGTGATACGAATAAGTCGCATAGACCAGCCCACGCTCCTCACGCAACTCCTGAAACAGCCGCGAGCTCATCCCCCCGCCAAAAGCTGCATCTAGTACATAGAGGGCATAACGCTGTTCGCTGCGCCGGCCTACGGCGAGCGTCCCCAGACAAAGGTGGACCTGTTCGGTGTCCTTAGTGCGAACCTGACCGCGAGGTTTGACGGACGGGGCGCCTTGCGAAAACGGGGTTGCCTCACCGGTCATGTCCCCTAAAAGCTCGTTGGCCAACTCCACTACATACTCATGTGTAACATTCCCCGCCGCGGCCACCACAAGATTGCCCGCCGTGTAGTATTTTTTCATGTGATTGACCACGGCATCACGATCAAGAGCGGAGATGATCTCCTCTGTTCCCAGAATACTTCTGCCTAACGGGTGTCCGGCAAGAACCGCACCGGCCAACATATCGTGCACCACTTCGTCGGAGCAGTCCTCATACATGCGGATCTCTTCGATGACGACGCCCTTTTCTTTTTTCATCTCACACTCATCGAAACAGGAGTTCTTCACCATGTCGGAGAGCACCTGCAGTCCCAAGCGCAGGTGTTCGTCCAACACACGGACATAAAAACAAGTGTGTTCTTTGCCGGTAAAGGCGTTCAGCTGTCCACCCGCAGCATCTATGATCTCGGCGATCTCCCTGGCGGTGCAAGTCTTGGTGCCCTTAAAAACCATATGTTCAATAAAGTGAGAAATCCCATTGTTGTCGGCATCTTCATCCCGGGAGCCTGTTTGAAACCAAAAGCCAAGAGTCACCGACCTCACGTACGGGATGTGTTCAGTAACCACACGGACACCGTTATCCAGAGTTGTCTTACGGTACAATCAGCGACTCCCCCCGCCCATTGGACTTGCGTAACAAGTCATAACCCATTATAAGGAGACGTAAGCACAGGTGTAAAGGCAAAACACGGTCGATGCGTTCACAACCAGCTTCTACCGGGGCTACACAATTCTGTTCAAAGGGACTGCTCGTCTTTCAAAGAAGAACCCTCATAAAGAGCCCATGCCTATTCGGGGCTTCCTCGCCGCCCAACAATCAAGGCGTGCGAGACTAAGGAGGCAGGCGGTGTTCCAAGGAGCTCTGGTTACACTCATATCTTTAGCATTGTATTTCTCCAGCCTGCTCGGGGGCGAAATGCCGCCCGCCCGACGATCGGCGCTTCCTCCCGCATCGCAGGTCGCCGAAAGCGATGCTGACAGCAGCCTGGGAGTGGTCACAGGCAACGTGGTCGTCGTCTACGATGCCATCGGAAGCCGAAAAAGCATCGCCGAGCTGCGACGGGGCGACTATGTCGAGATACTCAAACGCGACGGCAGCTGGTACCAAGTCCGTCTGTCATCGGGCGAAGTGGGTTATGTTACCGCGTTTACGGTTATGCCGGCGAACCGGCAGTTTCCCGAACGACAAACGCCCTACACCGTTTTGGGCTATTATGTCTCGGACAGTCGTTTGCCGTCCCTTCCGTCGCTGCGCGCCAATGACGACGTGTTGACCGCAATCAGCCCGTGGACATGGGAAGTCACAGCCGCAGGTGATTTGGTCGCCTCTTTTGACACCCAGGATATCGGGGCTGCCCTAAGATACGCCGGTGAGAGAGGGCTTCGCACATATGCCCTCATTCATAACACAGCCCTTGACACGAAAGGCCGCGGGAATTTCAGTTCCGCACTAGCTCATCAGCTGCTGTCAAACCCCACCGCCAGACGGCGGCTCGTCCACAACATTCTTGAAGTGCTCAAAGACTGGGGCATGAGCGGCGTGCACATAGATTTCGAAATGGTTCGTCCCAGTGACCGGGACCATCTCAACGCCTTTGTACGGGAACTCTATGAGGTCCTTCACCCTGTTGGGTTCGAGGTCACAATAGCAGTTCCCTCCAAGACGCGTGAATTACCCAATGATTCATGGTCAGGAGCGTTTGATTACGCCTTCTTGAGTCGCTATGCAGACCAGATCATGCTCATGACCTATGACGAGCACTGGAGCGGGGGGACTCCCGGGCCTATAGCCTCCATTTCCTGGGTGGAGGATGTCATCCGCTATGCTTTGAGCGCCGGTGTGCCGCGCCACAAGATCATTCTCGGCATAGCCAATTACGGATACGACTGGCCCCGCTACGGCGAAGGTCGGGCCGTGACGTATCAGACGGCAATGAACATCGCTGAGCGCTACAGCGTGCCGGTGCTGTGGGACTCCCAGGCCAAGGTCCCCTACATCCGCTACGGCGACGGACGGCAAATCTGGTTTGAGAACCGCCAAAGCCTCAGCTACAAGTTGGAACTGGTGCAAAAATACCAACTCGGCGGGATCAGTCTGTGGCGGCTGGGTCAGGAAGATCCTGGTTCTTGGAACGTGATTCGGGACATGCTGGGTTCGCCTTGAAGCCGGCCCTCGGAAGCGGCCAGCATAGTGGAGAGTGTCACCGCTCGCAGACCCTTTTCTTCCAGTCCCCGTAACAGCTGAGGAAGGGCGCTCACCGTACTGGCCGTCGGATGCATGAGAACGATACTACCGGACTGCACTTTTGGCAAGACCCGCTGCAAGATTCGCTCGGGCGGAGGGTCTTGCCAGTCTATTGTATCCAGAGTCCACAGCACGGTCCGATAGCCAAGCGCGGCCGCCACGCGCACAATACGGCGATCCCACTCTCCGTAGGGAGGTGCGTAAAGCTTGCTCACCTGTCCGACAATCGACTCCAGCACTTGTTGGTTCTTCGTGATATGTTCGGTCAGCTGCCGTTCATCCAGTTGTTTCGGATGAACATGGCTCAGGCCGTGATTGCCCACTTCATGTCCCTCTTCCGCAAGCAGGCGGGCCAACTCCGTGTTCTGCTCCGCCCAACGGCCGGTGAGAAAAAAAGTGACTTTGGCGCCGGCCTGGCGAAAGTGAGCGAGCATCGCGGGCAGTTGCTCACTGCCCCAATCCACGTTGACGGCTAATCCTACCATACCCTCCGCATTGGGCACGGCAAAAAGAGGTTCATCCTTTGGCGGCGGGCCTAGAGTCGGTGTCATGAGTTGAGGAGTGGCCAGATGATAACTCCCGGCTAAAAACATAGCAAAAGCCAGGGCCATGATCAGCCGCGCCTGCCACGGCCTG
This sequence comes from Clostridia bacterium DTU080, assembly GCA_001513395.1. Classification (GTDB taxonomy): domain Bacteria; phylum Bacillota; class Limnochordia; order DTU080; family DTU080; genus DTU080. The sequence continues at coordinate 6,194 of LFTP01000143.1, forward strand.
ATGAAAATCACCCTCATTGCGTCTGCTCCTTTTCTGCACCGGAAAGCCTTCTTTGCACACCGGAATGACGCTCCACGTAATAGCCGTCCTTGAAGATCAACTCACCCACCGGGACTACGCTAAATCCGCGTCGCTTCAATTCCGGAAGCAGTCGGGCCACAGCTTCAGGTGTATGTTTTCCGGCATTGTGAAACAGCACGATGTCACCTGACTCAGCGCGCAGGACGCGCTCAACCATGAAATCCGCACTCACATCCTTCCAATCGAGCGAATCGATTGACCACTGCACAGTGTGATATCCCAGTTTTTTCGCTACTTCGAGAAGCTTGTTGCTATACTCTCCGAAGGGGGGGCGAAACAGATCGCATTCACGACCGGTCAACTGAAGGATCAGATCGTGGTTCTTGCGCAAATCGGCCTCGATCTGTTCCGGAGTGAGCGAGTTCATGTGGGCGTGGGCATAGCTGTGGTTGCCGATCTCGTGACCTTCCTCGGCGATCTTGCGCACGTAGTCGGGATTGCTCTCCACCCAGTTACCGGCCAGGAAAAAGGTAGTCTTGACACCGTTTTCGCGCAAAATGCTCAGCAGCCGATCGGTCTGATCGGTACCCCATGTGGCATCAAAAGAAAAAGCGATTCTCTTGCCGGGAACATCGACTCTATAGATGGGAACCAGGCGATTGGTCAGCAGAGCCACTACCTGAACCGCAGGCTGCAGCGTTGTGAACAATCCCGCCGCCACGAGTCCCCCGATCAGCAAACAGACGAAAAGGGCTCTTTTTCGGCTGAGATACAACACCATCCGCGTCATCCCCCCGATGCAGCCTTCTGTAATGCATATGCCCGGGGAGAATGACGGATACCTACAGCCATTCACGGATGGCGGAGGCTATCTCTTCCACAGTCCCTTGATATGATTGGCATTCGGGAAGTGAGGCCCAAAAGATCTTCCCGTAGTAGCGGGTCACAATGCGCCGATCGCAGATGACAACCACTCCGCGATCGCTGCCCGTGCGAATGAGTCGGCCGAAACCCTGTTTGAACTTGAGAACAGCATCGGGCAATGAGTAGTTGTAGAAAGGATCGTATCCCCTTTGGCGCAAAAGCTCCAGACGGGCCTCCACGATGGGTTCATCCGGCACAAAAAAGGGCAGTCTGGTGATGATCAAACAAGACAGAGCCTCCCCCGGCACGTCCACGCCTTCCCAGAAACTGTTCGTGCCCAATAACACACTGGCTCTGTGACGGAAGGCATGCAGCATAAAGGAACGATTCTGCTCACCTTGAACAAGAAGCGGCCAGCCTTCCTCTTCGCTAACGGGTTCAAGCGCTCCGGCTACGTAACGGAGCATGGAATACGAAGTAAAAAGAACCAATGCCCGTCCGCCGCTGGCCTTGACGAACTGCGTAACGGCTGCAGTCAGAGCCTGAGGATATCTCGGATCGTTGGGATCCGGGATGTCTGTGGGGACAGTGATGAGGACTTGGTCTTTGTAATCGAAAGGTGAGGGAATGATGTGCTCCTTACACTCCACCTCGCTCAGGCCCAATCTTGATTTCATATAGGCGAAGCTTCGGTCGATGGTCAGCGTGGCCGAGGTGAGAACGGCGGCCGAAAGATTGCTTATCCACTCCTGCATGGCCGAAGCGACATCCAAGGACGCGGCCACCACACGTACCCGCGAGCTTTGTCGTTCGACCCAAAAGACCTCATCATCACCTTCGGCGCGAGCCAACCTCTTGGCCAGTCTGGCCATGGCGACTCCACGTTGAGAAAGCGCCTCTAGCTCCATGCGCACCCCCGGCTCACCTTCAAGAAGGGAGGCCGCATCACTGATCAGACGCCGGAGATCTTTGTTCAGTTCAGTGAGCAACCCATCGAGCTTCAGGAGCGACTCACCGACCTTTGTATGCCATTCTCCCTCGGATGAAATGCGGCGTGTGTTCTGTTCACCCAACCAGAGCTCGGTGGCGTCAAAACTACTTCGAACGGCCTCTTCGATCTGTGCCAACAGCGGATAGAGGCTGTGTTCAATGAACGAGAGCACCTGCTCCGCCCGAGTCGGTTCACGATTCTCAAGCAACCATTGACTGGCCAGACTGACCACCTGAGCCAGAATCCCGCGAGAGGCGCGTTGCCTTCGGCGGTGTAGGCGCCCCAAAAACCGTGACAGAGAATACTGACTCAAGTAATCGCCGAGAAGGTCGGTGGCCACTTTCTCCAGATGATGGGCCTCATCTATGATGGCGTAGTTGTATGCCGGCAAGACTGAGCGCTCCGTATCCCAACCCACGACGCGCCGGACAGCCATATCCGCAAACAGAAGATAGTGATTGACTACCAACAGATGTGCCTCTTCCAGCTTGGCGCGATCCCGAAAAAGAAAGCAACGGCTGAAAAAAGGACAGTCGTTTCTGAGGCAGTTGTCGCTTTCCGCACAGATCTCGCCCCACATTGCCGGCTGTCGTTCAAGATCGCTCAGGCTGCCCTCTTGGGTTTGGTCCGCCCATCTGCTGATCTCCGCCAGCTCATCCCGCATCTCTGGCTCAACCATTTCATCCTGGAGGGCATTGTGCAGACGCAGCAAGCACAAGTAATTGCCCCAGCCTTTGACGAGCCGAGCGCGCAATTGGGGGAGAAATGACTTCTGGATCAGGGGGATGTCCTTTTGCAGCAGCTGTTCTTGCAGGTTGATAGTATTGGTCGAGATAACTACGCGCTGGGAATGCTGCAAAGCAAAAAGCGCCGCAGGCACCAGATAGGCCAGTGATTTACCCGTACCGGTACCGGCCTCGATAAGTGCCACTTGCCCCTCAGCGAGAGCTTCGGCCACGGCGGCCGCCATTTGTTGTTGGCCCGGTCTTAACTCAAATCTGTCGAACGCCGCCACAAAAGGTCCGTTAGGCCCTAAGATCTCGGCTATCTGCCTGGTGTCCAGTCCCGTCAAGTAAGTCTCCTCCTGACAGTTCCTGGTCTTTCGGCAGCAAGCCGGAATAACCCTTTTTATCGTCCCAGGGAGTCGAGCCAGTTCAAAAACGAAACCCGCTCGATCAGGCTATTGATGGAGCTGAATTCGGCATAGACGTGAAGAGCCGTTAACAAAGACAGGGCCGTGATCTCACCGCCCCGGCTAGCCTGAGAAACGATGAAAAAGCCTAACGAACTGCCCAATACATTAGCCCCAGTATCGCCCAGCATGGCCTCGCCGGCCAGATCCACAGATACCAGGCTCAGGGCCGCTGCAGCCACTGACATTGTGAGCAGACCCGCGCTGCCTGTTAAGAAGGCGATAATCGCATAAGCCAAGAAGAACGCTTTCAATGCCCGGCCCGGTCGCAGATCAAAGAGATTGACGGCATTGGCACTAAGGGCGATGACTGCCGTCGAAACGGTTCTCTCAAGGAGGCTTTTGTCGGGTATCAGTGAGGCTGACAAAAAGGCAATGCAGATTCCGTAGAGGGCCTTCACGGCACCGGTAGTCAGCTCACCGTGCCACAAACGGCGAAGATGCCCGACCAAACCCCGGGTTGTCCCTTGCCCGGCACTGTCATCCAAAAGGCCTAGCAGGGCCATACCGTTGAGCAAGATCAGCTCGGCGGAGAGCGATCGGATCAATGCTCCGGAGGAGGCCACAGCCAGCGATAGCAGAGCGGACGGTGTCACCGCCAGTGGCAGAACAAGTCCCGACCCGGTCGGAATCTCCTGCCGGCGGTAGTTCTCCCGGACCAATCCTCCCCGTCGGAGTAAGCCGAGGACGGGTTGGATCAACCACGCACCGAAGATGAAAGAAAGGGCGGCAGAGACGACTAACCACGTGATGAACACTCGGGTCCTCCTCGCCACAACAGTCGGGGAATCAGTTCCCTGGCTACGGCTGCGAACTGCCGGCCTCGATGAACAAAGCCTTGCCAGTCCCTGCGCGTCTCCCTGTGAGTCATATTGACCGGGATCTCTTTGATCCGGTAACCTCGCCTGGCAGCATCTATGGTCAAAGCCACCTCAATGCCCCAGCCCTCGGCAAAGCGAACAGCGGTAAATACCTCCTTACGTGCCGCCCGTTGTCCGGACAGAGGACTTTCCATGGTCAAGCCTGTCAGTCGCCGAATCCCCCAGCGCGCCAGCCCTCGAACCAGCCCAAAACCCGCCGGTCTTTGACGCGGAAAACGAGCGACGGTCATATCAGCTTCACCGTTTAACACCGGAGGCAATAAAGCCGCGGCCTCCACAGCTGAAGCCTCAAGATCGGCATCCAAAACCATGATTACCTCCGCAGGACAGGCATGAACCCCGACTTCCAATGCCCGGCCCTTGCCTTGGTTGCGCTCTAAGCTGACCACGCGCGCTCCGGCCGCCCGGGCTTGTGAAGCGGTCGAGTCCGTCGATCCGTCATCGATCACCCACACCTCATCCACCGAGGGAATCGATCGCACCGCCTGTACCGTGGAAGCGATGCGCTCCGCTTCGTTCCAAGCGGGTATCACCACACCGATACGCACGTCAGGCTTAGCCATAGCTATCCCCCGCCCGCTAGACGCTTGATCAGCGCCCACTGCTCTATCGGTGATTCCAGACTTGCAGAGACAACGATCTGAGCCGAAGGTGCCTGAGCGGACAGAGCGGAGACAAATTGACGAATACGCGGACTGCCGGTAGCGTCGATCACGACAATGCAATCGGGTCGGTCCACCGGCCTTTGTTGCCAAACAAGATCTTGGTCTTCAAGTGCCTCTTCATTGTCAAAGAAGACGGCGGCCATGGCTTGAGCCAACTGAGCCTGGATCTTGCCGGATGCGACGAGCGCCTCGTCCGAAAGCACTACACTTCCGTCTACGCGGGCCCCGGAAAGCCACAGCAATTCACTCACTGCCTGTTGTATCTCAGGGCTGTCGCCTACGAACACAAGACCGACTTGACGACCTTCCAGCTTCCTCGACACCAGTCGCGGCAAAACCTCTTGGCCAAACTCCCGGTAGCGGGCCAGATCGTTTTCCGTCCGGGCTAAATCAGCCTCTACTGCCTGACGCTCGCGCCGAAGCTGACTCAACTGCGATTCAATGGCATCAATGCGCGCTGACTGCTCTTGGACCAGTCTCCCGTCGCTGCTGATGGAGGTCCCGATCAGTATCCCGAGCCCCAAGGCCAAAAAGACACTCACCAATGAAAAAAGATGATGCCGGATATCGATAATCACGGGCTCACTCCCTCATCAATAGCCCAACGCCAGACGCAGCCCCAGGGCCAGTAGCCTCAACCACTGACGCAAAGTGTCGGACAAAAGGCCCACCAAGACTATGGGGATCAATGCCGCGACACTGATTTGCAGCAGATGGCGCGTACCGGGCTGGCCCGTATACAACTGGCTGACTCCTTTGGCATCCACAAGTCTGGAGCCGATCTTCATCCGCACCAAAAACGTGCTGGCCGCACCCGGCCGTCCCTTTTCGAGAAAATCGACGACGCTGGAATGGGTTCCTACCGCGGCAATCAGGTCCGCCTCCAAGTGATAAGCGATCAACAAAGCTAGATCTTCACTGGTACCGGGGGCGGGTATAACGTGTGCTTGCAGACCCAGTTGCCGGACACGCTCAAGTCCAGGAGCACGGCCGTCAAGATAGGCGTGGACTATCAACTCCGCTCCGCAAGCCAGGGTCGAATCGGTCACACTGTCCATATCCCCGACGATCAAATCCGGTGTGTATCCGCATTCAACCAAGGCGTCAGCACCGCCGTCGACTCCGATGAGAACCGGACCCATCTCCCGGATGTATGAACTGATTGTCCTTAGGTCTTTGCGATAGTGAAGACCGCGCACCACAACCAAGGCGTGTTTGCCGCGCATGCTGACCCGCAACGGCGGCAGGGGCAGATCACCGACAAAGAAGTCCTTCTCTTTTTTGGCATGATCTAGGGTGTTGTCTATGAAATCGGAAATGGTCTCAGGGAGTCTTTCTTGAGCGCGTCGCAGAGCTGTCTCTACGGTCTCGGCATCGAGAAGTGTCACCCGGGCGACGGGTCCGGCATCGGTGTAGACCACATTGTCTTTGACCAGCAGCGGCTCGCCGTCAGCGACAGACATGATGTCCGGCCCGGCGTTATCGAAAAGAGGGATTCCCCGTTCAAGTAAAAGACTGGGTCCTTTGTTTGGATAGCGTCCGCTCATGGAAGGAGCTGCATTGATCACTGCCTGCACCCGGGCAGAGGCCAGACTGTCGGCACCCACTTCATCTAAATCACGATGATCGATGATGGCGATGTCGCCTGGCTGCAGACGTTTGACTAACTCCTTGGTACGGGCTCCCACACGTGCCACACCGCGGATTTCCACATACACGAACCTCCCTGGCTGACTGAGGTCAATGGGTCGTTTGTATTATCCGCGGTGTCCGAAAAGCTATGCCAGTCAAGACGCGCCTGCATGCGGACATGATCTGCCAACCTGGCGATGAATGCACAGTTGGTGGGTTTGGCCCGATCCCGATCGACGGCATGGCCAAAGAGACCATGGATGGCGACGAGATCCCCTTTCTCCCAAGTTGCCTCCACCGCATGGCGCATGGATCGTTCCACCTTTGACCACGAACTGCCATGTTGTCTGGCCACCTCGGAGTATAAAGATCTCGTCACGTGGTTGAGCAAGGAAGGATCGTCGACAACCATGGCGATGGCCGTCTGTAAATAGCGGAAACCCAAAAAATGTGAGGGCATGCCCAGCCTCCGAAGAAGTTGCGCCACGCGATGTTCAACGCGGCGCTGCCGTCTTTCGCGCAAATACTGCCATCCCGGCGAAGGCTGTAGCAACTGAGTGATTCGTTGTATCAGCGCCGACATGTCAAAAGGCTTGGCTATGTAGTAGTCGGCGCCATGGGCCACAGCTCGGGCGATGTAGCTGTCTTCAGCCCGAGCGCTTATGATGACGCTCTTTGGCCTTGGCTCCCGGCCGTTGAGAGCATCGAGGACGGCGATGGCATCCATGCCGGAACTGTCCACCAGATCGATGATGAGCAGCCGGGGATCGTGCTTTTCGACAGCTTTCAGCGCCCGAAAACCGTCATGCACTACGGCCAATAAACGAAAAGCGGGATAGGCCACAATCTCACTGGCCAACGCTTGGCAAAAGACTCGATCCTGATCCGCCACGACGACACCAAACGAAGATTCCACACCGGCCCTCCTTTGCCTGAGGTGTGATCTACTATGAGTACGAAGCTGGCGACGTCGGTCCCACTTTCTGGTCCGTGCATTCCTAACCGATGCGGCGTAATGATTGTATCAGACTCTTAAACTCCGACCGCAAGCTCAGCAAATCATGTCGTCCATGTGAAAGCAGTTCTACAAGAACGTTTAGCGGCCAGTCAAACAGGAGAGCTTGTTAAAGACCTACTCTCTCTAAGCTATACTCGTCATCATAATCCAGCAGTGCATAGCCGATAATCTGATAAATCTACTCGCATTTTACTTCACTTTTTACGGTAGTCTTAATGTCAACCAGACAACCGCAGCGTCTGCCCCTCCAACGAGAGCGCTCCCGGCGAATTCCGGATTCAAGATCGCCTGCTTGTCGAGTACGTGATTGTAGTGATCATAAAACAGCCAGGAAAGACTTCTTATATCGTGCACATACTCCTCTTCGGCCATCTGAAGAAGATCATCAACAGCCGGGCTCTTTCCCTTGAGCAAGCATCGGTCGGGACCCGCTCTATAGGCCTTTTCAAGAAGCGCCAGGACGTAGCAGTAACGGCCTAACAACTCCTCTTCAGATGCTGTCAATTTCCGACGCGCGGGACTGATCTCGTCCAGTGTCTCCTCTAATGCGGAGAAAAACTCTACCCAACAAGGCTCCGGCTCAACGTAGCGGTCCCTGTTATCCACGCATAAAACGCCTCGGCCTAACTCACACGCCCCGCGCCAAGCGGCGAGTTTTTCCACCGGTGTAACCCCGAAGTAGTATCGAATCCTGTAGTCAACGGCCATTCCAATGTCGTCATAGGGATAGCCTCCACTTGGATCCCGCCACTGCGGCCTAACTGTTATCCGTGTATTAAGCCAGTTTTCAGCATCCTTTACAACGGTCTCGACGTCGGGAAGTTTTTCATGCATGAATCGGGCTACCGAGCTTCGTGGATTTCGAAGATGGGATGTCAGGGACATCAGAGAACCTCCTCCGCTCAGAGGGAAAACCGTTCACTGATGCGGCGAGATTGCCGCCCTTCTACCGCGTGCGATCCAACTGAGGTGTCGAGGCAATCGTTGTTCAAACCGATGTGTCAAAAGCAGTCAGTCTTGCTAGGGCTACTACATGAGGAATCGTACCCGAAAGCCAGTCTGACTTCTCTTTGACAACCAGGTTTAGCCCGTCAGGCGAAGTGCGTCGAAAACAACAACCCACCCCTCGTTCACGTCCAAACGGTCTGGGTTATACGCCGCAATCGTTCGGAGGCACACAACCACCTCAAGAATTGCCATGCGAGTATGGCCTTTTCGTACGACTCATTCCTGCAGATGGCCAGATTCCAAACCGCCTCACGCCGCAAGGACTGAAGGCAGACTAGACCTGCCGCGTACTTTTTTAACTGACGACCCAAGCTATCGACCCTCAACGAAGGCACAAGCTGAACGGCTGTCGCTTCCCAGATCAGCCGCACCCAGACGCCTCTCCCCTCACACGGATTCTGGCGGCTAGGAAGCCTGTGGCAACCAGTTCCCACCTTCGTTATGTTGGAGATCAATGCCTGCCTCGTAGATCATCCACTCCGCCAGGATGCCAAAGCCGCGAGTCGGATCGTTTATATAGACGTGGGTTACGGCACCGACAAGACGGTTGTTTTGCAGAATCGGGCTTCCCGACATGCCTTGCACAATGCCGTTTGTTCGCCGTAAAAGCCGCGGGTCTGTGACCTTAATCACCAGCCCTTTGCCGTTGGAACGAAACTGCCTGTGCACCTCGAGAATCTGGATTTGAAAGCGCTCCACACTTTCACCGTCAAGCACGGTGAGTATCTCAGCCGGCCCTGGCTTTACCTCATGAACCATGGCCACCGGCACCGGATCAAAAGCCGGTTCCGGAAAGCGAAATAAAGTACCATAGATACCAAAATGTGTGTTTCGGTCTATCTTACCCAAGGCCCCGGCGCCCTCTTCAAACAGCCCCAGTTTCTCACCCGGACGTCCCTTCATCCCCGGCAGGATGCTGTGGATCTGAGCCGGCACGATCCGGCCGTCATCGACTGTCACGGGTTGATGCTGTTCATTGGTGATCACGTGCCCCAAGGCTCCGAAACGGCCACTCTTGGCGTCCCAGAAAGTCAGAGTCCCCACCCCGGCAATGGGGTCTTTGACCATAACCCCCAATAGGAAGCGATTCGCCGCGCCCTTACTGTCGCGTCCCAAAACCGGTCGCACTTGCAGGTGATGCAACTTCCCGTCTCGGCGAACAACGACCGGCATCGCCAGACCGAGCCGGCCGTAGCTGGCCGCCTCTTCTTCGATCTGACTTGGATGAACCAGATCCGTTTCGCCGACTCTCAAAAGCACATCACCTGCCTTGATACCGGCGTCTCGCGCCGGGTAGCAGCTCTTGCCGTCGGCGGTTATGACGGGAATTGTCCGCACCACCAAAAGTCCGGATGCTGACAACAGGATCCCCACCGCCTGTCCTCCGGGCACCACGTGCATCTCCGGTACCACATGGACTCTGGCCGCCCTTACTGGCAGAAGCCCGAAGGCGCGCAACTGAAGGCTGTGCTCTCCCACTGCGGTGCCGCATAGCACGGTGGCTCCGTCCGTATTAGAGAGAATACGTCCCTCATCTTTTGCCACCTCAGTTATAGTAAACAGCGGACTTGTGTGTAAAATGTATTCCTGGCCAGGCAACAACCGGAGCTCACGCGGAAACAAGAATACGTCGGGTACGGCAGCCACCAGCAGCAGCACGAGCACACCAAGCACACCCGAGGTACCGGCCTTTGGCAAGACTCTTCCTCCTCCCAGGCATCCGTCTGCCCGTTAGGATACCCGGGAGGACCTGCTCAGTCTCTCATCAACGCCTGGCACCTTCCTGCGCCGAGGCCAGCATCTCCCTGGCATGTTCCAGTGTGGTCGGCGACTCTGTTCCGTCAAGCATCTGTGCCAGCTCTGCAACACGCTCCTGCTCCGAAAGCAGACGCAGCGACACTCGGGTGGATCCATCGTGGGAAGTCTTGTCAATATGGATATGAGCATCGCCCAAGGCAGCGATCTGGGCCAAGTGAGTAACGCACAATACCTGCCGCTCTCTGGCCATGGCCCGCAGCTTGTGGCCTACGGCCTGAGCCGTACGTCCGCCGATACCTGCATCGACTTCGTCAAAGACTATGGTCGGCACCTGTCTCTTATACACATCTGACGCTGCCGACGAGCG